>NZ_VFJB01000005.1 GCF_008362905.1 Deferribacter autotrophicus
TGTTAAAGGTACAATAATTCCCCAGTAAAAGGCCCTTAAAAATCCCCACCTGTGTATGTTAACATCCTCCAACAAATACACAGGTTGGAGGAAATAAAATGCTGGGGGTAGAAATGTATTACACAGTAAAGACATTGTTGTCGCAAGGCAAAAATATTTCCCAAATAGCCAGGGAATTAGGGATCGACAGGAAGACAGTGAGAAAGATAAGGGACAAAGTGAAAGACGGTAAAGTAGAAACACCCAAATTTTCAAGAGTAAGTGTTTTAGAGGCTTACAAAGAAGAAATAATCGAATACCTCTCAGAAGGTTTAACAGCAGTATTAATCCATCAGAAACTA
The DNA here is from genome assembly GCF_008362905.1 of Deferribacter autotrophicus. Classification (NCBI taxonomy): domain Bacteria; kingdom Pseudomonadati; phylum Deferribacterota; class Deferribacteres; order Deferribacterales; family Deferribacteraceae; genus Deferribacter; species Deferribacter autotrophicus. The sequence goes on from NZ_VFJB01000005.1 coordinate 342, forward strand.
ATAAGTGATCATGGTTTATCCGTAAGCTACAGTTGTGTGAAAAAGTATGTTAGGAAATTAAAAGGCCCGGATGGAATTTATGTCCCATTAATTTCCCCACCAGGCGAAGAAGCCCAAGTGGACTTCGGTTACATAGGTTATCTTTATGATAGCGAAAAAGGTAAAAAAGTAAAGAGCTGGATATTTTGCATGGTGCTATCTCATAGCAGATATAAATATTATGAAATAGTTAGGAGTCAGGACGTAGAAACATTTTTAAGATGCCACATTAATGCATTTGAATATTTTGGAGGAATTCCTAGAGTAATCAAGATAGACAATTTAAAATCTGGAGTATTGAAAGCAAATTTTTATGAACCTGTAATACAGAAAGAGTATGCTGCAATGCTTGAATATTACGGTAGCAGTCCATTTGCTTGTAAGGTGAGATATCCCCAGGAGAAAGGGAAAGTGGAAAGCGGAATTAAATATGTGAAGAATAATTTTTTCAAATCAATTCAAGAAAAAGATTATTATAAAGTCAAAGGTCTTCTACGAAAGTGGCAAGACAATGTATGTAACAAGAAAATACATGGCACGACAAGAAAAATTCCTTTTGAACAATTTGTAGATAAGGAGAAAAGTAAATTGCAGCCTTTACCATCTCAGAGATACGAGGTTTATGACATATCGGAAAGAATAGTAAACCGCTATGGTCACATTACTTACAGATATAATTACTACTCAGTACCCTACAATTACATAGGCAACAAAGTAAGTATTCGCAGCAATGGTAATATATTAAAAATTTACAATGATAAATATGAAGAGATAGCAATTCACAATATATCTAAATCAGTAGGAGAATTCATAACAAAAGAATCTCATAATCCGAAATTAAAATCTGTAGATTATGAAGCAAAATCGCTTGAGATAGGTACAAACACCTTTGAATTTTATAACAGGTTAAAGGAAGAAAAGCCCCATCATTATCACCGTATGATGCAAGGAATTTTTAATTTGATGAAGAGTTATGATAAAGATACAGTGGAATTGGCATGTAAGAGAGCAAATGAGTTTAATTCCATTAGTTATTTGTCAGTAAAGAGGATATGTGAAACTGGTTTATATACTCAAAAAGATGCGTCATCTAAAGAATCGGTTAACTGTGGTGGTTTTTCGAATGATTTAAGTAAATATGATTTATTAGTTAATTGATGAGGGGGAGGGTATAAATGCAAGATATTTTAAAAAAACTAACAAATTTTAAGTTATCCGGAATGGCAAAGACATTAGAAAGCCGAAATCAATATGCAATAGAAAACAGTTTGAGTTACCTGGATTTTCTTGAATTGTTACTTGATGATGAGTCAGTGAACAGACAGAATAATTCTTTTAAGAGAAGATTTTCAAAATCTAAGTTGGATTCATCCAAAACATTACCTATGTATGATTTTACTTATCAGCCTGAACTGAATAAGCAAGAAATACTTGATATAAGTAGTTGCAGATTTATAGAAGAAAAGAAGAATATAATATTCATGGGTAATCCAGGAGTTGGCAAAACACATCTTGCAAATGCCATAGGATTAGAGGCTTTAAAGAAAGGATACAAGGTTTTATTTATTCACGCCAATGACATGGTATCAAAATTAGTATCATCGAAAGGAGATGGTAGTTATTTTAGTGTATTAAAACAGTTTTTAAGTGTGGATTTACTGATAATTGATGAGGTTGGTTTTAAGAAAATACCTTTAAACCATGTTGATGAATTTTTTGAAATAATCAGACATAGATATGAAAATAATTCTATAATTATCACTACTAATAGGCCTTTCGAAGAGTGGGGTAATATATTTGGTGATGTTGTTTTAGCTTCTGCTATCATAGATAGACTCGTACATCATGCTCATATTTTTAGAATCAATGGTGAAAGCTATAGAATCAAAAGTTTACAATCTATGAAAAATACTAAAAGGTAACTGGGGAATTTTAAGGGCCCTAAGGTGGGGATTTTTACTTGACTTTAACATGACGGCAAATCCTTGTCATTGCGAGGAGCGTAAGCGACGAAGCAATCTCATTCGTCGACCATTTTACCCCTTCGCATACAGGAGATTGCTTCGCTGACGCTCGTTGGTGACGGATGAGTCGACAATCATTGCTGTTTGCACAAAAGATTGCTTCGGGTCTACGACCCTCGCAATGACGAAAAGTGCGGCTGTAGTGAGAATGAAGCCTCAAGTTAGGTGCTCGGTCGCTGGTGACGAGTGTCATAATGTTATTTTATGATTACGCAAAAAGAACCTTGAAAAAGACACGTGAATGTGCAAGAAAAAAACGGGAGCGTAAGCTCCCGAATATCTATTTAAGACCCATTAATTCTTTTGCTTTTTCTTCTGATTTTTCAAGGATTTGTTTGTGAAGGCTGTTTCCATGAGAATCCATGGTTACAACAACAGGGAAGTCTTCTACTTCGATTACCCAAAATGCTTCAGGTGTACCAAACTCTTCTAACTTGAAAACTTCTTTAACTTTAATCACTTTCTTTGCAATAAGTGAACCAGCTCCACCAACAGCATGAAAATAAACTGCACCACACTTCTTCAAGCCTTCAGCAGTTCTTGGTCCCATACCACCTTTACCAATAACACCTCTAACCTGATATTCACAGATTACATCGGCCTGATAAGGTTCTTCCCTTGATGATGTTGTAGGACCAGCAGCAACAAATTCCCAACTACCATCATCATTTTTCTTAACAACAGGCCCACAGTGGTAAATTACAGAATCTTTTAAATATTCTCTGATAAAATCAGGTTTTTCTTCCACCATCAATTTATGTGCTTGATCTCTTGCAGTTACGATTGTACCTGATAAAAGGACTTCATCGCCCACTTTTAATTTTCTTATTTCTTCTTCACTTATTGGTGTAGTTAATTTAATCGGCATAAGTCACCTCGCCATCTTTTATGGTTAAAAATTTTCTCCTGTAAGCCCAGCACATGTAAGAGATTGATACATAGTAAGTAGCTGGATGCCTATGCTGAGCATCGATATGAACACCCAAGACAGTTGTTTTTCCTCCAAACCCCATAGGACCAATACCAAGTTCATTCAATTCTTGATAAAGTTCTTCTTCAAGTTTTGCGATCTCTGGATTTGGATTCCTTTCATTCAATTTTCTGAAGAATTGTTCTTTGGAGAGAGCATAGGATGTAACTCTGTCGCCGCCAATTCCCACTCCTAAGGTCCCTGGAGCACAACCAAAACCTTGAGCTTTAACCGCAGCATCGATTATAACTTTTTTAACACCTTGCAAATCTCTACCGGCTTTCAGATTTGAATCTGGAAGTTTGTATTGAATACCAACGTTTTCACTACCGCCACCTTTGAGCATAAGTCTGATTCTAACTTCATCCTTATCCCACTGATGGAAATGGATATAAGGGGCATTTTTACCAATATTGTTACCTGAGTTTTTCCCGGTAATTGGATCCACAGCATTTGGACGAAGGTATTGTCTTTTTGTGGCTTCTGCAGCAGCCCATTCAATGGCTTCACGATAAGTTTTTTCAGCGTGGCCAACAGGAAAATCGATGTAGAATATCAAAGATCCGGTATCCTGACAGATTGGTGTGGAATTTTTTCTAGCAAGCTCTACATTTTCGAGGATTGTTTTAAAAACACTTTTTGCAGGTGTCCCCTCGTCCTCTCTTTCATAAGCTTTTTTTAAAGCTTCTTCAATATCGGGGGGTAAATCGGTTGCAACTCTCCTGATTAGCTCTAATACTGCCTCTTTTAACTCCATAATCACCCTCACATATGAGATTTTGTAAGATAATACGCTTTTTTTATGCCATAAAATCCCTTTAAAGTCAACTGTATATTGTATACATTTAAATAGCGTTCTATTTTTAATAGCTTTAAAAAGCCGTTATATTATAAGAGGTTTTGTTGTGAAAATTAAAGAATTATCTGATATGCTTTAAACAATAATTGAATATAAAAATATGTTTTAGTAAATTGACAAAACATTAAAAAGATAGTATACAGTATACAAAATTTTTTGTGAGGGGTGAATTATGCTTGATAAGTATATGGAACATGTAAAAGAGCGTGAAGCATTGGGGATTCCGCCTTTGCCATTATCACCTGAGTTGACAGAAGAAGTGTGCAAACTTTTAGAGAATCCTCCTGAAGATAAAAAGGATTTTTTGCTTCATTTGATTAGAGACAGGGTTGCCCCAGGAGTGGATCCTGCTGCTAAAGTGAAGGCTGAGTGGCTTTATAAAGTAGCAAAAGGTGAAAAATTATCACCTGTTGTTTCAAAGGAAGATGCTGTATTTTTACTTGGGACTATGATTGGTGGTTATAATGTTGGTTATCTTATTGACTTGTTAAATGATGATGAGCTTGCTTCTAAAGCGGCTGAAGCTCTTAAAAACACTATTTTAGTGTATGATGCTTTTGATAAAATTGTTGAGATGTCAAAAGACAATAAGTATGCAAAAGAAGTGTTAGAATCTTGGGCTAATGGTGAGTGGTTTACAAATAAGCCAGAGTTTCCTGATGAAATTAAGGTTAAGGTTTTTAAGGTTGATGGAGAAATCAACACTGATGACTTTTCTCCTGCAAAACACGCTTGGAGTAGGCCAGATATTCCATTGCATGCTCTCAGTATGGGTGAGACAAGATTTCCAGGAGGGATAGAAACCATTAAGCAGTTTCGTGAAGAAGGGTATAAAGTGGCATTTGTTGGGGACGTGGTTGGTACAGGCTCTTCAAGAAAGTCCGCTTGTAACTCTTTGATGTGGCATATTGGGGAAGATATCCCTTATGTACCAAATAAAAGAAGAGGCGGAATTGTAATAGGTGGTTTGATTGCTCCTATTTTCTTCAATACCACCCAGGATTCCGGTGGTCTTCCAATTATGTGCGATGTGACAAAATTGAAGACTGGTGATGTTGTAATCATTGATACGAAAAAAGGTGAAATAAGAAGTGAGAGTGGCGAAGTTTTATCCACATTTGAAATTAAACCACCTACATTGAGGGATGAGTTTAGAGCTGGTGGTAGATTAAATCTTATCATCGGTCGCTCACTTACAAATAAGGCGAGAGAAGTATTAGGGCTTGGTGAAAGTGATCTGTTTATTAAGCCTGATAATCCTACACCTAAGCCAAATCAGGGATACACACTTGCTCAAAAGATTGTGGGTAAAGCTTGTGGCTTACCAGGTGTGTTACCAGGAACAGCTTGTGAGCCAAAGATGACAACTGTAGGTTCTCAGGATACCACAGGTCCGATGACTGCTGATGAGTTAAAAGAGCTTGCTTGTTTGAAATTTCAAACTGAGCTGTTTATGCAGTCATTCTGTCATACAGCAGCTTATCCAAAACCTGCTGATGTTAAAATGCATCATACTCTTCCACAATTTATTATTGAGAGAGGTGGTGTTGCACTTAAACCTGGAGATGGTGTAATCCATTCTTGGTTAAATAGATTGTTGCTTCCTGATACCGTTGGTACTGGTGGTGATTCTCACACAAGATTTCCTATCGGTTTATCTTTTCCTGCAGGTTCAGGGCTCGTGGCATTTGCTGGTGCGTTAGGTTTTATGCCTCTTGATATGCCTGAATCTGTGCTGGTTAAATTCAAGGGTGAATTGAATCCTGGGATTACTTTAAGAGATGTTGTAAACGCTATTCCATATTTTGCAATCAAACAAGGGCTTTTAACAGTAGAGAAGAAAGGTAAGAAAAATATATTCAATGGTAGAATTCTTGAAATGGAAGGTCTTCCAAATTTAACTGTGGAGCAGGCATTTGAATTGACAGATGCTTCAGCAGAAAGGTCAGCGGCAGGTGCTACAATTAAGCTTTCAGAAGAAAGTGTTGCTAATTTCTTACGTAGTAATATCGCATTGATGAAGAGGATGATTGAAGAAGGATATCAGGATGCAGATACTTTAAAGAGAAGAATAGAGGCATGCGAAAAGTGGCTTGAAAACCCTGTTCTTCTCGAAAGAGATGAAAATGCAGAATATGCTGCAGTAATTGAAATTGATCTATCTGAAATTACAGAGCCTATCGTAGCATGTCCAAATGATCCAGATGATGTGAAACTTTTGAGCGAAGTGGCCGGTGATAAAATTGATGAGGTATTCATCGGTTCTTGTATGACAAATATAGGACATTTTAGAGCCGCAGGTAAGATTTGGGAAGGTTGCAAAGAAGCACCTACAAGAATTTGGTTAACTCCACCAACAAAGATGGATAAAGCTCAATTGATGGAAGAAGGGTATTACTCAATTTACTCTGCAATCGGTGCAAGAACAGAGATCCCTGGATGTTCGCTCTGTATGGGTAACCAGGCTAGGGTTCGCTCCAAGTCAACTGTAATTTCTACTTCAACGAGAAACTTTGATAACAGAATGGGGGATGGTGCTAGAGTTTACCTTGGTTCTGCAGAGCTTGCTGCAGTAGCGGCTTTAAAAGGTAAATTGCCAACACCTGAAGAGTATTTTGAGATAATAAAAGAAAAGTTAGAGCCTAAGAAGGACGAAGTATATAGATATTTAGAATTTCATAAGATGGGCGATTTCAAGTTAGATTACGCTTAATATTCAATATAATTTATTGTCCGGGAAGGGAAAAATAATTCCCGGACATCTTTTTTTTAATTTGTTATTAAAAAAATCTATAACACATAGCTAAAAATATGAAAGCTGTATCAGTTGATAAGTTATTAATGAACCAATCATCAAATTAATAAATCATAATATTAAAATTTAAGCAAAATGAATTTTTAATTAAAATCGTTGTAGGGTTATTTAAAATAAGGTTTTTTTTGAAGATATGCTTTAAATATTGAGGAAAATATATATTAGTTTTAAAATTCTTTGATTCATAAAAATAAATACTGTTCTAATATTAAAATATTCAATATTTCTTGACTTTGTTAAGCAAATTATGTATATTTGTATACAGTATACAGGAAATAAAGTAAAACTGTGTATTATCTTGGTGCCTTTGTAATTGATGCATACAAAGGTACGTTTAAAATAAGAATTGTGAGGAGTGGTTATGGCAGAAAAGAAACCAACAATTATTTGGACCGAAACGGATGAAGCACCATTTTTAGCTACTTTTTCTCTTTTACCTATCGTAAAAGCATTTTTGAAACATGCTGATATTGATGTTGAAGTGAGGGATATTTCTGTTGCCGGGAGGATTCTTGCAACATTTCCGGATTATTTAACTGATGAGCAGAAAGTTTCAGATGATTTGGCATATCTTGGTGAGCTTGTTAATAAGCCTGAAGCTAACATTATCAAGTTGCCTAACATCAGCGCTTCAATTCCTCAGCTCAAAGAGGCAATAGAAGAGCTTCAGAAACAAGGGTATAAAGTGCCTGATTATCCTGAAGAGCCTGAAACTGATGAAGAGAAGAAAATTCAGGAAAGATATGCTAAAGTGTTGGGTAGTGCTGTTAACCCCGTTTTGAGACAAGGCAATTCTGATAGAAGAGCACCTTTGGCTGTTAAAAAGTATGCTCAAAAATATCCTACATCAATGGGGCTTCCTTTAAAAGATTGGCCCGAGAATTCTAAATGTCATGTTTCACATATGGATGGTGGTGATTTTTATGAAAATGAAAAATCAGTGACAATTGAAAAAGAAACTGATGTGAAGATAGAGTTTGTTGATAAAGATGGTAATGTTAAAGTTCTAAAAGAGCTTCATTTGCTTGAAGGTGAGGTTTTTGACGGTACTTTTATGAGTGCCAAAAAACTGCGTGAATTTTATGAAGAGCAAATAAAGGATGCAAAAGAAAAAGATGTTCTTTTATCTCTTCACCTGAAAGCTACAATGATGAAAGTTTCCGACCCGGTGCTTTTCGGTCATGCAGTTACTGTTTATTTTAAAGATGTTTTTGAAAAGTATGCTGATGTTTTTGAAGAAATAGGTGTTAATCCTAACAATGGATTAAGCGATGTGTATAAGAAACTACAAAAGCTTCCTGATGACAAGAGAAAAGAGATAGAAGATGCTATTCAGGATGTTTATAAGAAAAATCCTGCTCTTGCTATGGTTGATTCAGATAGAGGAATTACAAACCTTCATGTACCTAATGACATTATTATTGACGCATCTATGCCTGTGGTTGTTAGAGACGGTGGTAAAATGTGGGGTCCTGATGGGCAGTTGCATGATACAAAAGCTATGATCCCTGACAGATGCTATGCTACAATGTATGCTGAAGTGATTGAAGATTGTAAGAAGAATGGTGCTTTTGACAGATCTACAATGGGAAGTGTTTCTAATGTCGGTTTAATGGCTATGAAAGCCGAAGAGTATGGGTCTCATGATAAAACTTTCATTGCTCCAGATGATGGGACCATGAGAGTTGTTGATGCTAATGGCAATGTTCTTTTTGAACATCAGGTTGAGAAAGGTGATATTTGGAGAGCTTGTCAGACTAAAGATGTTGCAATTAAAGACTGGGTAAAACTTGCAGTAAATAGAGCCAAGTTAAGCGGAGAGCCGATTGTGTTCTGGCTTGATAAGAATAGAGCTCATGACGCCCAGCTTATAAAGAAGGTAGAAGAGTATCTTAAAGAATATGATTTGAGCGATATAGAGTATCATATTATGCCACCAAGAGAAGCGATGAAATTTACTCTTGAGAGAGTTAGAAAAGGGCTTAATACTATTTCTGTTACTGGTAATGTATTGAGAGATTATCTTACAGACCTATTCCCAATCTTAGAGCTTGGTACCAGTGCTAAGATGCTTTCAATCGTTCCTCTTCTTGCAGGTGGAGGATTGTTTGAAACTGGTGCTGGTGGTTCTGCTCCAAAACATGTTCAGCAGTTTTTAAAAGAAGGACATTTAAGATGGGATTCTCTTGGTGAATTTACAGCTCTTGGTGCTTCTTTAGAGCATATTTATAACCAGTATAAAAATAGCAAGGCAAAGGTAATGGCTGATGCTATAGATAAGGCGGTTGGTACTCTTCTTGAAAATCAGAAATGGCCTGGTAGAAAGGTTGGACAGTTAGATAACAGAGGTGAGCACTTCTATTTTGCTATGTATTGGGCTGAAGCTTTGGCAGAGCAGAATGAAGATGCTGAATTAAAGGAAGTTTTTACAAAAGTTGCTAAAGCTATGAAAGATAATGAGGAAAAGATTCTTAGAGAAATTATGGATGCTGAAGGAAAGCCTTTAGATATTGGAGGATATTATCATCCAGATAAAGAAAAAATTTCTGCAGCAATGAGACCAAGTGCAACATTTAATGAAATTATTGATAATCTATAGAAATATTAACCGGGTATAAACGCCCGGTTGTATTGTATATAAACGGCTTTATGCCGAAATAAAATTTAAAAGGGGGCTTATATGGCAACATTTAAAAGACCAAAGATAGCATTAATAGGTGGTGGTCAGATTGGTGGTGTTTTGGCTCAACTTTGTGCTTTAAGAGAACTTGGCGATGTTGTAATGTATGACATCGTTGAAGATATGCCTCAAGGTAAATGTCTTGATATCGCTGAAGCTTCTAGAGTTGATGGTTTTGATGTAGAGGTTAAAGGTACTAACGATTATAAAGATATCGAAGGTGCAGATATTTGTATTGTTACTGCTGGTCTTCCAAGAAAGCCAGGAATGAGCAGAGATGATTTGCTCACAACAAATGCAAATATTATCAAAACTGTTGCTGAAAATATCAAGCAGTATGCACCAGATTCACATGTAATCGTTATTTCAAACCCTCTTGATGCAATGGTAACATTGATGAGAGAAGTAACAGGTTTTCCTCACAATAGGGTATACGGTCAGGCTGGTGTTCTTGACTCATCACGTTTTGCTTCATTCATCGCGTGGGAGCTTGGGGTATCAGTGAAGGATATCAATGCATTGGTTCTTGGTGGCCATGGTGATACAATGGTTCCACTTGTAAGATATGCAAATGTAAATGGTATTCCTGTAATGGAACTTCTTGAAAGAAAATATGGTGATGCTGCAAAAGCTAAAGAAGTAATGGATGCAATCGTTGAAAGGACAAGGAAGGCTGGCGGTGAAGTAGTAGCACTTCTTAAGAAAGGTTCTGCTTTCTACTCTCCTGCATCAAGTGCCATTGCTATGGCTGAAGCGGTTCTTAGAGATCAGAAGAGAGTTCTTCCTGTTTGTGCATGGTTAGACGGTGAGTATGGTGTGAATGGTATGTATCTTGGTGTGCCAGTTATATTGGGTGCAAATGGTGTGGAAAAGGTTATAGAGCTATCCCTTAATGATGAAGAGCAGGCAATGCTCGATAACTCTGTGAACGCTGTTAAGAAACTTATTGAGGATATGAAAAGGCTTGGTTTCTTATAAGATTACGGGGTGTTTAACACCCCGTTTTAAAAATAGCTCACCTTAAAAAAATGCTTGAAAAATAAGGTGGAGGGGAGTATTACTGAACAACCGTTCGATAAAAAAAAACAAAGGAAGGTGAGCTATGAATATTCATGAGCACCAAGCCAAAGAAATTTTCAGAAAATACGGTGTACCAACCCCAAGAGGTTTTGTGGCATTCAAGCCTGAGAATGCCGTTAAGGCTGCTCAACAGCTAGGAGGAGATTTGGACATCTGGGTTGTAAAGGCTCAGATTCATGCAGGTGGAAGAGGAAAAGCTGGTGGTGTCAAACTTGCAAAATCCACTGAAGAAGTTGGGCTTATTGCAAAACAGATGCTCGGAAATAAGCTTGTTACTCATCAAACTGGTCCTGAAGGGAAGATTGTTCATAGAGTATATATTGAAGAAGGGGTCAATATTGAAAAGGAGTTCTATTTAGGAATGGTTTTAGATAGGTCTCTTGAGATGCCCGTTATGATGGCTTCTGCTGAGGGTGGTGTTGAAATTGAAGAGGTTGCTGCAAGAAGTCCTGAAAAGATTATAAAAGTAGCTATTAATCCTACAATAGGTTTCCAAGGATTTCACGGTAGAAAACTTGCGTTTGGTCTTGGATTACCAAGGGAATTGGTGAACAAGTTTATCAGTTTTGCTCAAGCTATTTACAATGTGTATATGGACTATGATGCTAACTTAATTGAAATAAATCCACTTGTATTGACAAAAGAAGGTAAATTTATCGCACTTGATGCTAAAATGGGGTTTGATGATAACGCGCTTTACAGACAGCCTGAAATTCTTGCTATGAGAGATTTGACTGAAGAAGAACCTACTGAAATAGAAGCTGCAAAATACGGTTTAAGCTATGTGAAGTTGGATGGTAACGTTGGTTGTATGGTGAATGGTGCTGGACTTGCTATGGCTACAATGGATATTATTAAACATGAAGGTGGTCAGCCTGCAAACTTCCTTGATGTAGGTGGTGGCGCTAGTGCTGAAACTGTAGCAAAAGGTTTTGAATTAATTTTGAGAGATCCAAATGTTAAATCCATTTTTGTGAATATTTTCGGTGGAATAGTAAGATGTGACAGAGTTGCTAACGGTATTATTGAAGCAACAAAAGTTACTAAAGTAGATGTGCCTGTTGTTGTTAGATTAGATGGGACAAATGCTGAAGAGGCTGCTGAAATCCTCAAGAATTCCGGTATTAAGCAGCTTATACCTGCTACAGACCTTAAAGATGGTGCTAAAAAAGCTGTTGAAGCAGCAGAAAGGGGGTTGGCATGAGCATATTAGTAAATAAAGATACAAAAGTTATCGTTCAGGGGATTACAGGTAAAGAGGGATCTTTCCACGCTGAGCAATGTATGGCATATGGTACTCAGATTGTTGGGGGAGTTACTCCTGGTAAAGGCGGTATTACTCATTTGGGAGTTCCAGTATTTAATACAGTTGAAGAAGCAGTTAAAGCAACTGGTGCAACCGTATCACTTGTGTTTGTGCCACCGGCATTTGTAGCTGATGCAATAATGGAAGCAGCTGATGCTGGAATTGAGCTAATTGTTGCAATTACTGAAGGTACGCCTGTTAAAGATATGATGTATGCAAAAGAATATTTGAAACATAGAAATGTGAAAATGATTGGTCCTAACTGTCCTGGAATTATTACCCCTGAAGAGTGTAAAATAGGCATTATGCCTGGGTTTATTTTCAAGAAAGGTCCAGTAGGACTTATTTCTAAATCTGGTACTCTTACATATGAAGCAAGTAATCAAATTGTAAAGAAAGGATTAGGAATTTCTACCGCTGTTGGTATCGGTGGTGATCCTATTATTGGTCTAAGTTATAAAGAGTTGCTTCAGATGTTTGAAGAAGATCCAGAAACTAAAGCTATTGTAATGATTGGTGAGATTGGTGGCGATCTTGAAATTCAAGCTGCTAAATATATCAAAGAAAATATTACAAAACCTGTTGTAGCGTTTATCGCTGGTCAGACTGCTCCAAAAGGTAAGAGAATGGGGCATGCCGGTGCTATCATTTCTGGTAGCAAAGGTACAGCTAAAGAGAAGATGGACGCATTGAGTGAAGCAGGTGTTCATGTTGTAGTGAGCCCTGCTGAAATAGGTGAAACTGTTGCTAAAGTTTTAAGTAATTAGAACAAGGAGAGGTAAATGGCAAAAGCTGAAAGAATAGAAATCAATACTAAATGGTGCAAAGGTTGTGAGATTTGTGTTGAGCTTTGTCCTACAGGTTGCTTAGAAATGAAAGATTTTAAGGTTGCTGTGAAAGATCTTGATAAATGTATTGCTTGTATGCAGTGTGAATTAAGATGTCCAGATTTTGCAATCGTCGTTTATAAGAAAGAAGAATAACTTAGGAGGCTTTAAAAGTGGCTAAAAATGTACAATTTATGATGGGTAATCATGCTGTAGCTGAAGGTGCATTGTATGCTGGTTGCCGTTTCTATGGTGGTTATCCCATTACACCTTCAACAGAAATTGCAGAAAGAATGGCTGAGAGATTACCACAGGTAGGTGGTAGATTTATACAGATGGAAGATGAAATTGCAGCGATGGCATCTGTAATTGGTGCTTCCCTTGCAGGTGCTAAGGCTTTGACTGCTACAAGTGGTCCTGGTTTTTCATTAAAACAGGAGAACCTTGGTTTTGCAGCACTTTGTGAAATTCCTGTTGTTATTGTGGATGTAATGAGAGGAGGTCCATCCACAGGTATGCCTACTGGTCCAAGCCAGTCTGATGTTATGCAGGCAAAGTGGGGGACACATGGTGATCACCCAATAATTGCTGTAACTCCTGCATCAGTACAAGAGCAATTTAATGAGACAGTTAGAGCTTTTAATTTGGCTGAAAAATACAGATGTCCAGTGCTGGTTCTTACAGATGCTATTATTGGGCAGATGATGGAATCCCTTGTTATTCCTGAACCTGGTGAGCTTGAAGTTATTGACAGACTTCAGCCTGATTGTCCACCAGAAGAATATTTGCCTTATGATATGGATAAAGATATTAACCCAATGCCTGCATTTGGTTCCGGATACAGATATCATGTAACTGGTTTGCATCACGATGAAACAGGTTTTCCAACTAATGATCCTGTGCTTCATACAAAAAATACAAAAAGATTGATCGAAAAATTAGAGAAAAATTATGATGATATAGTTAAGGTTGAAGAATTTTACTGCGATGATGCAGATATTCTTGTTTTTGCAATTGGTGTGACTGCAAGATCTGCTAAGGATGCTGTTCTTCAAGCAAGAGAGCAAGGTATTAAAGTAGGACTTGTAAGACCGCTTACTATTTGGCCATTCCCAGATAAGCACCTTGATAAACTTATTAGTGCTAATAATGTTAAAGGTATTGTAGTTCCTGAAATGAACCTTGGACAGATGAAATTTGAGGTTGAAAGGGTTGCTAAAGGTCGTTGTGAAGTGGAAGGCTTGTACAGCTTAATGCTTGATCCAATATTGCCTTCTGAGATCTTAGAGAAAATTAGGAGGTTTGCTTAAATGGCTTACGATTACAGTAGATTTTTAAGAAATGAGAAGCTTCCTCATATATGGTGTCCCGGTTGTACTTATGGTATTGTTTTAAAATCATTTATCAGGGCAATTGACAGCCTTGGTTGGGATAAAAATGAAATAGTTGTTGCATCAGGGATTGGTTGTTGTAGTAGATTACCAGGTTATGTAGATTTCAATACCTTACATACAACTCATGGTCGTTCCATTGCTTTTGCAACGGGTGTTAAGATTGCCAATCCTAAATTGAAAGTTATAGCGCTTGGTGGCGATGGAGATATGACTGCCATTGGTGGTAACCATTTTATCCATGCTTGTAGAAGAAACATTGATATCACTGTATTAGTGTTCAATAACAATATCTACGGTATGACAGGTGCTCAGTATTCACCAACAACTCCAAAGGGAGCATGGGCTACTACTGCACCATACGGTATGCCAGAAAACAATTTTGATGTTGTAAATCTTGCAATTGGTGCTGGAGCATCTTTTGTTGCTAGAAGTACTGCTTACCATGCGACTCATTGCGAAAAGATGATTAAAGAAGCACTTTTGCATAAAGGATTGAGTGTGGTAGAAATAATCAATGCTTGTCCAACAGGATTTGGTAGGAAAAATAAATTTAAATCTCCTACTTCTATGTTATTGTGGATGAAGGATAAGGCTGTTCAAAAGGCTAAAGCTGATAAGATGAGTCCTGAAGAGTTAGCAGATAAACTTGTAATCGGTGTACTTCATAAAGAAGAGAAACCAGAATATGTTGAAAGCTATGATGCTACAGTTGGATTAAATAAAGGAGAGTAACAATGGCAAGAATAGACATAAGATTAAGTGGATCTGGTGGACAGGGTATGATTACCTCTGGCGCAATCCTAGGGATTGCTGCTGTATATGATGGTAAAAATGCTGTTCAAACAAAGTCTTACGGTCCTGAGGCAAGAGGTGGTGCAGCAAGGGCTGAAGTTGTTATTAGTGAAGAAGAGATTAATTATGTAAAAGTTATTGATGCTGATATCCTTGTTGCTCTGACTCAAGAGGCTGCTGATAAATTTTCATCAGCAGTGAAGGAAGGTGGCATTGTAATTATTGATGAGCTTATGGTTAAAAATCCTCCAGAAGGTAACTTTAAAGTATATACTTTGCCAATAATTAAGACAGCTGCAGAAAAAGTAGGTAAATCTCTTGTGGCTAACATCGTAACATTGGGTGCTCTAAATGAAATTTCTAATATTGTATCTTTTGAATCTCTTGAAAAAGCAGTTTTAAGTAAGGTACCAAAAGGTACTGAAGAGCTAAATAAAAAGGCTCTTGCTGCTGGACGAGAGATAGCTAAAGCTGTTTTATAAAAAGTAGCCCGGTAATTAGTTGCCACTGAAAAAGTGGCAACTAATTTATAATAAATTATTTATCACTATTTTTTTAAAGAAAATCCTTCGGACTTAAAGGGGGTAAACCCCCTTTAAATTCCTGAAAAGAGGATAAAAATAGAGATTATTATTTTGGTAAATTAGTTTTCATACGAAAACTAATTTTGGGGATGAAATAAAATCAAATTACCATATTTGCAGTTTTAGATGTGAAGTATTGTTATTTAACTTTTTGATGGAAAATTATTTTAAAAACAGAAATTCATTACTAATACTTAGTTCTCACTTTTTCAGTGAGAACTAAGTATCCGGGCTTTTTTTTTATGAGGAGAAATATGGATATTAAAAACAGTGTGGAATATAAAAAGTGTATCTTTTTAGCATCTCGAAGAGCTATGCTTGAGAATGAATTATTGTTAAAAGAGTTTGTGCAAGAATTTGTTCCTAAAAATTATACATTGGATGAGATAAAAGAATTTAATATCTTTTTAGAAAAGATCTATGATAACGATTTGTTTGATGTAATTTTTGGAATCAAACCTGCTGAATATTATTCTAATAAATATCCAGGAAGATTCTTAACAGATATTGAAAACTTTGCTTTTGAGAATAATAGAATTTTAAAGATTAAAAATAAAATTAAAAGTGAATAAAAAAAAGCGGGCTTAAAGCCCGCTTTTTTAATAGTTTCTATTCATTAACATTCTTCTGATTTCGACAATAGCTTTTGTTGGATTAAGTTCTTTTGGACATGCCTCAACGCAGTTGTAGATTGTATGACATCTCCATACACCATGCTTATCATTTAAGATTGGCAATCTTTCATCAGCACCTTCATCCCTTGAGTCAGCTAAATATCTCCAAGCTCTTAAGAACGCATTTGGACCGAGGTAGTCTTTATCTGCCCAATAAGACGGACATGATGATGAACAACAACCGCAAAGGATACATTCATAAAGTCCGTCAAGTTTTTTCCTATCTTCAGGTGATTGATAATATTCTTTATCAGGTGTTGGAGATTTTCTGATTAAATAAGGTTTTACAGTGATAAATTTATTAAAGAAGTCAGTTACATCTACAACAAGGTCTCTCATAACAGGCATACCTGGCAAAGGTTGGATTACAAGATGGTCTGAACCAAGATCTTCAATCTTAGTAATACATGAAAGCATATTAACACCGTTAACATTAATACCATCAGAACCACAAACACCTTCTCTACAGGATCTTCTGAATGCTAATGTAGGGTCTTGTTCCCATTTAATCTGGTTGAGACCTTCAAGGATAAGCATTCCTGGTCTACGTATTTCAACTTTATAACTTTTGTAATATGGTTCTTTATCTTTTTCAGGGTCGTATCTAAATATTTCAAAGGTTACATATTTGCTCATAATCATCGCCCCCTATTAATATACTCTTGGTTTTGGTGGGAATGGATCCACTGTTAATGGTTTCATCCTTACTGGACGGTATTTAATTTCAACATCACGACCTTCAGGATCAGAATAAACCTCTGTATGTTTAAGGAAGTTTTCATCGTCTCTATCTGGATAGTCATCTCTATAATGACCACCACGAGATTCTTTTCTTTCTAATGCAGCTTTTGCTATAGCTTTAGCAACAAGAAGCATATTGTTAAGTTCAAGAGCCTCAATTAATTCAAGGTTGTAAATGTTAGATTTATCATTTACTTTAAAATCATCCATTTTATTCTGTAATTCTTCAATTTTTTCGATTGCTTTTGTAAGTGATTCTTCTGTTCTAAACACACTAACATTCATTTGCATAGTTTCAATTAATTCATCGTAAATAGGTCCAAATGTATATTTTCCGTTTGCATTAGCAAATTTTTGTAGAAGTTTAACGCCAAAGTCACCAGCGTTTTCTTTGAGTGGTACAAGTGGGTTTTCTTTAGCCCATTTTGCAGCTTGTTCTCCAGCAGTTCTACCAAATACTACAAGGTCAAGAAGTGAGTTTGTACCCAATCTGTTTGCACCATGTACAGAAGCAGCAGCACATTCACCAGCTGCAAAAAATCCTGGAACAGTTTCTTCAGGTTTATCCATGGTTCCAAGAACAACTTGTGTTAAGTAATTAGTTGGGATACCACCGTTTTGATAGTGAGCTGTTGGAACAACAGGAATTGGTTCTTTTGTACAGTCAACACCAGCAAATACAAGAGCTAGTTCATGAATACCTGGTAATTTTTCCATAATGGCATCAGCGCCTATATGGTCTATTTTTAATAAAATATGATCTTTTTTAGGTCCAACACCACGTCCAGCTAATATTTCTCTCATCATAGAACGAGATACAATGTCTCTTGGAGCAAGATCTTTAATTGTTGGTGCATATTTTTCCATGAATCTTTCGCCATTTGCGTTTAAAAGATATCCACCTTCACCACGTACACCTTCTGTGATAAGGTTTCCTGCTCCGTAAATGCCTGTTGGATGGAACTGAACAAATTCTGCATCACTCCATGTGAATCCAGCTCTCATAGCAAGAGCTAAACCATCACCAGTGTTTATATGAGCATTTGAATTTGTTTTATAAACTCTACAACTACCTCCAGTAGCGAATACTATAGCTTTAGCATGGAAAATGTGAAATCCTCCATTTTGGATATCCCAGCAAAGGACACCATTTACAGCACCTTCATTAGTCAAAAGCTCAAGAGCATAAAATTCACTGAAGAAATGTGTACCTTGAGCTATAGATTTTTCATATAAAGTTTGAAGCATAGCATGACCTGTACGGTCTGCAGCGTAGCATGCTCTTTTAACTGGTCTTTTACCAAATTCAGCAGTATGACCACCAAAAGGTCTTTGAGCAATTTTACCTTCAGGTGTCCTACTGAATGGAAGACCGATGTGCTCAAGTTCTATGATCATTTCTGGAGCTAACTTGGTCATATATTCACATGCGTCTTGGTCAGCAAGATAATCTGAACCTTTAACCGTGTCAAACATATGCCAATGCCAATGATCTTCTTCTAAGTTACCAAGGGCAGCAGAAATACCACCCTGAGCTGAAATTGTATGGCTTCTTGTTGGATATACTTCTGAAATAACTGCAGTTCTACAATATTGGGAAGCAACTTGTGCAGCGTTAAGACCTGCACCACCTGCACCAACTATTACAACATCAAACTTATGATATTCTACTTTCACAGACATATCTTTTACCCCTCACATAAAATTTTTTATAAAGATGCAACAACACTTAAAGCGAGAATGGCCAAAGTAATACCAACTATCCAATAGATAGCAAGAATTATAGCTCTCCAAATAGGGCTTGAAACGTAATCATCTGTAATCATTTTGAAACCATTCAAAGTGTGGAAAATACCAAATGCAAAAAGAGGTCCGAGAACGATTTTTTTAAGCCCCCACTCACCGCTTTTAATCATAGAGAAGAAGTGTATAAAGATAACAAGGATAAGGATAACACCGGATATCCTTTGCATTAACCATTCAAAAACACCTCTGTCACTTGAACCCATGAACTTATAATATTTCATACCAAATCCTCCTTATGAAAATATAGGTATAGCGCCTATGATGAATACTACTATTACTAAGAAAATAACCACCATAAACTGTTTTGCAAAAACACCCTTTTCTGCTCCATTTCCAAAGTCGATCAGAACAATTCTAAAACCGTTAAAGGCATGATAGATAAATGTTAAAAATACAACAGCTCTTACTCCGGCATTTGCAGTAATGCTGGTAAACCACTCAGCTACACCTGCTTTGCCGAGAATATGGAAAATTAGGTAAAGACCTAAGATTACACCGGTTATTCTGTGTAGCAACCATGCTACCATTCCGGTGTGTTTACGATAAGAGACTTTTTTGGGATACACATACAGATCTTTTCTTGGCATCTTACACCCCTTTTTTATTTTAAGATACAAACGATGTTAAATTTAGCATAAACCTAACATAATTATTTCTGTTTGTCAATTGAATTGTATACAATATACATATAAGGTTATTCGATAATAACTATGGGAAATGATAATTTTATGGGTTGAGTAAGTATGTATTGAAGAAATTAAAACGATGTTTAAAAGATGGGTTTTTAAAAGTGGTGTTATATTCGATTTATTTTTTTGTATGGATGTGGTAAAAATTAATTATGATTAATTATGTGCGTAGAAATATTTTATTCTTATTATTTACAGTTTTTATCTTAATATTTGAAGTGAGTAATAATGTAAATAATAAGCAGATAATAATTACTACACTATATTTATTGTTCTGTATTGTTGCAATACAGTACATTGATGAGGATGATGAATATATATTCCACATAATATTTGTTATACTGTTGGGATTTTTATCATATTTTTCAAAGAGTACATTTCTGTATTTACAATGTTTAGCTGTTGTGTTTTTGTTTTTTCAGTCAAAATTTTATTATCTAAAGCTTTTGTTTGTTTTTGGATTATATGGGTTTGACTTATTGTTTTTGAATGTTCCTCTTCTTTCGGATTTCAGTTTTATTTATATTTCATTGATTGTATCTGCTCTGACTGCAAGGTTTTTAATATTAAGTTTATTGGATAAAATAAATGAATTATCTATTACTGATGATTTGACAGGTTTATTAAATCAAAAAGGGTTCTTTAAAAAGTTTGAAGACGAATATTATAGGTCTGTAAGGTATAATAAGAATTTTACACTTATGATGCTAGATTCTGATGATCTGAAAAGGATAAACGATACATATGGGCATAAATATGGAACATATGTTATTCTTTTTATTGCTGAAGAGATAAAGAAAAACATAAGAAGAACAGATTTTGCTTGCAGATATGGCGGTGATGAATTCATGATATGCCTTGTGGAAACTCCCATAGAGAATGGGATGAAACTAGCTGAAAGACTAAAGGAAACAATTGCTATGAAACCGATTTTTACAGATAAAGGGAAAAGTTTTAATATTACAGTGAGTATTGGGGCTGTGGGTTATCCTGAAAGTTCTGAAAAAATTTATGAACTTTTAGATATGGTAGATAAGGCTATGTATCAAGCAAAAAATAAAGGAAAAAACCAGGTTTGTCTTTTGACTAAAAATTCATCGAGTAAAGAAATGGATGGAAATTAGGAAGTTGTATAAAAAAATATCTTGCTTTATACACAAAGATTCCACAATATCTTCTTAATAAAAAAATATTGACAATTTAATATTGAATTTTAAGGTAAAATATGTAACTATCTGATATATAAATTAAAAAAACGCAAAAATGTAACTTCTTATTGTTTAGGAGAAAATATATTGTTAAAACTCAACAGGTTTTCCACAGGAGGTTTGTTATGAATAGTTTGAGTGAAGAATCAAAAAAATATTTATTAATGGTAGCAAGAAAGAGTATTGAAGAGAAGTTTAAAGGAAAACTTTTTGAGCCTAAAGATATCCCTGATGAATTAAATTTTCAGTCAGGCTGTTTTGTGTCTTTACATGATGAAAATAAGAATTTAAGGGGTTGTATAGGTAATTTTAGAAATGACATAAATATTGTTTTCAACGTTAGGGATATGGCGATAGAGGCTGCTTTTAGCGATCCCAGATTTGCACCTTTAAGACGGGATGAGCTTGAAAAGATTGATATAGAAATTTCTGTTTTGACCCCGATGCAAAGAGTAAGAGATATTGAAGAAATTGTTGTAGGAAAAGACGGACTTTATGTTGTTAAAGGTTTTTTTAGAGGTGTTTTGTTACCACAGGTGGCAGTGCAACATGGATGGGATAAATATGAATTTTTATCATATACATGTATGAAAGCTGGATTACCATTTGATGAGTGGAAAAAGAGTGATATTGATATATACAAGTTTCAGGCAATTATATTTGATGAAGTTTCATTAGGCTTGAAAGAGGTTTTGAACTATTAAAAAGTAACAGTTCGTCTTTTTTATTTTTATCTGTAAGATAACCTGTAAAAAAAGCAGGTGATGCATCTGGGAACGATTTTACTAAACTACCGGCTATACTCCAATAGTGTAAGTTGTTATTAAGTAGATTTATTTTTAAAGTCGATGGATTTAATGTGTTATCTGTTAATGTGTTATCCATATCAATTATGAAAGATTTAAATTCTTTCTTATTACTTCCTTGTAATTTTAATGAAAAAGAGTGAGGTAAAGAAGGGGTTGTATTGTTTAGTCCGTAAGTTTCAATAAGATAATCCGCATTTTCAAATGTTTCAATCAAGATTGGTAAAATTTCTGAAAAAAGATTTTTGTTTAGGTAATAAAAAGTTATTATAACATTCATTTTATCGCTCCATATGGACAAAAAGATTTACAGTATGCACATCCAACACAAAGTGAATCATTAATGGATATTTTTTTGTTGTCTTTTTCAAACAATGCAGGACAACTCGATTTTTCTATACATACTGGTGGTTTGTTTGATAAAAGACATTTACATTTTTTCTCTTTGATGGTTAAAGATTTTTGCTTTGGGATATTTTCGCATGAATAGGGAAAAATAAAGCTGGATGAAGGTAATTTTTTTAATTTTTTAATTTTTGGTATTGATACACAAATATCATCATTCGTGTCTTGAAAAAGAATTACTCTTTGATGTGGTTTTAGACTGTTAACAAGGTTATGGTTTATTTCAGAAATGTTTCCTATAAAGAGTGTATCTTTTTGCAGAGGTTTTAAAGTAAGCCCATAATATTCTGAAAATGATAAATGTTTCAGATTAAAAACGTCATATATTACGTCACATCTGATGCTGCTAAATACAAATAAATCGTTGTTTAGCAATTCCTTAATACTGACAAAGGGGCAACCTGGGCAAAAGTATTGTTTTACAGTTACTTCTCTATTAGTTGATAATATATTAAAATGAATTTTAAGACCAAAACTATGTATCAAGTTTTCAAAAAATTGTAGTTCGTTTTGAAAGATGTGGATATTTTTCAGATTTTCAAGATTTATTAGATAATTATTTTTTATATGAGGTATCAAATAAGGTAAAAATTCAAAATTATGATTGTAAAATGAGACAGTATCTGAGATTCCATGATTTTTAAATTCTTGGTTCAATATGGTTTCTGCTAGTTGAAAGTGCTCCAAAAGTTCTTCTCTATTTGGTAACTCCAAATTATTCATAGTTAAGTAAGGTTTGATAACTGTGTGTTCTGGTTCTATTTCAGTCTCTTTAGTGATGTTGTTTAAAATAGAGGGAGATATTACTACATTGACAGGGAGCTTTGTTTCTGCTGACAATTTGTAAGCAAGCATTAAATGTTTTGTTAATAAATTAATTCTTTTAATAAATATAGTGGGTAACTGAATAGTATCAGGAAGCTTTCTAGAAATAATTATAAATGGGCTTTTTATTAAATGAATTTCGTTAATGTTAGGTATTTTATGGTAAAAGGCTATGGTTTTTATCCCAGTAATGGCTGAAGAATTGAGTATTTTAAAAGAATTAAGAGTTGGTAGAAAGGTAGTGTTTTTAATTTCTAACAGGAAGAGACTTTCTTTATAAATTAGCTCAAACCTTAAATCGTTTATGAATTTATTTATTATTTCTTCTGTACTGTAAAAAACTATATTTTCAGCAACCATTTATACCTCTTTCCAATTGCTCATTTCGGGATTCTAGCAAATTAAATTATTAATTCAACAATTATTTGAAAAAACATTTAATGGTTAACATAAAAAACTTTATAATTTTCACCTTTTATATTATATAGGTTTTGCTGGAGGTGTTAGATGAGCTACGTAATGAACACTTATAACAGGTACGAACTTGAATTTGTGAAAGGTGAAGGTTCATATCTTTTTGATAAAAAAGGAAATAAATACCTTGATTTTGCTTCAGGTATAGCCGTTACAAATCTTGGACATGGAAACAGTGAGATTAGTAAAGTTATTTGTGAGCAAGCAAAGAAATTGTTACATACATCAAATCTTTATAGAATACCGGTTCAGGAAGAACTAGCAGAGCTGATTTCTAAAAGAAGTTTCGGTGGTAAAGTATTTTTTTGTAATTCAGGAGCAGAAGCCAATGAGGCAGCTATAAAACTTGCAAGAATCTATGGGAATAAAAAATATGATGGCGTAAAATACAAGATTGTTACAATGATAAATTCTTTTCATGGGCGTACATTTGCTGCACTTTCTGCTACAGGGCAGGATAAAGTAAAAAAAGGTTTTGAACCAATACTGGATTTTTTTGTGTCTGTTCCTTTTAATGATTATGATGCTCTTTATGAGGTTGTTAAAAATGAAGATGTCGTGGCTGTGATGTTAGAGCCAATTCAGGGTGAGGGTGGTCTTATAGCTGCAAATAGGGCTTATTTACAAAAAGTGAGAGAATTGTGTGATAAGATGGATATGTTGTTAATTTTTGATGAGGTGCAAACAGGTATAGGGAGAACAGGTTATTTATTTGCTTATCAATTATATGGTGTTGAACCAGATGTTATGACACTTGCAAAAGGGCTTGGAAATGGTGTTCCTATTGGTGCAATGATAGCAAAGGAAAGGTTTGCAGAATATTTTACTCCTGGGACCCATGCTTCGACCTTTGGTGGGAATTATTTGGCTTGTGCTGTAGGAAAAAAAGTCTTAGAACTTGTTGATGATGAATTATTAGAAAATGTTAAGAAAAAAGGTGCTTATTTTAGATTAAAATTAAAGGAGTTATTTTATAATAAAGGTGAAGTAAGAGGTGAAGGACTATTGCTTGGAGTTTCTTTAAAGGGTGTAAGTAATACTGATTTTATAAATGAATGTTATAAGGTATATTTACTTTGTGTTCCTGCTGGTGATAATGTTGTTAGGTTGTATCCTTCATTAATTGTAAGTTATGAAGAAATTGATGAGTGTATTGATAAACTAAAAAGAGTTGTAGAAAGATTGTGGGGGTAAAAGTGAAAAGAGATTTTTTGACATTAATGGATTTTAGCTCAGAAGAATTGAAAAATATTATTTCTGATGCTTTGAGATTAAAAGAAGAACGAAAAAATGGAATTTTTAGAAGATATATTGAAAATAAAAAAGTTGCTTTAATCTTTGAAAAATCTTCTACGAGGACAAGAGTTTCTTTTGAAGTTGGTGTAGTGGAAATGGGAGGATATCCTCTGTTTTTAAGTAAAAACGATATTCAACTTGGCAGAGGCGAAAGTGTTAAAGATACTGCAAGGACACTATCAAGATATGTAGATATGGTGATGATAAGGACTTTTGAGCATAGCAGGATAGAGGAGTTTGCAAAATATGCTTCTGTCCCTGTTATAAACGGATTAACAAATGAATTTCATCCATGCCAGGTGATGGCTGATATTATGACTATTTATGAAAAAATGGGTAAATATGAGAAAGTTAAGTTGGCTTATGTAGGGGACGGTAATAATATGGCCCATTCATTAATGCTTGGCTGTGCGAAATTTGGTATTGATATATCTATTGCAACACCAGAGCAGTATCAATGCTTATCGGAAGTTGTGGCTAAAGCAAAAGAAATAGCTAGCGAAACAGGTTCTATCGTTGAGATAACCTTTGACCCTTATGAAGCAGTAAAAAATGCTGATTTCATATATACCGATGTATGGGCAAGTATGGGGTTTGAAGATGAGGCTGAAGAGCGTAAAAAAGTTTTTATGAAATACCAGGTTAATTCGGATTTAATGGCTGCAACGGGTAAAAAAACATATTTTATGCACTGTTTACCTGCTCATCTGGGTGAAGAAGTTACGGAAGATGTCTTTGAGTCTGAGTTTTCAATAGTTTTTGATGAAGCAGAGAATAGATTACATGCCCAAAAAGCTATTATGAAGTGGTTATTTGAGCAGTTTGATAATAATGCCTAAAAATGGCTAAGTATAATAGTTAAAGGAGGAATTATAGAATGAGTAGAGATAAGGTTGTTTTAGCGTATTCAGGAGGGCTTGATACATCAGTTATTTTGAAATGGTTGGATTTGCAAGGGTATGATGTAGTAGCTTATGTTGCTGATTTGGGACAAAGAGATGATTTGGAAGCTCTAGAGGAAAAAGCATACAAATCTGGAGCTAAAGAGTTTTACATTCTTGATTTGAAAGAGGAGTTTGTTAGAGACTTTGTATTTACCTCTATAAAATTCAATGCTGTATACGAAGGAAGATATCTGCTTGGAACATCTCTTGCGAGACCTGTTATTGCAAAAGGGATGGTAGAAATAGCAAGGAAAACAGGTGCAAAATTCGTAGCACATGGTGCAACCGGAAAGGGGAATGATCAGGTAAGATTTGAGCTTTCAGTGGCTGCTCTTGCTCCGGATTTGAAAGTGATTGCTCCATGGAGAATACCTGAATTTTTTAATAAAATTAAGGGACGTCAGGAAGCAATGGATTTTGCTGCTGAATACGGGATTCCTGTAAAGGCTACCAAGGATAAGCCTTGGAGTTCCGATGAAAACTTGATGCATATAAGCTTTGAGGCCGGTATATTGGAAGATCCTGCTATGAGGCCACCAAAAGATATGTTTGAACTATCTGTTGATCCTAAAGATGCACCTGAAACACCTGAGGAAGTGGAAATAGAATTTGAAAAGGGTGTTCCTGTTGCGGTAAATGGAGAGAGGTTAAGTGCTGCAAATTTACTTAAAAAGCTTAACGAATTAGGTGGTAAACATGGTGTGGGTAGAGTCGATATAGTGGAGAGTAGATTTGTGGGGATGAAGTCAAGAGGAGTATATGAAACCCCTGGTGGCACTATTTTAATGGCTGCTCATAGAGATCTTGAAGGGCTTACCCTTGAGGGAAGTTTGATAAATTTAAAAGATACTTTGATGCCAAGATTTGCATATTTAGTGTATGCTGGATACTGGTTTAGTAGTGAGATGGATTGTTTGAGAGCATTTGTAGAAGAGTCTCAAAAATATGTTACAGGTAAAGTAACAGTTGAATTGTATAAGGGAAATATTACGATTGTAAGTAGAGAGTCAAAGTACTCTCTTTACGATCAACTGCTTGTGTCTATGGATGATGATTTGGGAGCGTATAATCAATCCGATGCTACAGGTTTCATAAAACTAAATTCACTTCCTCTTATTGCTAACGCAAGAAGAAAAAACAGATAAGTATTTTAAAGTTGTGAGCCAGTTTATTATATAACTGGCTCACATTATTTTATTTTTTTTAGTAAGTTTACTATCCTTTTGATATCACCCAAATTTTTTATAAGCAGGAGAATTATTTTTATGGTTATCAATTAGTTAATCTGAAATAAGTTGAGAAAAATGTATTTCCTCAATAGGATTATTTGTAAAAAATGAGGTGACGCCAGATTATTATTTGCTTGTTTTTATTTCTTAATGTTACTTAGTTTTTTCTGTTTAGGTACACAACTTTTTGATATACTTTTAAAATGATATATGTGAAACTGTTAAATGTTTTGTCTTTCATATTGAGGAAAGATTTTGTATTATTCTGCCCTTGAATCGCTATTCATGGAGGTTTTTAAGGAAGCAAAAAACGTTACAAAAATAGGTTAATATGGTTTAAAAGGATTTTGAGATTATGTTAGTATCTCTATTTTATGTTGATTTTTCAATGAATTTTCTGTAAGCATTATCATTATTTTTTGGAGGTTAGTCGTATGTATTTTCAGGATGTAATTTTAAAACTTCAACAATTTTGGGCTGAAAGAGGGTGTATTATTTATCAGCCGTACGATATAGAGGTAGGAGCAGGGACTTTTAATCCTGCTACATTTTTAAGATGTCTTGGACCTGAGCCTTGGAATGTGGCTTATGTAGAGCCTAGTAGAAGACCAACAGATGGTAGATATGGTGAAAATCCCAATAGATTACAGCATTATTATCAATTTCAAGTAATATTAAAACCGTCTCCCGATAATATTCAGGAAATATATCTTGATAGTTTGAGATATTTAGGGATAGAGCCTTTGGAGCACGATATCAGATTTGTAGAAGATGACTGGGAATCACCTACACTTGGAGCCTGGGGGCTTGGTTGGGAAGTGTGGCTTGATGGTATGGAAATTACTCAGTTTACTTATTTTCAACAAGCTGGTGGGATAGATCTTGATCCTGTTTCTGGTGAAATTACTTATGGTTTAGAGAGGATTGCAATGTATCTTCAAAAGGTTGATTCTGTATTTGATTTAAAATGGAATGAAAATGTAACCTATGGGGATGTATATCACAGAAATGAAGTGGAGTTTTCTAAATACAATTTCGAAGAAGCTGACACTGATATGCTCTTTACTTTATTCAATATGTATGAAAAAGAGTGTATTAGATTAGCTGAGAAAAATCTTCCTCTTCCAGCTTACGATTACTGTCTTAAGTGTAGTCATACATTTAACTTGCTTGATGCAAGAAATGCCATATCTGTTACAGAAAGGACAGGATATATTGCAAGGGTAAGAAATCTTGCCAAAATGTGTGCTGAAAAATATCTAAAATCAAGAGAAGAAATGGGATTTCCATTATTAAAAAAAAGTACTAAAGTTTTTTAATTTATTAAACGATTAATAAATATATAAACAGTGGGTTTATGGGGTGATTGATGTCAAAAGAGCAGATTTCAAAAAGGTTTTGGGCTGATATGAATATATCTACAAAAATTTTTATTTTTTTGGTGTTGATTCTTGTATTAGGATTTTTCATTACTGGATATTTTGTAATTAACAATGTCAAAGAACATTTCACACACGAAATTAGTGAACAATTATCTGCTGAAGTTAAGACTATCAAAGATTTTCTAAACTCTACAGACAAGACAACACAAGAAATTAAAGAGGAGATAGAAGAAAATGCTTTATTTGATTTGACCGAAAGAGCTCAAGCGTTAAAAAGTACGATTACAAAGCTTTATTCTACATATACTTCTGTGGGGATGACCCCTACAGTAATTAAATTTCAGTTATCTACAGAGATATTGCAAACAAGAATCGGTACAAGCGGTTATGCATATGCTTTGGATTCTAATGGTACGTTGGTAGTTCACCCCACAAAACAGGGGACAAATTTGAAAGGGAAAAAACATATTGATCAAATGTTAGAGGAAAAGAATGGGGTGATTGTTTATGAAAGGAGTACAGATCCGAATCATCCAAAAGTTTATGCGGCTTTTAGATACCTTCCACAACTTGATTGGATAATTGTTTTAACAATTCCAGAAAATGAATTAATGGAAATTGCTAATAAAGTACAGGATGAAATTTTAAATGATATTAAGAAAAGTATTAAGACGTTAAAAATAGGTAAGACTGGCTATTATTACATAATGAATTCAAAAGGGCTTCTTGTTGTACATCCATCGAAAAAATTTGAAGGGAAAAGTGTTTATAAATATGATTTTGCTAAAGAAATGATTAAAAATAAAAATGGAGTTATTCGTTATAAATGGGAAGGTAAGTATAAAATAGTGGCTTACACTTATTATGCTCCCAGAGACTGGATTATTGCTGGTGGAAGTTATGAAGATGAGTTTTTGGGGCATATAGTAAAGTCAGCTATATTAAATTTTTCCATTGTTAGTATAATTGTTGTTTTGGTGTTACTAGTTGTTTTAAGACTTGTGTTTAAAATCAATGTTATTAATCCAATTGATGAACTTGAGGGATTGTTTCAGAAAATTGCATCAGGGGATTTGACGCAAAAGTTAGCAGTGAAGCGTAAAAATGAGATTGGTAGGATTATAATTAATGTAAATAATATGATTGATCAAATGAATAAAGCGTTATGTGAAGTTAATGCTTCAACTAAGGATGTGGGGCAGTCAGCTGAGGTTCTGGCTGCATCGAGTAATCAAATGACTTCAGGTGCCGATACTCAAGCTGAAAGGATATCTTCTGTAGAAGTAGCTATGCAAGAGATGACAGCGACAATTACTGAAATTTCTCAGAATCTAGAAGAAGTGAGTAATGAAATAGAAGGGATAAAGGGTGCGGCAGAAACTGGTAGGCAGGTAATTGATGAAACAGTGGAGGGTATTACAAATCTTTCTGAGACGGTAATAACATCTGCCGAAAAGATGAAAGAGCTTGGCAAATCATCTGAACAAATAGGTGAGATTTTACAGGTTATTTCAGATATTGCAGATCAAACAAATTTGCTTGCCCTCAATGCAGCCATTGAAGCTGCAAGAGCAGGTGAACATGGTAGGGGGTTTGCGGTAGTTGCTGATGAAGTGAGAAAATTGGCAGAAAGAACGGCTAAAGCTACCGGAGAAATAGACGAAATGATTAAATCAATTCAATCTGAAGTAAAATCATCTGTAGTACATATGGATAAGGGTGCTAGATTGGCAGAAGAAGGTTCTATGCTTGTGGGTAACCTTAAGATGAGCCTTGAAGAAATTATTAATGGTGTTTTGGATGTGGCTGATAAAATAACTGCAGTGGCATCTGCTGTGGATCAGCAATCAGCTACGAGCCAGGAAATCTTAAATAATATGGCTGAGATTGCTACGATTGCACAAGAAAATACCTCTATTGCTCAAGAAAATCACAACCAAGCAGAGATGTTGAAAGAGTTAGCTAAAAAATTGCAGCAAATTGTAAATGAATTTAAATTGCAAGAGTGTGAAAGTTTAAAATGATTTTTAATAGCCCCTGATTTCAGGGGCTATATTTGTTTATAGTGAATTTATAGGTTGTAATTTTATTAGAGAGTTGGTCTTTTTCTGCAAAAAAGACCTGATTGTCTTTATTCACATAAATGAAATAAGAAAAAATAGTTCCGTAAGTATCTGATTTTACAAAAATAGAAGATAATAGTTTTTCTTTTTCGTAGCCAATTTTAGTGTCTGGTAGCTCACTATCATCTGCTTTAGTTTCATCTTCCAAATAGTTGAATATGGTGTTTAAGTCTATTTTATCAGAGTATAGTATCGTATTCAGATAATTTTCTAATTTTTTACATTTAGGCCATTTAGTATCGAGAAAGGCATTACCTAGAGTATGTGTCCCTTCGTTAATTTTATTTAATCCACCGATATTTGAGTAATAATATAAGTCATTGATAGTGCCGAATACAAGATTGAAACCGTTGTAAATATCTTTTCTTGAGTAAAGTTCAGTGGCATATTTTTGAATGGGCACATCAGAAGTTAGAAAATTTTTTACAATAAACCCTCTTGAAGGTGCATTGTGTTTTATTAAAGTAGGATTTCTGTAATTTGTTAAAAAGGCGATTTTCCCTGTTTTTGTGATACCTAGCCAAGTACCTTGTTCTTTTAAATCTTTACCTGCTAAAAGATTGAGGTATTCTTTCCAAAAATGAGCTGGCAAAGCTTTCCGGTCGTAGAATTCGTCTCTGTTTCCTACTAAAATAAATTTATAATTTTTATTTGGGTTTACAGCAAATGCATAAATGCACATAGTATATTTATATTCTATAAAATTAGAATTTAAAAGTAACAATTGTAAATTTTTGTTGAACTAATATATAAAATATTTATCATAAAACAAAATTGGTTTTCTGATGTTGGTAGAGGTGAAATATGAAAAATATTTTATATATTTTAATATTTACGATTATTTATGGAGGGAGTGCTTTGGCTGTTGATATTTTTAAATTACAAAACGGTGTTACTGTAGCTTACAAATATATGAAGGATATAAAAATTGTGTCTGTGCAATTATGGATGAAAACAGGTTCGAGAAATGAATACAAAGATAATAACGGCATTGCACATTTTTTGGAACATATGGTTTTTAAAGGGACTGAAAAATATAAACCATCGCAAATTGATGAGATAGTTGAATCTCATGGTGGATTGATGAATGCTGCTACAAGTAAAGATTATACATTTTATTATATTACAATTCCTTCAAAAAATGCGGAGTTGGCATTTGATGTGATTAGTGAGATGGTTTTTAAAGCAAAATTTTTACCTGATGAGATAGAAAAGGAGAAGCCCGTAGTTATCCAGGAGATTAGAAGAAAGTATGATTCTCCTACTTATGATATGTGGGTAGCCTTATCAAATTATTTATACAAAGGTACGACATATTCAATGGAAGTTATTGGAACCGAAGAAAACATCGAGTCATTTAATCAAAATACACTATTTGATTATTACAACCATTTTTATCATCCTAAAAATATGACTCTTGTGGTTGTGGGTGATATTTCTAAAGATAAAGTAGAAAAATTAGCTAATAGATATTTTAATTTGAGAAAGCCGGTAAAAGCGGGAAAACAGAAGACGTTTAATCCTGTAAAGCTTGATAGAAATATTGAAAAAGATTTTTATAAAAAAGTTTCTCAGGTATATATGGCGCTTAGTTTTAAAGCTTTCCCTCTAACAGATAAGAGAATTTATGCAGCTGAGGTCTTAACGGAAGTGCTTTCAGGTGGTGAGTTTTCTCTGCTAAATCAAAGACTTAAATATGAAAAGCAGTTGGTTACATCCGTGTATGGTGGCTATATGGGGCTTAAGTATGATGGTAGCTTTACATTTTATTTGACCTGTTTGCCTGATAAATTAGAAGAAAGTGAAAAAGAACTCTGGAATGTTATTAATGATTTGAAAAATGGAAAAATATTTGAAAAGGATGTAGACAAAGCCAAAAAAAGACTTGTTGCACAGCTATTATTTCAAAGGGAAAAGGCGAGTTCTGAGGCAAATGATATAGGCTATTCTTTTACTCATGAAATTAAAGATTATTATTTGGATTATGAAAAAAATATAGAAAGTGTGAGTATTGATGATATCAGGTCTTTGGCAAAAGATTTGTTTAGCAAACATTTTGTGAAAGTTAGAACTTTGCCTGAAGAAAAGTAATTTGGTATAGATTGTAACATCGTGGTTTATAATATTTTTTAATAATACCAAGGAAGAAAACGTTACCTGTAGACACTGATGTTAAACCAAATTATAGAAGAAGTTATAGCTGATTAAAAAAGCCAGGTAAAACCTGGCTTTTTTATTTGATTAGTTTTTGAACTTCTTTAAATTCATTAGCGTCAGAACGCTCTAGCAGTTGAAACAGAACAGTTTCAACTACAGTTATTTTAGCACCAGCATCTCTCATATATTCTAAACCGAATTTCCAATTGTCTTTAAGTCTTGAACAAACTGCATCAGCTACCGTAAAAACGTTATATTGGTTTTCAATGAGATCTATAGCTGTTTGTAGCACACAAATATGAGCTTCCATTCCGGTAAGAATAACACTCTTCTTACCTGTAGCTTTTAATTTGTCTAAAAAAGTTTGCTCTTTACAACAAGAAAAGGTGAGTTTTTCCACGTGGCTATCGTCTAAATACTGCTTTAGTTCACTTACAGTTTCACCTAGTCCTTTTGTGTATTGTTGGGTATAAATAACAGGGATATTTAATATTTTGGCAGCTTCAAGAAGAATTTTTACATTTTTTTTAATTTTTTCATAAACTTTTTCAGGCATAACTTTAACAAGTTTTTCTTGAATATCCACAACTACTAAAACTGCATCATCTCTTTTTAACGTAAACATAAGTCCTCCTTTTTTAATTTATAAATTTTCTTAAAACATATGGTAATATCCCACCATGTTTGAAATATTTTACTTCAATTTCCGTATCGAGCCTTACTACACATTCAAACTCAATTCTGTTTTTATCCGGTTTTTCTGCAACAATTTTAACTTTTTTTTGTGGATAAAGATTATTTATTCCGATAATACTTATTGTTTCATCCCCTTTTATTCCTAATTTTTCATAATTATCTCCCGGTAAAAATTGAATAGGCAACACACCCATACCGATTAAATTACTTCTATGTATTCTTTCAAAAGACTCTGCTATTATAGCTTTTATTCCAAGCAACACTGTACCTTTGGCTGCCCAATCCCTTGATGAGCCAGTCCCGTATTCTTTACCAGCAAACACAACTAAAGGAATGTTTTCTTCCATATATTTCATTGCGGCATCGTATATAAACATCTCTTTATTTTCTGGAAATTTTATTGTGAAACTTCCTTCTTTTGGTGCAACCAGTTTATTTTTAATTCTAACATTGCCAAAAGTGCCTCTAATCATAACTTCATGGTTACCCCTTCTGGAGCCGTAGGTGTTAAATTTATCTACGGTAACCCCATTTTCTTTTAAATATTTACCTGCAGGATAATCTTTTCTGATAGCACCGGCTGGAGAAATGTGATCTGTAGTAACAGAATCACCCAGCAATAGAAGTATTCTTGCATTTTTTATATCACTCGGCTCATCAACTGCTAGTGTAAAGTTATCGAAATATGGAGGTTTTTTAATATAAGTGGAATTTTCATTCCATTGAAAGGTGGAGGAAAATTTAACTCGTAGATTTTGCCAATTTATATCACCTTCAAATACTTTTTTATATTCTTTTTTATAGTCATTTGAAGTGATTACCTGAGAGATTAAATTATCTATTTCTTCATTGGATGGCCAAATATCTTGAAGAAATACTGGTCTGCCGTTTGGATCGTATCCTAAAGGTTCATCCTCAAAGTTAATGTCGATTCTTCCTGCAATGGCATACGCCACAACAAGAATGGGGGAAGCCAAAAAGTTTGTTCTAACTTTGTTATGGATTCTTGCTTCAAAATTCCTATTACCTGATAAAACAGAAGCTACAGTTAGTCCTCCTGTATCTATTGCGTCTTCAACTTCTTTTATTAATGGTCCACTGTTACCAATACAGGTGGTGCAACCATAAGCTGTGATGTGGAATTTGAGTGCTTCCAGATACGGTAGAAGTCCGGATTTTTTAAGATAATCTGTGACTACTTTTGAGCCAGGAGCTAAAGAGGCTTTAACAAAGGGTTTGACTTGAAGTCCATATTCTACAGCTTTTTTGGCAAGAAGTACTGCCCCAAGCATTACTTTTGGGTTTGATGTGTTGGTACAGGACGTAATAGCCGCTATGACAATGGAACCGTCTTCAATAGTAAGCTTTTCTCCTCTTAAAGTAATTTCAACTTTCTTTTTTTTGCCATTTAAGATGTTCATAAATTTGTTTTTTACGTCAGATAAAAATATTTTATCATGAGGTCTTGATGGTCCTGCAATGGAGGGGTTCACATTGGAAAGATCAAATTCTAAAACATTAGAGTAAATTACATTATCCCAATTTTCAGCGAATAGTAAATTCTGCTTTGTATAATTTATCATGATTTTTGCTTCGTTTTCTCTGTTTGTTAAAACAAGGTATTCTGCAGTCTTTTCATCCATTGGAAAGTATGTAACCGTAGAACCATTTTCGGGACTCATATTAGAAATGGTTGCTCTATCAGGAACAGAGAGCTCTTTCATGCCTTCACCAAAAAACTCTACAAACTTCTCAACTACACCATATTTTCTTAAAAACTCGGTAATATTGAGGACTAAATCTGTAGCAGTGACACCTGGATTGACCTTACCAATAAGATTTATCCCTATTACTTGCGGTATACTCATATAGTAGGGTTGCCCAAGCATTACTGCTTCAGCTTCAATTCCTCCCACACCCCACGATAAAACACCTATACCATTTACCATAGGTGTGTGAGAATCGGTACCTATTACGGTATCGGGAAAAGCGAAAAGTTCACCATTTGTTTTAGATAATCTTATAGGTTTAGATAGATATTCGAGATTAACCTGATGGCAAATTCCATTATTTGGAGGAATAACACTGAAATTATTAAAACTAACTTGTGCCCATTTCAATACTTGGTATCTTTCACTATTTCTTTCGTACTCCTTTTTTACATTTAAATTTAACGAATCCTTTGTTCCAAAATAATCAATTTGAACGGAATGATCTATTATTAGATCTACAGGAACCACAGGATTAATGGTTTCAGGATTTTTACCGAGCTCTTTTGCAGCATCCCTCATGGCTGCAAGATCAACCACAAATGGAACTCCGGTAAAATCTTGCATTAAAATTCTAGAGGGAAAATAAGGAATTTCAATTTTTTCTTTACATAATGGATCATAATTTAATAGATATTCAATATGATCATTGTTAACAATATTTCCATCAAAATTTCTTAATAAATTTTCTAAAAGAATTCTTATTGTAAAAGGGAGCTTTTCTATTTTTGCATCACTATTTAATTTTTTTAAATTTACAAATAAGACTTTTTGGTTTAAAAAAGTTTCTTCTTTTATGAATTCTTTTTTGTTAAACATTAAATTATTTGTCTTCCTTTATTTTTTAATTATTATAACATAAGATAATGAAATATCAAAACACTCTTTAAACTAGGTTTGAGAATTAATTTTTTGTTGACAAGTTTAAGATAATTAAGTAAAACTAAACAAATTAAAATAGGTTTTAACGGTGCGTCATGGAAGAATTTGATATTAATATTGGTGAAAGAATAAGAAAGTTAAGAACAGAACGTGGTATGACATTACAGGATGTAGCAAATTTTACAGGTTTTTCAAAAGCTCTTATTTCTCAAATTGAAAATAATGTAGTTACTCCACCAATTACTACATTGGCAAAGATTGCTAAAGTGTTAAATGTAAAAATGACTTACTTTTTTGATGAAGAAATAAATTATAAAGATTATTATGTTGTTAAAAAGAAGGATCGCAAGTTTGTTTTTAGAGAAGGTGCAAAGCATGGATATCTTTATGAGGAGCTTGCTCATATTAAAAATAATGATCTTTTTGAAACATTTGTAGTTACAATAAAGCCTGGTGATACTCATAAGAAACTTTTTAGTCATGAAGGTTATGAATTTATGTATATTCTAGACGGTAAGATAAGGTTGTATCTAAATAATGATATTATTGAACTTGAGGAAGGGGACTCTATTGCTTTTAGCTCTAAGATTCCTCATTATGCTGAAAGTATTGATAGAGGTTCTTCAAAGATTTTAAGTGTAAGAATGAAAAAGCTGGATGTGCAAAAGTTACGTAATTTACAAAAATAACTTTATATTTAGAAATTAGCTAAATAAATATCTTTATATTTTTTATATCTTAAAGCATAATCAGTAATACTTTTAATTTCTTCTTCAGAAAGTTCTTTTACAACTTTTCCAGGATAACCTTTTATTAATACATTAGGAGGGAAAGTTTTATTTGGTGGGATAAGAGTTCCAGCAGCTACAATACTGTTTTCATTAATAATACTGTTGTCCATTATTATAGCGCCAATTCCTATTAAGCAATTATTCTTTATAGTACAACCATGTAATGTGGCGCTATGACCAATAGTTACGTAATCACCAATAATAGTAGGGTATTTGTTAAGTGTGACATGAATAACTGAATTGTCTTGAATATTTGAAAATTTTCCTATTTTTATAAAATTTACATCTGCTCTAATTGTTACATGAAACCATATGCTTGATTCATCTCCAAGTTCAACATCACCAATAATTGTTGCATCTTGAGCAATAAAAACATTTTTGCCAAGAACAGGCTTTAATTTAAGTCTTTTCTTAACGTTTTCCATTTAGCACCTTTTTAACTTTAAGATATATTTATTACCAAATTGTGTATTTTCAAGTATTAAATCTATATTATTATTTATTGCTAATTGCTTAGATAGAAAAAGTTTGTATTCTGGTTCATTTGTATTTATATCCGTTGATTTTGTTAAGAAATAATTTTTAACTTTATCCAGATTAAAAGGTTTTCCTGTATCAGTTATTTCTATGATGAGAAAATCTGGGTCACTTTGAATTTGGAGTTCTATGACACCTTTTTCTGTGCTAATGACTGAGGCTAAAGCGATATTTAACAAAATATTATTAACAATTTTTTCGTCATAAATGACATCTGGTAAGGTGTCAGGTAGATTATAATTAAAAACTACTTTCATATTGCTTTTTATTAATCCTTTTATTGTAGATATTAATGATTCTATAACATATTTGCATGAGCCGCATTTTTTTTCACTTTCAATATCTCCGCTAGGCTGTTTTGATAAATTAATAATATTTGACAACATAAGATTAAGACGTTTTGCTGATTCATCTATCAGCTTTAAAGAATTGATAATATCCTCTTTACTAAGACTCTCATAATCGTTTATTAGCAAAGTGGTAAATCCAATAATAGAATTTAAAGGAGTTTTTAGTTCATGGTTCATATTTATTAGTATATTGTTGTGATAATTTGCGAGTTTTTCGTATTCTTTTTTTGATTTTAAAAGTTGTAAATTTAAAGCTTGTAACTCTTCATTAGATGTTTTTAATTCGTTAGTGGTTGTATTTAAGGCTTCGATTTTATTTTTAAGTTCTGATTCTGTTTCTTTTAATTTCTTAATTATAAAAAAAGTCAGTATAAATAAATAAGAGGTTATAATTATATCTGGGATATAAGAAATATTTTTAGATTTTAAAGAAAAATAAACTAAAGTAACAAAAACCGTTGATATCACGCTTAAAATATACAGCATATTATTTAACTAACCTCTTGACTTTTTATTATAAATTTAATATATAATTGAAAAAATAAAAAAAGGCAAGGTGATAAAATGAGTTATGGTGCAAAATTAAGAGAAATAAGAAAGAGATTGGGCATGACCCTTGAGGATGTGTCTCAAAAGACAGGGTTTACAAAAAGTTTTATTAGTCAGATTGAAAATGGTAAAAATTCACCGTCCATTGCATCATTGAAAAAAATATGTTTTGCTTTGGGGATTACTATAAGTGAACTGTTTGAAGATGAAAGAAATGTCGTTTATAAGTTTAGTTACGATGATTATAAGGTTTTACATAACAAAAATATTGATATTTATTTTCTTGCAAACAAGTTGGTTAATAGAAAGTTAGAACCATTAATTTTAGAAATGGGACCAAACTCTGAAACTGGCTCAAATTTTTACAATCATGTTGGTGAAGAGTTTGGGTATGTGTTAGAAGGTGAAATTACTGTAATTATCGGTAATACTGAGTATGTGTTGCATGAAGGTGAATCGATATACTTTAGTTCGAATTTACCTCATAAGATTAAAAATAAAACAAATAAGCATGCTAAAGCTTTTTGGGTAGGGACACCACCTTCTTTTTAAATTGTGTATAAACTGCTTGACTAAAGTTTAGTTTTTTGTTATTACTCCCACTTGTTTAAAAAAATATGAGGTGAAGGATGGCGCATACATTATCTGCAAAGAAAAGAATTAGACAAAATGAAAGAAGAAGATTGAGAAATAAGTCTTACAAATCAATGATGAAAACTTTTACTAAAAAATTTCTTACAGCAGTAGAGTCAGGAAATTTTGAAGAAGCTGAAAAGCGTTTTA
The DNA here is from genome assembly GCF_008362905.1 of Deferribacter autotrophicus. Taxonomy (NCBI): domain Bacteria; kingdom Pseudomonadati; phylum Deferribacterota; class Deferribacteres; order Deferribacterales; family Deferribacteraceae; genus Deferribacter; species Deferribacter autotrophicus. Next base: position 38,828 of record NZ_VFJB01000005.1, read on the forward strand.
ATGAAGTGGTAAAAGTAATTTATAAAGTTCAATCAAAAGGTGTTATTCATAAAAACCAGGCAGCAAGAAGAGTTTCAAGACTTGCAAAAAGATTGCAAGCTCTTAAAAATAGTGTAGCTTAATATTATCTTAATATTAAATTTAGTTAAACAAAAAAGCGGCCATTGGCCGCTTTTTTTATATAAGTTTATTCAACTCTGATTCAATTATTTTCTGATATTCTAACATTTTTTCTTTAGTGGCTGCTTCGAATCTCATCACTAATACAGGTTGTGTATTACTTGCTCTTAATAATCCCCATCCTTCATCAAAAACTACCCTTATACCGTCAGTATCTATAATATTTTTAATGCCATATTTTCCTTCATTTTTGTATTGTTTGAATAGTTCTGTTAATTTGTTCACTATCTCAAATTTTTTCTCTTCAGGGCAATCAAATCTTATTTCGGGAGTGTTATAAACTTTTGGTATATCTTTTAATAAGTCTGAGCAGACTTTTATTTCATTGTCGATAAGTCTGTTAACGTATGCTTCTAAAAATCTTACTGAAGAATAGATGGCATCATCATACCCAAAATATTTGTCATTGAAGAAGATATGACCACTCATTTCACCAGCTAATTCAGCGTTGGTTTCTTTTAATTTATCTTTAATTAATGAGTGGCCTGTTTTCCACATGATTGGTTCAGCACCTATTTCTTCAAGGTAATCAAACAGCACTTGAGAAGCTTTCACATCTGCAATAACTTTTGGTTTTGAGTAGTATTTTTTCAATTCTTTAGCATAAATGATTAAAAGCATATCACCCCAGATAATACTTCCTTTTTCATCTACTACACCGATTCTATCTGCGTCACCATCATATCCTATTCCAAAATCAGCCTTCTCTGTTTTTACAGTATTAATAAGATCAACAAGGTTTTCTTCAACAGTGGGGTCAGGGTGATGATTTGGGAAGGTTCCGTCCTCTTCACAGTAAAGTTCTACTACTTCTACACCTAAATTTTTAAATATTTTTGGAGCAACTTTTGAAGCTACGCCGTTTCCAGCATCTATAACAATTTTTATTTTCCTTTGAAGTTTTGAAATTTTCTCTTTTAATTCTGAGAAATGGTTATTCATCCATTCTATATAAGTAGAAACGATATCGTATGAAGAAAAATTACCTTTATTTGCAGATTTTCTGTAACCGTATTTAATAATATCATCATAGATAGATGTTATCAGTTCAGAGTGGTAAGTCTCTTTTCCTATGCCAAATTTCATTCCGTTGTATTCAGGGGGGTTGTGACTTCCTGTAATCATGATAAACCCATCGGAGTTTAAATGAAATGCACTAAAGTAGGTAACTGGGGTAGGGCATCTTCCCAAATCGATTACATTTACACCGGCATCAAGTAAACCTTCTTTTGCTCCTTCAAAGAGTTCATCAGATGATAATCTAACATCTCTTCCTATGGTAACAGTAGGATTTTCTTTTTTAACTTTTTTTATTAACTGATAAGCGAAAGTGTTAGTAATTTGCTTGATTGTTTCTTTGTTGAAGTTGTCTGGAAAAATACCTCTGATGTCGTATTGACGAAAGATTTTTTTATCTATCATTTTCACCTCCTTAATCAATGGTACATTATATTAAATTATTAAAAATACAAGTATTTATCAAGTAAAATTGAGTTTGCAAAGGTGTATTGTTTACAAAAAATTTATTTTTTGATATACTAATTCTATGAAAAAGATAGGCGTTTATTTCAACAAATTCAAATACAATAAAGAAAAAATTAAAGAGTTTTGTGAAAATGAATGTTTTGAATTTATAGATATTGATTCCATAGATAAATTGAATAATGCGGATCATAGCTGGATAATGATTATGACTGATGAATTTGATGAAAATTTATCTAATTTAAAAATTGGAGTGCCATTAGTTTTAGTTGGGGACCTTACAAAATGTGGTAGCACAACATCATGCTATCAGCTATCAAAAGATTTTAATGATGTTTGCTTACGGGGTTTGGTTGATGTAATTTATCATGGAGGAATTTTAGAAACATTTAATATTGCTGCAAAACCAACTTTTATTAAAAAAGAGTGTATCATACACAACGATATTTTTAATATTGATAAAATTGTGTATAATTTAACTAGAGAATTAATTTATTTTTTTAAAATATCAGATATTCAGAAATTGAGAATAGGTATTTCAGAAATATTGACAAATGCCATTGAGCACGGAAATCTTGAGATAAGCGGAGATAAGAAGTTTGAAGAAACTGAAAATGGTACTTATTTAGAATTTTTGAAACAAAGATTATTAGATGATAGATTTAAAGATAGATATGTTAGTTTGATGATGGAAATAAATTCTGAAATTTTTAAAGTTGTAATAAAAGATATGGGGCAAGGTTTTGATACAAAAAGTATTTCAAATCAGTTTGATGATGATGATTTATTAAAATTACATGGACGAGGCATTCTAATTGCCAAGATGTATTTTGATGAAATTGTTTATAATGAAAAAGGGAATAAAGCAACACTTATTAAAAGGATTAAAGAATGTTAACAATTCTTGGAAGCAGAGGTACAATTCCTGTATCAGGTTATGAATATGTAAAATATGGAGGGTGTACACCATCTCTGTTTGCAAGAGTTGATGATACTGCTATTATTTTTGATGCAGGGACTGGTATTTATAAAATTAATACTATCAAAGATTTTAAACGGATTCATATATTTCTATCACATCTTCATTGGGATCATATTATGGGGCTACCTCTTTTCTCATATTTTTATAAAGAAAATATAGATATTTTTATTTATATTGATGATAAAGATGATTTGGATACTTCAGATTTCATAAGGTATTTATTTAAGGAACCTTTTTTCCCAGTATCGCATGAAAAATTGAACTGTAATTTATCAATAATAAAAATTGATTATAATAGTAAGTATTCGTTTGGTAGATATGAAATTATCCCTTTTCCTGGTAATCATCCAAATGGAGCAAGTATGTTTTTAATTGGAAATTCAAAATTTAAGTGTCTTTATGCTACTGACTTTGAACATGGGACCGAAAAGGATGATATTTTAATTGAAGCTGCAAGTGGTGTAAATTATTTGATTTATGATACCACCTATACTCCAGGCGATTTTTTAGGAGAGAGGGATGGTATCGATAAAACAGGTTGGGGGCATTCTACTTTTGAATATGGGGCTAAATTTGCAAAGAAAAGCAAATCTAAAAATTTAGTATTATTTCATCATAATCCAGATTATATTGATTGTTATATAGATGAGATAGTAATAAAGGCTAGAAAACACTTTTCACATACGATTGCTTCTTATGATGGTATGATACTTCAATAATTTAATGTTCAAAGTTCAATGTTCAACCCGTGGAATATGACGCTTCAAAATTTTACTTATCAAGCATGGAACTTATACCCATTCTTCCAGAAAATGTCAGCATAAGCCTTATTCCACGGGTTGAGGATATTGCACAAAAGTGGCTCAATATTCTTATAACTCATTGATAAATTAAAGATTGCTTCGTCGCTACTGCTCCTCGCAATGACAGGCAAGTCCATGTCATTGCGAGCGTTAGCGAAGCAATCTCATTATTATCAATATGTTAAGCATATAGTTATGCATTCACCGTATTTATTTATCTATTGTGCAAACATCCTTAGGTTCAAGGTTGGTGGATGTAATTTCTGTGAGTAGAGGTGTTAAGATGGTCAATCTCTACGGTTTATTTACTTTTTATTTTTTAGGGACATTAATTGATTAAGATTTTTCAGTTAAAAAATAAAAAAAGGTGCCCATTCGGGCACCTTTTGTATTATTACTTTTTAATTCCAGCAATTTCTTCAAGCATATCTGTTGTAACAGATTTTGGTCTTTCAATTGGGTAACCAAGAGCTCTGTCCCATGTGATGTTAGCAAGAACACCAAGAGCTCTACCGATACCAAAGAGTACTGTGTAGAAATCGTATTCTCTAACACCGTAATACCACTGAATAACACCGGAGTGAGCATCAACGTTTGGCCATGGGTTTTTAGCCTTACCATGTTTTTCAAGAACACCAGGTACCACTTCATAAAGCATGCTAACGATTTGGAACAACTCATCATCTGGTAAGTGCTTAAGAGCAAATTCTCTCTGAGCTGTGTATCTTGGGTCAGTTTTTCTAAGAACAGCGTGACCGTAACCAGGTATAACTTGACCGCTGTTAAGAGTATCCCAGCAGAATTTTTCAAGATCTTCTTTAGTAGGCATTTTATCACCATATCTTGCACGAAGATCTTGAATCCACTTGAGAACTTCTTGGTTAGCAAGACCGTGTAATGGTCCAGCAAGACCATTTAATCCTGCTGAAAGTGAGTAGTAAGCATCTGAGAGAGCTGATGCAACAAGGTGTGTTGTATGTGCAGAAACGTTACCACTTTCATGGTCAGAGTGAAGTATGAAGTACATTCTCATAACGTCATCGTAAGGCTTATCAATTCCCATCATGTGAGCGAAATCGCCACCGAAATCAAGGTCTGGGTTTGATGGGATTGGTGTATCTCCTTTATACTTCATCCTGTAGATGTAAGCACCAATTTCTGGCAATTTAGCAAGAAGATCCATTACGTCTTCATACATATATTCCCAGTAGTTGAATTTATTCATTTTACCTTCTGCGTAAGCTTTAGCGAACTTGGACTCTCTCTGAAGTGAGAGAATAGCAGCAGAGAACATTGTCATTGGGTGAGTGTCTCTTGGCATTGTTCTAAGAAGATCAAATACATACTGAGGAACTTGCTTTCTTGCTTTGAATTCATTGATTACTTCTTGTACTTCTTCTTCTGTTGGGATTTCCCCAGTTAAAAGAAGATAAAAATGCCCTTCAACATAAGGCATTTCGCAACCTGCTGGCTTTGGAAGCTTCTCCATTACTTCTGGAATAGTATATCCGCGAAACCTAATTCCTTCATATGGGTCAAGGTAAGAAATATCTGTAACAAGACATTTAATCCCTCTCATCCCACCAATAACTTGAGAAATAGTAACGTCGCATACTTTTGTGTCGCCAAATTCTTTTACAAGCCTGGTAGTTCTAGGTCTGTGCTCTTCAATCTTTTTGGCTAATTTTTCCTTAAGTTTGCTCATAAGTACCTCCTCAGGTTTAATCATCGTTTATTATAAAACACTTTTTATTTTTATCACTCTTTATAGATAATGTCAATATAAAAATTGTATACAATATGCAATGTATGGTGAAAATGCGAAATTAAAATAACTGTTATACCAATAAGATATGAGTGGTGTATTGAAAATATCTATAACTATTATTTTGTTATGTAACTTTAAAATAACATTTGACTATAATGGTGATATTAAATAATAAAAAGCAATGTTTGGTTATACTTTAGTTTTAGTAAGCGCACTTTTTCATTCATTATGGAATATATTGCTTAAAAAGTCTGATAATAAATATTTTTATAATTTTTATATGCACTTAGCTAATTTTATCATTTTTTCATTTGCATATGTTATTTTTTTTAGACGTTATTTGTATTTAGATAAAATTACTATATTTGTTGCATTCATTGCATCGACATTTTTTACGTTTTATCACCTTTTTTTATCTACAGCATATAATTATGATGATATAAGTAAATTATACCCTGTAACTACTGTTTCTCCTTTATTTGTTACGCTATGGGCTGTTTTATTTTTGAAGGAGAAAATTGATATTGTTTCTTTTATTGGAATAATCTTTATAATTTTTGGTGTAGTTATAATTGGTAATATTAAGAATATAAAAATATCAAGAAATAAGGGGATAATATATGCTCTTTTAGCTGCTTTTGCTTATTCTTTGGGTGCAATTATTGATAAACTTGGAGTGAGTAGTGGGAATTTTATTCTGTATGTATATACTCTTACATTTTTCATGACTCTGTATATGTTTATCTTTAATCGTAATTATGTGAAAGGTAATTCTGCGGATTATTTTAAGAAAAATGTCTGGAAAATTTTTCTTGGGGGTGGGGTACTTTTTTTCTCATTTTTAACTTATAGATATGGCTTAAAAATGGTAAATGTTTCCTATGCAACAGCTCTAAGACAGGTTAATACGATTTTTGGTATTTTTTGGGGGTATGTATTTTTTAAAGAAAAAATTACTATTTATAAAATAATTGGCACTGTATTTATTGGTGCAGGTGTATCTATTTTGAAATTTTACGTATAATTGGCATATATCTTGCTTAACTAACTTCAGGTAGTGGAACAACCACGCCAGCGATGGACTGAGTTTTGCCGGTAGGAGGCCGGCCTCCTTTTAATCGATGATTATTAAAGCATTTTTTTTGCTTAGTTCTGAATAGTTTTGAATATAATCATTAACAATGATTGTGATAACATATTTTCCTGGTTCCTCTTTTCTTGCAGATCTTATATTCAAAATTTTTCCTTTAAGGCGCAATTTACTGGTTGAAAGTGTTTTGTTTGTACTTGTTTTATTGTTGATTACTGGAATAGTTATTGAAGGTATAAACTTTACATCCATTGTAATTCCCTTTTTTCTAGATATCGGTATTTTCTGATTAATCTTTATAGAATTCGTTTAAGAAGGAATGATCAGTCAGCCCTAATATTTCTCTGTGTTTTTTAAATTCATCTAAGTATTTGTGGAAGATATTGTTAAGTTGAATTATTTTTTTATTACTTATGGAGATTTTTCTATCTAACCTTGGTATTAAGGCTTTGAGAACTTTTTTCTTTTTATAGCTTGCATTTGGTAATTTCAATTCAACTTTTTTTCTTATATTTTTAAGTCTTATCGATTTATTTTTTTCAGAAATTAACATTTTGTGTGCAATTTCTACTTTTTTTGAGTAATTAAGATATGTTTCTGATTTTAACTCGTTGATTTCATTTATAAGCTGTGATAAGTCAAACATACATTTAATTTATCAAAAGAGGGGAAAAGTTCAAGTGGTGTTAAATAGATTGTATGAATTACTGTTTCACAATTATGGCGATTTGAAATGGTGGCCTGCAGATACTCCTTTTGAAGTGGCTGTTGGTGCTATACTTACGCAAAATACAAACTGGAATAATGTAGAAAAAGCAATTAAAAACTTAAAAGAAGCTGATTTGCTAAATCCTTATGGGATTTTTGAAAGTGATGAAAATTATTTAAAGGAATTAATAAGACCTGCAGGATTTTATAATCAGAAGTGTGAAAGATTAAAAATTCTCAGTGAGTTTATCATAAAGGAACTTAAAGGTGATATTCTTAATTTAAAAAAATGTGGTTTGAAAGAAGCGAGAGAAAAATTGCTTACTTTGAAGGGGATTGGGAAAGAAACAGCCGATTCAATTTTGCTTTATGCTCTTGATTTTAAGATTTTTGTTGTAGATGCATACACATTAAAGCTTTTTGAAAGGTTAGGTATTGGAAAATTTTCAAATTATGATGAATGTCAAGAGCATGTTCATAAACATTTCAGAGGAGATGTAAAGCTTTATAAAAATTTTCATGCATTGATTGTTGAGCATTGTAAAAGATTTTGCAAAAAATATCCAAAATGTGTAGAATGTTTTTTTAACTCAAAGCATTGTTTTTGGGTTGAACAAATTAATTGAAAGGTATATTTTTAATTGGTGAGATGGCCGGGTGGTCGCTCCACCTTTTGGTGGAGAGGAAAGTCCGGACACCACAGGGCAGGGTAGTCGGTAACGCCGACCTGTCGTGAGGCAGGGAAAGTGCCACAGAAAAGAGACCGCCGAGTACCTAAAACATTTTTGTTTTAGGTGCTCGGTAAGGGTGAAAAGGTGGGGTAAGAGCCCACCGCTCCATCTGGTGACAGATGGAGGCACGGCAAACCCTACCCGGTGCAAGGCTAAATAGGTGAGCGTTTGAGGGTGGCCCGCCCGATGCTCACGGGTAAGCCGCTAGAGCCTATCGGCAACGATAGGCCCAGAGGAATGACCACCATCCGCCTAAGGCGGATACAGAATCCGGCTTACAGGCCATCTCACCTTATCTTTTTAGAAAGGATAAGCACTGTTAAAACATAATTATTACTTGGGTTATACTTTCTCAAAACATAAAAATTATTAAATACTGCCCAATAACTGTTATCAATTTTGATGATTTTGGCTTTATAGTTTGGTTTAAGTTGAAATGGAAAACTAACTCCTTTTCGTTTTAAGATTTTAACAGTCATCCACCTATTTAAGAGAGATTTCTTTGCGTTGTTAACCTTTATAGCAGTTGGCTTTTTATAATTCCATCCAAATTTATGTAGATAGTTAGCCACGCTTCCTATGGCATCAGGGATTTCTTTGATAATATCAATTTTACCATTTTTATTAAAATCAATTCCATATTTTATAACATTTGATGGCATGAATTGAGGAATTCCTATGGCGCCAGCATAGGATGATAATATTGATTCAACATGCAACTTATTCTTAAAGCAGAAACTTAAAAAATTTCCCAATTCGTTAGTAAAATAATCGGCTCTTTTTTTAAAATAGGTGGAGAGAGTATATAGTACATTGAGAGTTTTATGATTAAATCTATGTTTCCCATAAAAAGATTCTATACCAATTATTGCAGTGATAATGTTTTTATCAACCTTAAAAATTTTTTCGCTTTTTACTAACCATGAATTATATTTTTTTAAGAACTTTTTACCTTCTACTATTCTTTTTTTTGTAAGAAGTAGTTTCTTGTATTGATTAAATGGTAGATTTTCTTTTGGCATTTTTATGAGGGTTAAGCTTTTCTCATCTATACTTGCTTTTTTTAAACTATTTACTATATAATTTTCGGGAATATTAAATTGGTTTTTAATTTTTAAAACAAGATTTTCAGCAAAGAGGTTGGTTGAAGATAGTAAGAACACTAATAAAATGTAAATCATAATATATATGATAGATGAATCGAAAATATATGCAATGAAATGATGTTGGAGAAATAAAATTTGTTTACTGGGGTAGGAAAACTCAGAACTAATTGTATTAAGGGTAGTAAGTAGTATGGGTATTAAAGGTGTTATAGTTGGGGTATATTTTACCTTTATAACCTTTATAACCTTTATAACTCCTACTACTCTTATGACTTTAAAAACTTATTTGCAAGAATGCAGTTTCAGTGCCATCGAATATTGAACTGATAAGATACATAATGATGGTTATGATTGTTAATAAAAATTTAATAAAGAGGTAATATGGAAAAGGTAGAGATAGTTAAAGAGTTGGAAGAATTAGCATTGAAAATTGAAAAAAGATACAATAGGGGTGGTAGTTTCAGTCCTTTTAGATATTACAAGTATGAAGATGGAAAGAATGTTCCTGTTTATTTTATAGGTGCACCTGGATTAGCTGTGGCTTTTAGTGCTACACTTGTTGCAGCTTTACTGTTTATTTTGATAACATTACCTTTTAAATTATATTATTGGATACCCTTTGTTATTTTTGTTGCTTTTATAATGCGTCTTGCTGTGAAAATTGATAAAGCAAGGCAGATAAGAAGTTTCTGTGCAAATATTGTGTTAAGAGCCATAAAGTCTATTAAAAAATATAATGAAGAGGGAAATAAAGAATATTTAAAGTCAGCTGTAGAATTTTTAAGAGAAGCAAATAAATGGGTGAACGATAAAAATATAGAAACACAATTATCAAATATTGATAAAGTGTTAAAATCTGTTAAAGAGTAAGAGGCTTTAGCCTCTTACTTGTGACATTTATTACAAGATTTACCTTTTGGAACTTTTTTAGCCTTGTGGCATGGCCAGCAAAATTCTTTATGAACTTTGTTAGCAGTGCCCTTTACAACACCAGCAGTAAGTTTTTTTCCTGTTTTTGCGCTTTTTAAGTCTTTGCCTCCATCAGCACTGAGGTGACATTCTGTACATTCGTTTTTTGTCTGATGGAACCAGTGAGGAAACTTAACTGCTTTTTTTGTTGTCTTAGGAACATTAAATGATTTTGATAAATCAATTACTTCAGGGCCTTGTCCTGCAATAACTGTTACAGCAAACGCAAGAATAGCTAATACCACAGATACTTTCTTCATATAAATACACCTCCATGAAATTTTCTTTAATTCTAGATTATTTTATTTTTTATGTCAATGTATGAAGATAAATGTGAATTCACTGTTGATTTCAAGTTGTGGATAATTTAAGATTTTTATGAGGTTATTATGAGTGCACATTATAATTATTATAAAGTATTATTACCTATTCCTAAAAATGGAATTTTAACTTATAGATCTGAAATCTTCATTCCTAGAGGAAAGAGAGTTAAGGTTAGTTTGCGTAATAGAGTGGAGTATGGAATTGTTTTGGATGATGATATTCCTAATGAGAATATCTCTTATAAAGATATTTTAGAAGTTTTAGACGATGATTTTAAAATAAATGATAATTTCATAAAGCTAATATTTTCTATTGCAAGATATTATTGTAATGATGTTGGCGTTGTTTTAAACAGTTTAATTTCAAAGAAAATTTTCTTTTCTGATATAGAAATAAAAAATGAGCAAAAAATTATTAATAAAAAATCCTTCGTATTAAATGAAAAACAACAGGAAATTTTCAATGGTATAGTTAAAAAAATCAGCAAGTTTGATGTACATTATATTCACGGTGTAACAGGAAGTGGAAAAACTGAAATTTATATTAAGTTGATTGAAAAAATCATATCAGAAGGGAAGCAGGTTCTTTATCTATTGCCAGAGATAGCTCTGACGTCGCAACTTACAAAACGTATTAGCGAGAGACTTGGTTTTAATGTAGATGTTTATCACAGTAAATTAGCTTTTAAAAAGCGACAAGAAATTTTTTGGCGATTTGCTCTTGGTTACTCTAATATTCTTCTTGGTACAAGGAGTGCTCTTTTTATACCAGCAGATAATATAGGTTTGATAATTGTGGATGAGGAACATGAGAATACTTTAAAGCAGGATGAATCTCCATATATGCATTTAAGAGATATGGCTGTTCTTTATGCTAAACAATTGAACATTCCTATAATTTTAGGTTCTGCAACACCTTCCGTGGAGTCTTTTTATAATTGTAGAATAGGTAAGTATAATTATTATCACCTCGGTGAGAGATATAATAATAGTTTTATGCCATTAATTGAGGTTGTAAAATTAAACAAAGATGAAATGATTGGGAAGGTTCTATCTTTAAAGCTTTGCGATGAGATTGGAGAGCGGCTGAAAAGAGGTGAGCAAGTTATTCTTTTTTTAAATAAAAAGGGTTATGCCCATAACATGATTTGCAATGATTGTGGTTCACATGTTATGTGTCCTAACTGCACAGTAGGGCTAACATTTTATCAAAGACAAAGAAAGTTTGTTTGTCATTATTGTGGAGAATCCTTTGACAATTATATTTGTCCTGCTTGTGGTTCAGATTCTTTATATGAATACAGTTATGGAATAGAACATGTGCAGAAGGTGGTGGAGGAGCTTTTTAATGTTTCAGTCTTAAAGCTTGATACAAGTGAAATCACATCACATACTGCTCTTGAGAAGAAATTGAAGTTATTTGAAAACAAAGAATATCAAATTCTCCTTGGGACACAGATTATTGCCAAAGGGTTTAATTTTAAAGATGTTACATTGGTAGGCATTGTGGATGTGGACAGGTTATTGTCTATGCCTGATTTTAGAAGTTTTGAGCGGTGTTATCAGCTTGTACATCAGGTAGGTGGAAGGGCAGGGAGGTTTGATAAGCCAGGAAAAATTTTGATTCAAACCTTCAACACTGAAAATCCTTTTTTTAATTTTTTAAATGATACGAATTCCTTTTATAATTTTGAACTATCAAAAAGAGAAGCTTATGGTTATCCCCCTTATAAAAAATTATGTAGAATTCTTTTTGAGCATTCCAATAAGGAAAGATGCGAAATAACAGCATTTGAAGTAACTAATGTTATAAAAAACGAACTGGATGTGCAAGTTTTAGGGCCTGCAAAAGCACCTATTTTTAAAATAAGAAATAAATTTAGATATCAGTGTATTATTAAATCAAACACTTTGAAAGAGTTACACAATGCTTGTAAAATAGCATTGGAAAAATTCCATTCCTTTAAGAAGGGAAATATTTTAATGAAGATAGATATTGATCCTTACAATTTTATGTAAAAAAAGCCCGACACTTGTGTGTCAGGCTTTTTCGATTAAGTGATAAATTATTTAACTTCCCAGAATCTCATGGTGCCATTTTGCTGAAGACTTATATGCATTTTGAAGCATTCATCAAGCAGATGTGGCTCATGAGCATAACCTGTTTGCTTTTCTGCTCTTTCAAGATAATCAAGAAGATAATCTTTATAAGCAGGGTGAGCACATTTATTGATGATCTCGCGAGCTCTGTCTTTTGGTGCGAGTCCTCTGAGGTCTGCAAGCCCTTGCTCTGTAACAAGTACATCAATGTCATGCTCTGTATGGTCAATGTGAGATGCTTTTGGTACTACTGTTGATATACCGAATTCATCAGTTTTTGTCGCACGGCATGATGGTGCGTGCATAATTGACAGGTAAGCATTTCTTTCAAAATCGCCAGAACCACCTAGCCCGTTGATCATCCTTACACCTGCAACACATTCGGAGTTAGCATGGGCATAAATATCAAACTCGACAGGTGTATTCATACCAATACAACCTAATCTTCTAATAAGTTCTGGGTTATTAGAAATTTGCTGAGGTCTTAAAACTATTTTTGACTTATATTCCTCAAATTTATCAAAGAATCTCTTAAATCCGTCGTTTGATAGAGATAATGATGTTGCAGATGCGAAGCTGAGTTTTCCTGTATCAAAAAGGTCAAGCATTGTATCCTGAAGAACTTCAGTCCAAACCATAAGGTTTTCAAAGTCACCATCCACAAACCCACCTACAATAGCATTAGCAATATTACCAACACCAGATTGGAGTGGAAGAAGGTTTTTAGGAAGTCTTCCCATTTTAACTTCATGTTTAAAGAATTCCATAATGTGGCCGGCGATTGTCTTTGAAAGCTCATCTGGAGGTGTAAGAGCGCGGCCGTTATCAGGCATTTTTGATTCGACAATTGCTATAATTTTATCATGGTCACATGGAACATAAGTGTAACCAATTCTATCATTAACTTTTGTTATGAGGTAAGGTTTTCTGTATGGAGGTAAATCAGTGGAAAGAATATCATGCATACCTTCAAAACTTGGGACACCAGTATTAATCTCTACGATTATTTTATCTGCAATATCAATAATTTCTGGTGCAGAACCAACAGAACCAGCAAGTACGATTCCACCATCCTCTGTGATTGCAGATGCTTCGATTAGTGCGAAGTCAAGTTTACCGCCTCTATCTTTTGTATAAAATCCATATTTAAGGTCTTGAGCAAACATTGAAAGGTGTTTTGAACCAAAGCGAATTTTTCCGGCATTGATTGCCTTTTGAATGTTTTTACCTGTTTGATAAGGCCATCTTCTGTCAATCATATCAAGTTGAGCCCATCTGTCCTCTGTCTCTACCCCAACAGATGCGACTATGAAAAGATTGAATTTCCATTTCCCTTGAAGTCCATTTTGTTCTACGTAGTCAGCGAGAGCAATTGGCACTACTTTTGGATAACCAACAGGAGTAAAACCTGACCATCCAAGATCAAGCACCTTCTCCCCGGCTCCCGCTTCTTTGAAAAACTTAATAGTATCCTCAGGTTTCATAACTCTTGAAAGAAGACTTTTCTTGCGTATACGTTTTTCCAATTCAGACATATTACTCCTCCTTTTACCCTTTGTAGGGTTTTTTGTTTATTTCGAAAACTTCCATTGCATCTTTTAGGCTAGGTATAGTATCTCGTACCTCTTTTACCTTTGACATATCTAATGAAACAGTTGTGCTTAAGGGTTCTTCATCAGCGATAAAAACCTCATTCCCCCAAGGATCTATTACGACGGAGTATCCACAAGCTACTTCTTTGTTCTTTGTGCTTATTTTGTTTGCATTACAACCTACTATAAACGCTTGGTTTTCAATGGCTCTTGCTTTGATTAAAGTGAGCCAATGATGCTTTTTTCCTGCGGGCCAGATTGCTGGTACAAAGAAAAGCTCAGCTCCATTATACGTTGATAATCTAAAAAGTTCTGGGAATCTAATTTCATAGCAAGTATGTAGTCCAATTTTTGTTCCTTTATTTTCAAATACAGTTATATCATTACCCTTTTCAAAATAGATATCTTCTCTTAATGGAGAAAAAAGGAAATTTTTTCTATATTTAGCAATGATTTTAGATTTATTAAACACAAAAATTGTATTGAAAACTTTAGAATTGGATTGTTCAGGTAGAGATGAAACAATCAGTGTATCATCAGAAAGAATATTTTGTAACTCTTTTATAATATTAAAGGTATTTTCTGAGAATTTAAAAATGTTTTCATAATCAAAACCTGTTAACCACATCTCAGGTAAAATAATAAAGTCAGGTGACTCTTTTAGTAGAGCTGCTATTTCACTGAAAAATAAGCTTTTATTATTTTCAATATCTCCAAGTTTTACATAATTCTGAATTAAACCTATTTTCATAAGCATCCCTAATTGTATAAAAATTAGAACAATATTTCTAAAAAGTCAAGCATTAAAATCAATTAGAAGTGCATAAAATTTTCTATTTATTAAACTAATAGTTTGTGTTAGTAATATTTATCAGGTGGTATTTTGTATTATTTGTTAAAATCATAAGTGGAGGTGTCGGGGTGGAAAGAAAAGTGAATGAAGTTTTGATAATAATAAAACAGGGTGATATTACAAAGGAAAAAGTAGATGCAATTGTAAATGCGGCAAATTCTGCATTAAAAATGGGTGGAGGTGTAGCAGGTGCAATTAGAAAGGCTGGCGGAGAGAAAATACAGCAAGAATGTGATAAAATAGGTTATTGTCCTCTTGGGGATGCAGTTGTGACTAATGGCGGGAAATTGTATGCAAAATATGTTGTTCATGCAGTAGGTCCAAGATATGGGATTGATCCAGAACCGGAAAAGAATCTTTATAATGCTGTGTATAATTCGCTGAAAAAGGGAGAAGAAAAAGGTATCTCATCAATTGCATTGCCTGCTATCTCTACCGGCATTTTCGGATACCCATTAGATGAAGCAGCTGAGATTATTTTAAAGGCTGTTAAAGATTTTTGTGAGAAAGAAGCTAAGAGTATAAAAATAGTTGTTATGTGTCTCTTTTCTGATAAAGATTTAAAGGTTTTTGAAGCAAAATGTAGGGAAATTTGTTAGTAATGCTGCTATATAAAATTTTGTTTATTTTTACATTAATTGTTATTTCTTTTTATTCTGTTAAATATTCAAAAAAAGTAAAATCGAAAAATGATTTTTCTCTGGGGGGAAGGTCTTTTAGTAGTATAGATGTTTCGGCATTGATAATAGGAACTCTTGTAGGGGGAGCTTCAACTGTAGGGACTGTGCAGATGGCTTTTATCTACGGGATTCCTGCATGCTTATTTACATTAGGGAGTGGGATTGCTTGTTTGTTATTAGGGTTATTTTTTTCAAAACCTCTAAGGGAGAGTGAGGTTGTTACTGTTTCAGAATATATTGGTAGGTATTTTGGTGATGGTGTAAGAAGATATACAAGCTTTTTGAGTTCATTTGGGATGTTTATACATATAGTTGCTCAATTTCTTGCGGCAGGGGCAATAATATCTGCCGTTTTTGGCTTTTCATTTCAAATAAGTTTGTTCGTTACATTTATCTTATTAATAATAATGATTGTGAGCGGGGGAATTATAAGTTCTGCTGTTATTGGAAGATTTAAGATAGTAATTCTGTATTCTATGATGATTCTTTCGTTTTTGATTGTTTTGTTAAAGAGTAATTTTTTAAAGTCGGTTTTTGATGGGTTACCGTCTGGTAGACATTGGTTTTGGTTTCAAGATTATGGGTATAAAAGAGGTGTAATGGATTTGTTATCTATGATTATTGGTGTTATATCGACGCAAACGTATCTTCAGGCAATCTTTTCAGCAAGGAGCGTAAAAGAAGCAAGACAGGGTGCTTTTATTAGTGCTGCTTTAATTCCTCCTATAGGATTTATTGGCGTTGCTATTGGGTTGTATCTGAGGGTTTATCATCCTGAGGTAAGTGATTTGAGCGCAAAGGCACTTCCATATTTTATAGAGATTTATTTTCCAAAATTTATGGCAGCAGTGTTGAATGCGTCACTGCTTATAATAGTTTTAGGCACAGCTGCTGGCTTAACACTTGGTGTTTCAACAAACATGTTTAATGATTTGGTAAAAAAAGTAGATTCTCTTATTGGTATGAGAATGGCTACATTTTTTGTTATTGTTTGTGCTTTTGTGATTGTTATTTTTGGTGCTGGCTCTAAGATATTGGATTGGAGTTTTTTATCGATGGGGTTTAGAGGTTTTACGATTTTTCTTCCTTTGGTGTATATCCTTTTTGTTAGGAAGAAAATGGTGGGTAGATGGGAGAGGGTGGTTAAGTTTATGGTCTACATACTTCCAATAATTTATGTAATCTTTAAGATTTTATAATCGGCCGTATTATTATGAATGATTAATTTACTTCTTTTAAGATTTTGATGTTTTTCCCGTCAATAAAGATGATGCCTTCATCCTGTAATTTTTTTAATAATCTTGAAAATGTTTCGGCTCTAATACCAAGCATAAGTGCTATATCACCTTTTGGAGCTGGAAGTGTAATGGTGTCTGTTTTTTTCTGTTTGCTTAGAGTGTAAATGTAGTTTAAAAACCGTTTTTTTACATCATCGAGGGTGAGGTTTTCTATTTTGCTTAAAAGTTCTTTTATTCTTTTTGCCAAAGCTCCTATTAATTTCATTGAGAAATCAGGATTTGCTTTCAACTGGTCGAATAGTTTTTCAGCATCTATAGCAAGTACGGTAGAATCTTCTAATGCTTCAGCAGTTACTGGATAAGTTTTTTTAAGATACAATAGAATTTCAGCAAATATATCACCTGGTTTGACAAGATGTATTATGACTGTTTTCCCTTCATCATTTGTTTTATAAAGTTTTATTGCTCCAGAAACTAAAAAATAAACATTTGAGCCTTTTTCCTCTTCCATAAAAAGTATTTCTTTTTTTGAAATTTTTTTAATGGATGAAATATATGTGAGTTTTTCAATAATTTCGTCATCTGCTGTAGAAAGAAAGACATTTTTAAAAAAACGTAAAGCGTCTTTTTTATTCATAAAAATATTAATAATAAAATAATTTATGTTATGCAAGGTGAAATTAAAAACATAAAAAACATGATTTTTGTGTTGACAGTTTAATCAGTTTTATCTATTATACCTTTGAAAGGAGCTTGTTATGAATGTAACTTCAAAAACCATTTATGCTATTGTTGCTCTGATTGAGCTAGCAAGGCGGGAAAATGAATATTTAAAAGGGGCAACTATTGCTAAAAAATATGGAATCCCTCGTAGATTTCTTGAACTCACGCTTTCAGAGTTAAAAATCCATGGCCTTGTTGATTCCAAAAAGGGGGCTCATGGTGGATTTTTCCTTGTAAAGCAACCTGAAGAAATTTCTCTTTATGATATAATTAACATAACAGAAAGGGAGTTGGTTATATTTGATTGCAAGAAATTTATAGATAGCCAGGGTTGTGATATGTTGAGAATTTTCGATGAGCTAAATGAGGAGATTCTCTCAATACTAAAAAATGTTACGTTAAAGGATATATTGAATAAGGCAGAAAAAATATATGGAAGTTTAAACTTTATAATATAAGTGCAGGAGGAAGAAATGAAAAGAGTTGAAAGTTTACTGTTACATCACGGTTATACACCTGATAACACAGGTGCAAGAGCTGTCCCTATTTATCAAACGACATCTTATGTTTTTAAGAGTACTGAGCATGCTGCAAATCTTTTTGCGCTGAAAGAATTTGGAAACATCTATACAAGGCTTATGAATCCGACCCAAGATGTCCTTGAACAACGTCTTGCGGCACTTCATGGTGGTACCGCTGCTCTTGCAGTATCTTCTGGTCAGGCTGCTATAAGTTATGCGATACTGAATATCACAGGATTGGGAGATAATATTGTATCTGGTTCATACCTATATGGGGGGACATTTAATCTTTTTAATTATACTTTGAAAAAGCTGGGTAGGGAAGTGAGATTCGTGGATTCGTCAGATCCTGAGAATTTTAAAAAAGCAGCTGATGAAAATACAAAGGCATTTTATCTCGAGAGTATTGGGAATCCTAAAAACAATGTGAACGATTTCGAAAAAATTGCAGAGTATGCTCACGAATTAGGTGTGCCCTTAATTGTGGATAATACTGTTGCTCCTTACATTTTTAACCCCTTTGAATATGGTGCAGATATTGTTGTCTACTCTCTTACAAAATTTATGACAGGTAATGGAACAAGTATTGGTGGAGCTATTGTAGAGAAAGGGGATTTTAACTGGGCGAATGGAAAATTTCCAGAGTTTACAAATCCAGATGAGTCTTACCATGGATTGGTTTACTGGGATACTTTTGGAAATCATGATAAAGCTGTGGCTAAAGGCATTTCATTTGTTATTAAAATACGATTACAGCTTTTAAGGGATATGGGTGCATGTATAAGCCCATTTAATGCATTTATGATAATTGAAGGGCTGGAAACTTTACCTTTAAGAATGAAAAAACATTGTGAAAATGCAGTTGAAGTTGCGAAATTTCTCGAAAATCATCCAAAGGTTAGCTGGGTAAATTATCCTGGACTTGAAAGTCATGAAGATCATGAGAATGCAAAGAAGTATTTGAAAGGGAATTTTGGTGCTATCATAGGTTTTGGTGTAAAAGGTGGATATGAAGCAGGGATTAAATTTATCAATTCTGTGAAGATGATATCACACCTTGCAAATATAGGGGATGCAAGATCTCTTGTGATACATCCTGCAAGTACCACGCACCAGCAATTAACTCCTGAGCAGAGACTGGCCACAGGAGTTACAGATGATTTCATTAGATTGTCTGTAGGGATTGAAAATGTGGAAGATATTATAGAGGATTTAGATCAGGCGTTATCAAAAATTTGAAAGGAGTAGTATTATGAAATATTTTGATAGATATTTTTTTACAGTGGGTAATACACCACTTGTTGAGTTAAAAAGAGTAAATAAAAGTCTTGAAGGTAGATTGTTTGCAAAGGTAGAGAGCAGAAATCCAGCTTTTTCTGTGAAAGATAGGATTGGATATTCAATGATAATGGATGCCATTCAAAAGGGAAAATTGAAAGAAGGAATGGAAATAATTGAGCCTACAAGTGGAAACACTGGGATTGCTCTTGCTATGGTAGGGGCATCTCTTGGGTTTAAGGTAAAGCTTGCTATGCCTGAATCCATGAGTGTGGAAAGAAGGGCTATAATGAAGATGTACGGAGCTGAGCTCATTTTGACCCCAGCAGAAAAAGGGATGAAAGGAGCCATTGATAAAGTGGATGAACTTGTGAAAAATGAGCCTGATAGATATTTTACCCCATCTCAGTTTGAAAATCCGGCAAACCCAAAAATTCATGAGGCAACTACGGGGCCAGAAATATTTTATGCACTTAATGGAAATGTAGATATTTTTGTAGCAGGTGTTGGGACGGGCGGAACCATTTCTGGTGTTTCAAGATTTTTAAAACGAGTTTCTTTTAAACCTGTAAAAAGTGTGGCTGTGGAACCTGCAAAAAGTCCTGCAATTAAAAGTTTTCTGGAAAAAAGTGATTTTACTCCTGCACCTCATAAAATTCAGGGGATTGGTGCTGGTTTTATTCCAAAGAACTTAGACTTGAATGTGGTGGATGAAGTGGTTTCTATAGAAGATGAAGAGGCGATAGAATTTGCAAGAAGACTTTTTAAAGAAGAAGGGATAATGGCAGGTATCTCATCTGGGGCAAATTTTGCAGCGGCTTTTAAATTGGCAAGTTTAAAAGAAAATAAAGGAAAGAATATAGTGTTTATAGTGGCTGATACGGGGGAAAGATATCTGAGTACCGATTTATTTAATATTTAAATATGTTGAATTTAGGTGGGACTACATTTGTAGTCCCTACCTTGTTTAATTTATATTAATAACATTTTATCATCAGAGATTCCTTCGCCTCTGACTTTGCTGAACATATCAATAAGGTCTTTCACATCAAGTTTTTTACGCTCTTCACCTGAAATATCCAATATCACTTCACCTTTATCCATCATAATGGTTCTATTTCCAAGTTTTAATGCTTGCCTCATATTGTGAGTGACCATCATAGCTGTTAAATTGTATTCTTTTATAAAGTACTCGGTTAGCTCAATAATTTTTGTAGCTGTTTTTGGGTCTAATGCAGCTGTGTGTTCATCTAACAAAAGTATTTTTGGTTTTACGAGTGTAGCCATAAGAAGTGTAAGAGATTGTCTTTGTCCACCTGAAAGCAAACCAACACGATCTTTAAGCCTGTTTTCAAGACCTAGCCCCAAAATTTTTAGTCTTTCTTTAAAAAATTCTCTATCTTTATTTTTTACTCCTTTTGAAAACCAGCGTTTCTGTCCTCTTTTTTTGGCAATAGCAAGATTTTCTTCTATGGTAAGAGAAGCTGCAGTTCCACTTAAAGGATCCTGAAATACCTTACCGATATAATACGCTCTTTTATAATCACTAATTTTAGTAACATCTTCACCATCAATTATAATGGAGCCTTCGTCCGGAAAGAGGTAACCTGCAATGAGGTTTAACAGTGTTGATTTACCTGCTCCATTACTTCCGATAACCGTAACGAAATCTCCTTTGTTTATTTTTAAGGAAATATTATTGATGGCGAGGTTTTCGTTTACTGTTCCTTTGTGAAATATTTTTGTCACATTTTTTAATTCAATCATATTTTAATACCCATCTTTTTTCTTATTCCAGGGAAGACTAATGCTATTGTTACTAAAATTGCTGTAATAAGGTTAAGGTCGGAAGGACTCATTTGAAATGAGCCGATTCTAAAGCTTAGGGCAATTGCTATGGCAAACCTGTAAAGAAGTGATCCTATAATAACAGCAAAGATAGCCCTTAAAACAGTTCTGTCTTCAATTATAGCCTCACCTAAAATAACAGAAGCAAGACCTGCCACAATAGTACCTATTCCCATATTTACATCAGCAGAACCTTGACTTTGTGCTACAAGAGCTCCTGACAGTGCTACTAAAGCGTTGGAAGTTGCAACACCAAAAAGAACCATTCTGTCGGTGTTAGCTCCTTGTGCTTTTACCATTTTAGGATTATCTCCAGTAGCTCTCATAGCAAGTCCCATATCGGTGTGTAAAAACCAAATAAGTATTGCCGTGATTATGGCAAGGATAATTGAAAATATAATAGGGGTTAAAATATATTTTTCTAGACCGAACATATTTTCAAAAGGGGTGAAGATTGTATCGTATCCCAAAAGAGCTATGGTTGGTTGTCCCATAATCCTCAAATTTATGGAGTAGAGAGCAATCATTGTTAGAATGCCTGCTAAAAGGTGCAGAATTTTCAATTTTGTATTTAATAAAGCTGTAATAGCTCCGGCAACTGCTCCGGCAAAAGTAGCCACCACTACGGAAATATAAGGGTTTACACCTTTGACAATTAAAGTGGCTGAAACAGCAGCTCCTAAAGGAAATGTTCCATCCACTGATAGATCAGGAAAGTCAAGGACTCTGAAGGTAAGATATACCCCCAGAGCCATTATAGCAAAAACAACCCCCTGTTCAATTGCACCTAAAAACGCGTAAAAACTCATTTTCTATTTTATAACCTTTGTAGCTTTTTTTATCATTTCTTCAGGGACATTAACACCCATTTTTTTGGCTGCTTTTAAGTTAATGAAAAGTTCTAAGTCTTTTAAAGTTTCAACAGGGGTTGTTGCTGGATTTGCACCGTGAATAATTTTATAAACAATTTCACCAGTTTGCAGACCGAGTTTATAATAATTCATACCTAAGGAAGCTAAAGCCCCTCTTTCCACTGAGTCAGTATCTCCTGTTATTACAGGGATTTTATTATCATAAGCTACTTGAAGCACGGCTTCAAGGGCAGAAACCACAGTGTTGTCAGTAGGGATGTATATACCATCTACTCTTCCAACAAGAGATTTGGCAGCCATAAGAACGCCACTACTGTTAGTAACAGTAGCTTCTACCACATTCCAACCGTATTCCTTTGAGTATTTTTTTGTGAGTTTTACGAGTGTTCTACTGTTTGCTTCTCCTGCGTTATAAATTACTCCAATATTTTTTACTTTAATATTTAGTTCATTGAAAAGGTTTAACTGTTCTTTGACAGGACTCATGTCTGTTGTTCCGGTTACGTTGGTGCCGGGTCTTTCTAATGATTTTACAAGTTTTGCACCAACAGGGTCAGTTATAGCTGAAATTACAATCGGAATTTTCTTTGTAGCATTTGCTACAGCAAGTGCAGTAGGTGTTGCAATTGCGATAATGATATCTTTCTTGTCCCCCACAAACTTTTTTGCAATCTGGTTAGCTGTAGCGATATTACCCTGAGCAATCTGAATGTCGTATTCTATGTTTTTCCCTTCAATATATCCAAGTTCTTTAAGCTTATCGATTATCCCCTTTCTACATGCATCAAGGGCAGGATGCTCAACAATCTGAGTAATACCAACTTTGATTACTTTTGCATAAACAAAATTTGGCAAAATTAATAACATCCCTAACAATATAATACTTAAAAGCTTTTTCATTTTATCCTCCACAATAGTTTTTACAGGCGTTAACAATAAGTGATATTTGAAAAAATTTCAAGGGGTATGGTTAAAAAATATTGAATATAGTGTTAAGAGTTATAAATGTTGAATATTGAGTAATAAATAAAGATACGGTTTTATAAAGGTATAAAACTATTTTATGGGATTCTTTGTTTATTTAAAGGTTAAAGTGTAATGACTTTAATTATTATTTGGTATTATTTAATATTTTTGTGGTTTTGATATTTTTTAGTTTTAAACTTTTTTTGAGTTTTGCAATCATATTTACATCTTTTAAGGGATACAAACTTAAATCGTATAAATAATAAATGATTTTATCCTTCTTTATTACTGCTTTTAATTTTTTGCTTTTTACATATTGAATTGCTTTATTTTTATTTCCAAAATATTTGAGATATTTCACAGGTTTACCTGCAATATATTGGGATGCGCCTGGCGAAATGGCATACACTCTCCAGATAGTTTTTATAACTTTGTATTTTTTTAATTGTTTTAGGTGGAGATTGTATTTTTGAGCAAAAGATTTGAGTTTATTAAAATTAGTAGAATCTACTTTATAAAAAGTTAATTTATAATAATAAGTTATCTTTTTGGGTTTTTCTTTTTTAACTTCATTATTGGTAGAAGGTTTTGAGGGTTTATGGGTATTTGTTTTGTGTTTTATTTCATTTTTCTTAGAAAGGTCAGGTTGTTGTTTTGGAGTAATGCCATTATTTGTTTCATCTAAAATTTTTATTTCTGCTATTTTTACATATTTCTTTTCAGAGGGTTTTACAGTTTTTTTATCTGTTTTTATTTGAGTTGGTGTTTCGGTTTTTATTGGTTTTTGTGTAATTGTTTTATTTGGTTTGTGAAAAAGTTTATATGTAAAGAATCCTGCCAAGATGAGCAATATAAATGCTAATAAATAAGAAAGGGTCAGAAGATGGATTCTGACCCTTTTTGGTGACTTCTTTGAAGGTGTTTCTTCGATTTCCCCATGCTCAATTTGATAAATCTCAGAAAAGGATTTATCAAAATATTTGAGCAGATTTATTTTTGTCATTTGCAACTTATTCTTTCTCTTTTTCAGCTTTAGCCTGTGCAATTATTTTTTCAGCTATATGGGTTGGTACTTCTTCGTAGTGGCTAAATTCCATGGTAAACATACCTCTACCCCCGGTCATACTTCTTAAATCAGGAGCATATTTCAATATTTCTGCCATAGGTACCTGTGCTCTAATATGCTGTCCAGTTATTTGTGGCTCTACATTGATAATACGCCCCCTTCTAGCATTTAAATCACCTAAAACGGTTCCCACAGCATCTTCCGGTACAAAAACATCAATATTCATAATTGGCTCTAGAAGAACAGGTTTAGCTTCCAATGCCACTTTTTTAAATGCCATGGATGCTGCAATTTTAAAGGCAAGTTCTGAAGAGTCTACGGAGTGGTATGAACCATCATATAGGATTGCTTTGAAATCTACCATTGGGTAACCAGCAAGAATCCCTTCTTGAGCTGCTTCACGTATCCCTTTTTCTACTGCTGGGATGTACTGTTTTGGTACTACACCACCTACAATTTTATCTTCAAATTCAAATCCTGCACCTCTTTCTAAAGGTTGCAATTCTATCCATACATCACCATATTGTCCTCTACCACCAGTCTGTTTCTTATATTTTCCTTGTCCTTTTGCACTGAATTTTATAGTCTCTTTATAAGGTACTTTTGGTGTTTTTAACTCTACATCCACTTTGAATTTTTCTTTCAGTTTTTCAACGACCACTTCTATATGCATTTGTCCCATACCGCTTAATAATAGTTCATTTGTTTGCTCATCCCTTCCAACTCTGATACCAATATCTTCTTCCATTAATCTATGAAGACCATTACTTACTTTATCCTCATCATCTTTAGATTTTGGCTGTAATGAAAAAGAGATGACAGGTTCTGGCACTTCTACAGGTTTGAATTTAAGAGTGCATTTTTTCCCACAAAGTGTGTCAAATGTTGTTGTATATTTCAGTTTATTAATCATGGCAATTTGACCAGCAATTAATTTGTCTGTTTTTATAAAATTTTTACCTTGAAGTAAATAGAGTTGATTAACTTTTTCATATTCTCCTTTGTTAGAGTTATATATTTCTGAATCGGTAGTAAGTTCTCCAGAATAAACTCTAAAAATAGTTAATTTACCAGCAAATGGATCAATAAATGTTTTAAAAACAAATGCCATGAAATTTTCATCTTCTGGCCTTACTGGCACTTCTTCGCCTGTTTTTTCATCAATGGCAATTTTATATTCTCTTTCGAGTGGAGATGGAAGGTAGTCAATAATGGCTTCTAATAAAAATTTGCTGCCAATATTTTTTACAGCAGAACCGCATAAAACAGGAATAAATCTTTTAGCAATTGTTCCTTCTCTTAAACCTTTTTTGATTTCCTCTTCTGTTAATTCTTCTCCTTCAAGGTATTTCTCTATTAGTTCGTCATCCGTTTCACTCACAGCTTCCACCAGTTTTGTCCTGTAATTTTCTACTTCATCCATCATTTCAGCTGGAATTTCAGCTTCTTTAAATTCTGCGGTAGGCTCATCAGGATAAATATAAGCCTTCATTTTTACAAGGTCCACAATACCTTTGAATGAATTTTCTTTACCAATGGGCAAAAATATTGGAAGTGGAGTGACGCCAAAAGACTGCTCTATATCGCCTAAGGCTCTAAAAAAGTCAGCTCTTTCTTTATCCATTTTGTTAACAAAGATTATTTTTGCGAGATCAAATTCTTCTGCAAATTTCCATACCCTTTCGGTTTCTGCTTTAACGCCTGTGATTGCACTAGCAATTACTACAGCGCCACCTACAGCTGAAAGTGCTACTTTAGTTTCGTGGAGGAAATTTGCATAACCAGGTGTATCTAAAATGTTTAATAAATGTTTTTTCCATTCGATAGTTGCAACTTTAGCGTTGATTGAAATTTTCTTTTCTATTTCTACAGGATCAAAGTCCATTATAGTGGTGCCATTATCCACACTACCAATTCTATTGGTAGCTTTTGCGTTGAAAAGAATAGTTTCAACAAGACTGGTTTTTCCGGCACCACCATGGGAAATAAAGGCTACATTTCTGATGTTTTTGGGACTGCTAACATTCATAGGCATCCTCCAGATGATTATAGGTTTTTAAGACTAACAATGTAATAATACTTAAGAAATAAACTTCAAACATATACAAGTTTAACAGATAAATAAAAAAGTTTCAATTAACAATTGTAATAAAATGAAATGAGGTTATATTAGTAACATTCGTTGTTTAGATAATGGAGGAATTATGACACAGAATAAAAATCCCTGGGGGGATGAAAAGCTAGAATTAAAATTACCTAACTTTAGATTTAAAGGGACAGTAGTAATTGCTATTTTGGTGCTAATTTTATTGGTTTGGTTGTTGTCAGGGATATTTATTGTTAAACCAAATGAGCAAGCAGTGGTTAAAAGATTTGGGCAAATTATCAAGATTGTGGGACCAGGTCCACACTATCATTTTCCTTATCCCATTGAGACCATCGATAAAGCAGAAGTTACAAAGGTTCATAGAATTGAGATTGGCTTTAGAACAATGAAAAGTGGAACTTACAGAACTGTCAAAGAAGAGTCCTTGATGCTGACTGGAGATGAAAATATTGTAAATATCGATTTTATTGTTCAGTATAAAATTTATGATATAGCAAAATATCTCTATAATGTCATTGATGTTCCTAAGACTATTAAGGATGCGGCAGAATCAACTATTAGGGAAGTGGCAGGTAAGGAAAGAATTGATGAGATTTTAACTACAGGTAAAAATAGGATTCAAATTGAAACTCAGAAAATTTTGCAAAGGCTTTTAGATGACTATGGTGTGGGTGTTAAAATTGTTGCTGTTCAATTGCAGGATGTGGAGCCCCCTAGTCAAGTACTTAAGTATTTTAAAGATGTTGCAAGTGCAAGGGAAGATAAAAACAGGTATATAAATGAGGCTGAAGCTTATGCAAATGAGATTATACCTAAAGCAAGGGCTAAGGCTGCATCCATGATTTTGAGAGCTGAGGCTTATCAAAAAGAAAAAATTGAAATGGCAAAAGGGGATGCGTATAGGTTTCTTGAAACTTTGAAAAGTTACAAACTAGCACCTGAAATCACTAGAAAAAGACTTTATTTAGATACGATTAATAAGATTTTTTCTAAGGGGGAGAAATATATATTTGATTCACAAATTAAGAATTTCTCACCGTTTATTGGTTTTGAGAAGTTCAAAGAGGAGGGGAGAAAATGAAAAAGGCTTCTTTTTTGTTAATTGCATTACTTATGATTATAATTGGGTATAAAAGTTTCTTTTTCGTGGTGGATATTACAGAATATGCTATAGTGACTGAGCTTGGGAAACCGAAGAAAACAGTAAAAGAACCAGGAGTTTACTTTAGAATACCTTTTGCTCAACAGATTATTTTCTTTAGTAAAAAACTTATGGAATATGATGCTCCACCCTCTGAAATTTTGACAAAAGATAAAAAAACACTAGTTGTTGATAATTATTGTAGATGGAAAATAGTTGAACCTCTTAAATTTTATCTAGCTTTTAGGGATGTAAGAAGTGCTTTGGCAAGAATTGATGATATTATTTACTCAGAAATGAGAATCGAGCTTGGCAAACATAATCTTATTGATGTGGTATCAGATAATAGAAATGAAATTATGAGAAATGTAACAAAGGCGTCAAGAATTAAAGCTAAAGATTTTGGAATTGAAATTATTGATATACGAATTAAAAGGGCTGATTTGCCACCTGAAAATGAAAAAGCTGTTTATGCCAGAATGAAAGCAGAACGAGAAAGAATTGCTAAGCAGTATAGATCGGAAGGTCGTGAAGAAGCTCAAAAGATAAGAGCAAGGACAGAAAAAGAGAGAACGATTATTTTAGCTGAGGCTTACAGAAAAGTTCAAAAAATCAAAGGTGATACGGATGCAAAAGTTATAAAAATTTACGCCGAAGCATTTAGCCAGGACCCTGATTTTTATGATTTTTTAAAGAAACTAGAAGTTTATGAACAAACTTTTGATGATAAAACCAAACTGTTTTTGTCGACAGACAGCTATTTTTTCAGACTTTTGAAAGAGGGTACAAAATAAGAATAAGTGAACAGTAAAAAGTGAATAGTGGTAATTGTTGATATAGAGTTTTGTGTTATAGTGGAGAATAAACTGGTAATCTACAAGAAATAGAGGAAATACATTTTTCTCAATCTCACAAAACATCCATTTTTGCTGTGAGGCAAATGCCTCTAAAACCGTCATCCGTGACGGTTTTATGGGCATTTGAACCCTAAAAATGTATTCCTCTATTTGTATGAATAGGGTTATTTGTAAAAATTGGGATGATTCCAGTTATAAAGAGGTTGTTTCTCGGCTACGGAAGGATCGCAATGACGCGTTTCTCTTATATTTATTGATTTAAAAGCTGAAGTAAATTCAGAGTGACAGGTTTGTTGAAATTATCTGAATTTTGATGTGCAACCAAGGTTTTTTCTTAAATATTCTTCTTCATTGCCGGTAACTTTCAAATTATTTTTAACATAATAAAAGGTTATATTTCCTGAATCGGATAAAATGGCATAATATTTTGTTTTATTCCACCAGGATAAATCTGACAGTTTGATGTCTGTTGATTCCAAAATGTCTTCATAAGATGATAAAATGATAGAGTTTATTTTAGAAAAAACAAAAGCATTACCTTTGAAAATGAGTTCATCAACCGGTTGATACCACTTAAATTCGTTTTCATTGATTTTTTCTATGAAATATTCATGCAGTTTGTAATATATGCTCATATATGTATCTTCATATAAAACATCATAAAATTCAAGTTGATGTTATAAAAAGTTTGATTTTTTATTTCATTTTATTATAGTTGTCAGCATGAAAAATGTCATAATTGTTGGTGCAGGCGAGGTTGGATACAATCTTGCTAGTCATTTGATATCAGAAAAAAAGAATGTAGTATTGATTGATAAGGATAGTGAGAAAGTAAAGTATACTTCTGCCCATCTCGATTGTATTGTTATCAAAGGTGCAGGGAATAATATAGATATTCTAGAAGAAGCAGGGATTGAAAACTGCGATATATTTATTTCTGCTACTGATTCAGATGAGGTAAATCTTATATCCTGTTTTATTGTGGCAAATGAATTTAATGTTCCACTAAAAATTGCTCGTGTAAGAAATTTAGATTATTCAAGAAAGAATTTTTTTAATAAATCAGGTAGTGGCATTGATTTTCTGGTTAACCCTGAGATTGAAGCTAGTAAAAGCATTGTTAACAGTATTGTTCATGGGGCTGTCAGTGATGTTTTTACGTTTGAGGGAACATCTATTCAGCTTAGAGATGTTTATATAGATGACGAATCAGACTTGATAGGAATGTCCTTAATTGAATTGAGAAAGAAATATAAATTTAATTTTATTGTAGCAGGTATTTTGCGTAATGAGGATATTTTAATACCTTTTGGTGAAACGAAGATTAAAGAAGGGGATAATTTATATATCGTTGGTGATGATAAAAATCTTGAAATGCTTTTTAAAAAGCTAGGTATTAAGAGAAAACGGATTAAAGATGTGGTAATTGTGGGTGGTGGTAGAATTGGTGAGCTTGTTGCAAAGGATTTATTGACGCTGGGCAAGAATATAATGATTTTGGAAAAAGATTATGATAGATGCAAAGAGCTCAGTGAAAAATATGAAAGTTTACTTGTTATAAATGCTGATATTACCGATAAGAATGTTTATGAAGAAGAAAATATTAGAAATTATGATTTACTTATTTCAGCAACTGGTAACGAAGAGCTGAATATTTTAACTTCCATTTATGCAAAAAAGATTGGTGTTAAAAGGTCGATTGCCATAGTAAATAAAACAAATTATCTTTCACTTGCATCAGGGATGGGAATTGATGCAACTGTTAGTACAAAGATTAGCTCAGTAAATGCAATTTTAAAATTCATTCGAAAAGGTAAAGTAAAGTCTGTTTATTCAATTTTTGATGGTAAGGCTGAAGCGATGGAAATTACTGTAAAGGAAAATAGTGTCTTGGCTAATAAAGTGTTAAAAGATATCGATTTACCAAAGGGTGCATTAATTGTAGCTATTAACAGGGGGAGTGATAATTTTATACCTGATGGTAATTCTAAAATTTTAGCTGGTGATAACATAATCATTTTTGCATTAAAGAATGTTGTAGATAAAATAGAAGAGTTAATTTCTAGCTGATATGCATATAAAAACAGTTATAAACATTATTTCTGTTTTATTGATAGTTGTTGCACTTTTTATGATTTTCCCTGCTCTTTGGGCGTTGTATTATAAGGAGTATGGCTGCTTTTATTCTTTTAATATAACGATAATAATGACCCTTGCTCTATCATTAATAGTATTTTTTATCACAAAAAGTGATATGAAAAAATCTCTCTCGACTCGTGATGGTTTTCTTCTAGTTTCGGCAAGTTGGCTTCTTGTTTCTGTGGACGGTGCGATACCATTTTACATCTCTGGAGCGATTCCTTCTTTTACTGATGCTTTTTTTGAAACTATGTCAGGTTTTACCACTACCGGAGCGTCTATTCTTACAAATATTGAAGGATTACCAAAATCTATGCTTTTTTGGAGATCTTTGACACATTGGCTCGGTGGTATGGGTATTGTGGTATTGACTGTGGCTATTCTGCCTCTTTTAGGGATAGGTGGTTTACAACTTATAAAGGCAGAAGCACCTGGGCCTACTGTGGATAAAATAACGCCGAGAATTGGGGAAACGGCAAAATTATTATGGTTTATTTACGTTGGTTTTTCTGCACTTGAGACTATATTACTTCTTTTGGGAGGAATGAATCTTTTTGATGCACTTACCCATACCTTTGGGACAATGGCTACTGGAGGCTTTTCTACAAAAAATGCAAGTATAGCGCATTTCAACTCGGTTTATATCGATTATGTTATAACAATATTTATGGTTCTTGCTGGTATCAACTTTACATTGCATTATAGATTATTAACGGGAAACTTTAAGAGTGTTTTAAAAGATAGCGAATTAAAGGTTTATTTGTTTATTTTTTTTACAGCAACTATTCTGCTAACATACGATTTAGCTAAAAATCATTTTAGTGATATTTGGAGTGGTTTGAGATATGGCTCTTTTCAAGCGGCCACTATTCTTACTACTACAGGTTATGCAACTTATGATTATGAAAAATGGCCTGCCATGTCCCGCACGGTTCTGTTCTTACTGATGTTTATTGGTGGTTGTTCAGGATCAACAGGGGGTGGAATAAAAATTATTAGGATATATACTTTATTCAAACAGGCATTAATTGAAATGAAATACCTTATTAGACCAAAAGGAATTTTTACTTTGAGACTCAGTGGCAATGTGGTAAAGAAGGATATTGTGTATGCCATTTCCGGTTTTTTCTTTCTCTATATTGCCATTGTGCTTGCTGTAGCGCTTATTATATCTCTGGAAGATATTGATATAGTTACTTCTTTATCGTCTGCGCTTGCTACAGTAGGGAATATTGGCCCAGGATTTGGAAGGATTGGCCCCACTGAAAATTATGCATTTTATTCAGATTTTTCTAAATGGGTTTTAAGTTTTGCCATGATGATTGGAAGGCTTGAGATTTATACTGTTCTTGTGATTTTTACACCACATTTTTGGAAGAAATGAAAACCTATTATATAAATATTCAAGGTATTGTTCAGGGAGTTGGATTTAGACCTTTTATTTACCGTCTTGCAAATGAACTTGGGATTTCAGGTTGTGTGAAAAATTCCACTAAGGGTGTGGAAATTGAGGCAAATGTTGATAATGAAGAACTGCTGAAATTGTTTATAAATAAAATCAGAAAAGAAGCACCCCTTTTATCCCATATTGTGGAAATAAACTACGAAGAAATTGAAGAAAAACATTTTCATGGTTTTAAAATTCTTCATTCTGAAAAAAGAAATGATATTACCTTTGTGTCTCCAGATGCAGCAATTTGTGATGATTGTAAAAGAGAGCTGTTTGATACAAATGATAGGAGATTTCTTTATCCTTTTATAAATTGTACAAACTGCGGTCCAAGGTATTCCATAATTGAGAAGATCCCTTATGACAGGGTAAATACGACTATGAAAGTCTTTGAAATGTGTGATGACTGTAGAAAGGAATATAATCAGCCTGATAATAGAAGATTTCATGCACAGCCAAACTGTTGTTTGTTGTGTGGTCCTGATGTTTATATGGATAATTTAAAGGGTATTACTGCGGTAAAAGAGGCAGCAAAGAGGATAGATGAAGGGGCTCTTTTGGCTGTTAAAGGGCTAGGGGGGTATCACCTAATTTGTGATGCAACAAATGATGATGCTGTACTTTATCTTAGAAAGTGTAAAAAAAGGAATGAAAAACCCTTTGCTGTGATGGTAAAAGATGTGGATACATTAAAAAAATACAAGCTAAATTGTGAAGGTGTATATAGTAGATTTTTGAACTCTCCAGAAGCACCTATAATATTAATAAACTGGAAAGATCACCCATTGTCAAAATATATTAATCCTATGAATGATAAAATAGGTATTATGCTTGCCTATACACCGTTGCACCAGTTGATTATGCATTTTACAAAGACTGATTTTATTGTAGCCACTAGTGGAAATCAAAAGGATGAGCCTATAGTTATAGATGAGAGAGATGCTGAGAAGACACTGTTTTTTGTAAATGGCGGATTTTTACATCATAATAGGCCAATTCACAACAGAGTGGATGATTCTGTAGCAGCTCTCGTTGAAAATGAAATATATGTTTTAAGAAGGGGGCGAGGGTTTGCACCATATCCTATTATGTTGAAAAACAATTTTAAAGAAGATGTTCTTGGAGTTGGTGCTCATCTGAAAAACAGTGTTAGCCTTGGTAAAAAAAATTATATTTTTCCATCTCAGTATATTGGAGATCTTGATAATGTTAAATGTTGTGAATTCTTTAAAGAGGTTGTGCATAAATTACAAAATCTTTTTGATGCCAATGTGAAAGTGGTAATAAGGGATCTTCATCCTGATTATTATTCGTCGATATATGCAGAAGAACTTGGCTTAAAAGTTTTGAAATTGCAACATCATATTGCGCATTTTTTTTCATGCATGGCTGAAAATGGGATTGAAGATAACTGTATTGGTGTGTCCTTTGATGGGCTTGGACTTGGATGTGATAAAAAGGTTTGGGGATCTGAGTTTTTTGTTTTTAAGGATGATAAGATTGAAAGGGTTTTTCACTTGAAATATGCAAGACAGGTTGGAGATGCTTCTTCGAAAAAGCCGTTTTTAATGATACTTTCGTATTTAAATCAGTATAGATTGCTGGAAGATATGCAGGATTTGCTTATTAAAAAATGGGATATGACTATAAATGAGTTAGATTTTTTTGTCAAAGTTATAGAAAGAGGAATTAATACAATTGAAACTTCAAGTATGGGTAGATTTTTTGAAGGGATAGGATCACTTATAACTGGGCGTGTTGAAAATGAGTTTGAAGGGCATACTGCTATGTTGCTTGAATCGCTTGCTGAA
Source organism: Deferribacter autotrophicus (assembly GCF_008362905.1). Taxonomy (NCBI): domain Bacteria; kingdom Pseudomonadati; phylum Deferribacterota; class Deferribacteres; order Deferribacterales; family Deferribacteraceae; genus Deferribacter; species Deferribacter autotrophicus. Next base: position 72,212 of record NZ_VFJB01000005.1, read on the forward strand.
AAAAGACCCCCTGAGAAAAGGAGTTATCCATTTTATTTTAATGAAGATGGAGAGATAGATTTTGGTGGGATTGTGTCTGGGATTTGCAGAGATTTATTAATTGGTGTTGAAAAAGAGGTGATTGCAGCAAAGTTTCACAACAGTGTAGCTGAAATAATAAGAGAAGGGTGTGAAAAAATCAGAGAGTTTTCCGGTGTAAATAAAGTAACACTTACAGGTGGTGTTTTTCAAAACCTGTTGCTACTTTCAAAGGTTAAGGATTTATTGAGAAAAAATGGTTTTGAGATATATATTCATAGAAAAGTTCCACCTAATGATGGTGGTATTTCTCTTGGGCAAGTTTACTATTATAATTTAAAAACAAATTTAAATTTACCTGATACTTTCGAGAAATTTTGGTGAACTTTTTGTTTGTGAAATTATCATTTTTTTCTGGGAAAATGGAGGGATGAAGCATGATAGAAGTTGTAAAACTTGAAAAGCATTATGGTGAAGTGAAGGCTTTGAAAGGTGTAAGTTTTAATGTGGAAAAAGGTGAAATTGTAGGCTTTCTTGGGCCAAACGGTGCAGGTAAAACCACCACAATGCAGATAATCACTGGTTTTTTGAGTCCCACCTCTGGAGAAGTAAAAGTTGATGGCGAAAATGTTTCTGTAGATAATATGAATGTTAAAAGAAAAATAGGATATTTACCAGAAAATAACCCTATTTATAATGACTTATCAGTTTATGATTATTTGAAATTTTTTGCAGATTTAAAGAAGGTGGGTAATAGTAAAGAAGAGATAAAAAAAGTTGTAAGCCTTACAAAAATTGAAGATGTTCTAAATAGAAAGATTGATACGTTGTCGAAGGGTTATAAACAGAGGGTGGGGCTTGCTCAGGCAATACTTGGAGATCCAGAGATTTTAATTCTTGATGAGCCCACTACTGGACTTGACCCGAACCAGATTGTTGAAATTAGGAATTTGATAAAGGAACTTGGAAAAGAAAAAACTGTGATTTTATCCACTCATATAATGCAGGAGGTGGAGCAAACCTGCGAAAGGGTGATAATCATTAATAAAGGGGAAATAGTGGCTGATGATAAAATTGAGAATTTGCAAGGAAAAAACAGAAGGGTTGTTGTGGAAGTAGACAGAGATGTGAATGAGAAGTTTTTTGAAAGGTTTGGGGTTGTGAAGACAGTAGGTACTAACAGATTTGAAATAAAAACAGATGATGACATTAGGAAGGAACTTTCAAGATACTGTTTTGACAATGGAATTCTTATTTTAGAACTGAAAGTTGAATTTGATGACCTTGAAACGACTTTCAGAAAGCTTACAATGGTGGAGGGGTAAAATGGCAATAAGAGCCATCACTGTAAAAGATTTAAAACAAACATTTTTTCATCCAACGGCTTATGTTCTTGGTTTTTTCTTTTTAATTATCACTGGATGGTTTTTTTCGAGCACCCTATTTCTCATTGGACAGGCTGAGTTAAGAGATTTTGTGGGAGTTGTACCATTTTTATTGATGTTCTTTATCCCTGCAATTACAATGAGAAGTATTGCTGAGGAGAGAAAGCAAGGCACCATTGAGCTTATTCTTACAAATCCGGTTAAAGATTCTCAGTTTATATTTGGTAAATTTTCTTCATCCTTAATAACGGTGCTTTTCTTTATAGGTATGACACTTTTTTATCCTATAATTTTAATGCTGATAGGTAACCCTGATGTAGGGCAGATGGTAGCAACATATATTGGTATTATTTTGTTATCAGCTTTTTATGTTTCCATAGGGATTTTTGCTTCTGCCATAACGTACAATCAGATAGTCGCATTTATAGTATCATTTTCACTTATTTTCTGTTTTTATCTTCTTCAAAGAGTTGCCATATTTTTACCTCCTGTTTATCAAAATGTGGTATTATATTTGTCGTCAGCAAGTCATTTTAAAAAGTTTACTATGGGGGTTATTACGTTGCAGGATGTGGTATATTATTTGACCGGGATAGCTTTTTTTCTTCATATTGCAAATGATGTGATAGAGTCTAGGCTCGACTAGAGAGGTGGAAGATGCGTGTAAGAAGATGGATTAATCTTGTTTCGGTGATTATAATTGTGATTTTTTTAAACTTGATAGCTGTAAGATATTATTACAAAATAGATTTAACGGAGAATAAGGTTTATACAGTTTCTGAGGCCACAAAGAAAATTTTATTCAGATTGAGAAGCCCATTAAATGTGAAAGTAATTGTGAGTGATGATATTCCTTCCCCCTATAATACGTCTGTAAGGTTTTTTCTTGATGTATTAAATGAATACAAGTCGGTGGCAGCTGACAAGGTGAAAATCGATATTATTCAGGATGCTCCTCAAATAATAGAAAAGGCTGCAAACCTTTATGGAATACCACCTGTTCAGGTAAATGCCATTGAAAGTGATAGCCTTCAGATAAAGAAAATTTATATGGGGGCGGTTCTCATTTATGAAGATAAAACGGAAACGATACCTGTTATTGCAAATATCAGGGTACCTGAATATGAGCTTACCTCATTGATAAAAAGAATGAGCAGTGAAAAGGAAAAGTATGTTGCAATTATTGATGCCGGTAAGAGTGCAAATCCATACTCAAATATGAGAACAGTTTTTGAGGCTTTAAGTAAAAACTATAAAGTAGAAAGCGTAAAAATCGAAAAAGGCAAATTAATTGATAAAAAGTATGATGTGGCAATACTTGTTTCTCCTATTGAAGAGTTAAAACCTGAAGAGGTTTATCCGATAGAAGAATTTCTTTTTTCAGGTAAAAGTGTGATTTTGGCTGTTGATAAAGTGGATGGAGCAGTTCAATCCGGTTATGCTTTTAAAAAGGAGACAGGGCTCGAGAAGTTTTTTAGTAAAAATGGTGTTAATTTGACCGACAATCTGGTTTTTGATGCAAATGCTACACTAATAAATGTTTCTCGTAATGCTGGTGGGTTTATTATTACTACTGCTGTTAAATATCCATTTTTCCCTGAAGTAATCAATTTTAATAGAGAGTTAATGATTACAAAAGGGCTGTCTGCTGTAAATATGATATTTCCTACGGAGATAAAAATAGATAAAAAAGATCACTTGATTGTTACACCGATAATGTTTTCATCGGAAAAAGCGGGTTTTGAAAAAGAACCATACAATGTTTCTCTTGATAGGCAATACGATTTGAATGATTTTAAATATTCAAAAATCCCTCTTGCTTTTATGTTGGAAGGTAAGTTTGTTAGTGAATTTAAAAAACCTTTGAATGAATATAAAGACAATTTCAGAAAAGAAGGGGAAGGTAAGCTCATTTTAATTGCTGATGGGGAAATGTTTAAGGATGATTACATCGTATCAGGGGATAATTTGAAATTTATGCAAAATTTAGTGGATTTTCTGCTTTCTGACCCTGAATTACTTGAGTTGAGAGGCAAAGTTGTAAGATTTCATCCAATAAAGATAGATAATCCTGCAAATGCAGTATTGTTAAAATACGTAATACTTTTTGCCCCTCCATTGTTTGTCATTATTATTGGCTTTGTTATAATCAGAATTTTTGGGAAAAGGAGGGTTAGACTGTGAGAAGAAAGGATATTTTATTCCCGTTAATTGCATTAATTCTAGTTGTTTTCTATTTTGCCACAGGTAAAAAAAATGAGGTTAAAACAGAGTATCTGATTGATAAAGATATAAATATTGAGAAAATACATTATAAAAGCGATGACCTTGATATTGTACTGAAAAAGAAAAATAAAAAATGGTTTTTAGAAAAACCTGAAGAATGGCCTGTCAATTCTACACTTATTAATAATCTGGTTGATAAACTTAAAGATACAGAAGTGGTTACGACCATAGAAAAAGGGGAAGAGAAACAGTACGGTTTGGATAAAGGTGAATACATAGAGCTTAATGGTAAAGATAAGAATTATAAAATAGTTTTGGGAAAGAAAGACAAATCTTACAGATTGCAGTATGTAAAGCTTGATGGTGATGAAAAAATACTCCTTGTAGATGCGTCGTTTACAAACTATTTACCCCTTACAGTAAATCAAATAAAGGATAAAACCGTTTATTCATTTAATGATGAGGTGGTTTTATACGATTTAAAATTTGATAATGAGTCTTTGAAAGTTGAGAAAAATGGAGAGATATTTGTTTTAAATGGGAAGGAAGTGGCGAAAGAAAAGGTTGATGAATTAAAAAAATTAATTTCAAAACTGGAAGCAAACACATTTGCTGATGATAATAAATTACCTGATAGTGCTAAGAAAGTGGGTTATTTAAAAGTAAAAACATCAAATGATGAGTTTTCTTTTGATATTTACAAAGACAAAGAAGGTGACTTTTATATACCATTTAAAGGTCAGGTATTTGAGATATATAGCTTTAATTTTGATGATATTCTGGATAAGATAAAAAAACTTGTTGAGTAAATTTGTTAAGAGAAAGCATTTTAATGTAAGGACAACCGCAGAGGTTGTCCTTACATATTTGAAATAATTTTATTTTATTATCAATCTCACTTATATTCACATTTTCACACTCATTTTCACTTTTTAGAGTGTAACTCTAAGTTTTGTCTAAAAGAGGTTTTTCGGTGGTTATTGCACAACTTATTGTGTTGAAAATGACGTGATACCGGTCGTATATTTTTGTTGATAAAACGTATTTCAATGATATAATTTTATTATGAGTAGGATAACTGCGGTCTGGGTATTTCTTTTTGTGCTTGGATGTACCTTTATTAATTATCCATTCATCACAATATTTGATAAAAGAATTTTTGTGAGAGGGATACCTTTAATTTATTTATATTTTTTTCTGGGATGGCTTATTTCGATAATAGTTGTATTTATTTTTGTAAAATCCTTGAAAATGAGAAAAAGATGAAATGAATACTATTCTCTTAATTACGTTTGGTTATTTTGGTTTACTTTTTTTGATTGCTTATTATGGGGAAAAAATCTTTAAAAAAAATAAAAAACTTATTTCTAATCCATATATTTACTCTTTAACTTTAGGTGTTTTTTGCACTACATGGACATATTATGGCTCTATAGGTAAAGCAGCAACTACTGGTCTAGATTTTATAACTATATATATTGGGCCAACATTGGTTGTTTTTACATGGTGGATCTTTCTTAAACATGTAATAAGAATTTCTGAAGAACATAATATTACTTCAATTGCTGACTTTATCAGTTTTAGATACGGAAAATCAAAGTATTTAGGTGTTATTGTATCATTATTTTGTATTTTTGGGATCATTCCATATATTGCATTGCAGTTGAAAGCAATTAATGAAACTTATGCCATTATTACGAAAGCAAATTTAAGGTATGATCAAAGTTTAGTAAAAGATTTTTCTTTTTATTTTTCTTTAACAATAGGTTTAATTGGTGCTGTTTTTGGAACTCGTCATGTAACTGAAGCAAGGAAACACCCTGGTTTAATAAGTATTATTGCCTTTGAGTCAATTGTAAAACTTGCAATTTTTTTGGTTGCAGGAATTTATATAACTTTTTTTATGTTTAATGGTTTTGAAGATATTTTTAATAAAATGGCCGATAATTCTAATTTTTTAATTTCAAACAAATTTGATGATCTCATAACTATTAAAGATTCTCCATCCAGTTATTTTCAATGGTTTACAATGTTGATTATGAGTATGTTTGCAGTAATGTTTTTACCTAGACAATTCCATGTTACTGTTGTTGAGAATATGGATAGTGAACATGTTGATAAAGCTATGTATATGTTTCCTCTTTATCTTTTCTTGATTAATTTATTCGTTGTACCTATCGCCTTTGCAGGAATTTTGATATTTAACAACACAGGAGATCCAGATTACTATATTATTAATATTTTTGTTTCAAATCACAAATATTTGTTTGCTTTGTTAGTTTATTTAGGTGGATTGGCTGCTGGTTCTGGTATGATTATTGTTTCTTCAGTCAGTATTACACATATGGTGGTAAATAATATTTTGGTACCTTTATTTGTAAAAAAACTAGTAAAGATTAATTTAACATACATTCTTATCTTTTTTAAAAGATTACTCGTTGTTTTGATAGTGTTAGTTAGTTTTTTTTACTATAAATATATTGGGGCTCATTTTTCTCTTGTCAGTATAGGGTTAACATCTTTTGCTGCAGTAAGCCAGTTTGCTCCTACAGTATTTTTAGGAATGTTTTGGAGTAAGGTTAATGAAAAAGGTGCTATTGCAGGTATAATAACAGGTTTTTTAATATGGTTTTATACTTTGATTGTTCCAGATATGGTGAATGCTGGTATTTTATCTGAAAAAATTATGTTTGATGGACTGTTTGGTCTCTCTTTTTTAAGACCTTACTCTTTATTTGGTTTGGATAGTTTAGATATATGGTCTCATTCATTTTTTTGGAGTATGTTTTTTAATATTACGGCTATAGTAATAGTTTCTCTTTACACTAAACAAACAGAAACTGAAATTGAAACATCTCTTATATTCGAAAAAGAATTTTATTTAAGAGAACTATTGAAAGTAAAAAAGAAAACTATTGTTGATTTGAGTTATGAGGATATACATTCGCTCCTTTCTAAATTTATTGGGGAAAAGATTGCTGAAGAAAAATTAAAATCTCATCTTGAAATGAGAGGAAAAGGTGTTGGTGAGCTAACCCTAGCTGATATTGCTGACTTAAGGGATTACACTGAAAAGATTATTTCGGAAGTAGTTGGACCAAGTGCTTCAAAATTAGTAGTGGAGTCTTATCTTGAGATGCTTGGTAAAGGTGAGGATAAAGTTATTGATATTTTTAAAGATTTGGTTTCATATTCTATTAGTGAATCTAAAGATACGTTAATAAAAAGGGTGTCTGAGCTAAATGTATTACTAGAAATTTCTAAGATATTTTCAAGTACTGGTGGTTTGAATCAAAAAATTATCAAGTCTTTAAACTTGTTAAAGAAAACTTTTAAATTTGATTTGGTTGTTTTAAGAGTCATGAAAGGGAATGTGTTAAAGATGACAGCTTACGCTGGTCAACTGGCTCAGAACTTGGATTTAGATAGAACTGTTGAAGAAGTAAAAGATACTTTTTTAGGGAAGTCAATTGAAGAGAAAAAACCTATTGCTATTAATGATATCGATTTGATTGCTCTAAATGAAAAAGTTATTGATATTAAAGAAGCCGGTTTTATATCTTTTTGTCATTTACCACTAATTATTGAAGGAGAGGTTAAAGGGGTTATTTCATTTTTTTCAAAAATTTATAAAGGGATGTATACAAACGAGTTTATTGCATTGCTAGAAAGTGTTGCTCATCAAATTGCTTTTTCTATTAAAAGCCATGAACAAACAAGAGAATTGATAAAAATGAGAGAAATTTCGAAAGAATTGGAAATTGCTAGAACAATTCAAAGTTCATTATTGCCTGATAAACCACCTGATATACCAAATGTAGAATTTGCAGGTGTTTGTTACACTTATGAATTTGTTGGTGGGGATTATTATGATTATTTCGAGATTTCTGATAATATATTAGATATTGTTATAGCGGATGTTTCTGGACATAATGTTGCTTCCGCCCTTATAATGTCAGAGGTTAGGACTTTATTGAAAAGTATTATAGCCACTAATCCAGATTGTGAGCCAAAAGATATAATTACTAAACTGAATAGTGAAATTTATGAGGATTTGGAAAAATTAGAATTTATAATAACTCTGGTTTATTTGAGAGTAGACTTTAAGAATCAAAAGATAATATACACAAATGCAGGTCATCCTAAACCCGTTATATGTAGAGAATCTCAATCATTTGAATTAACAGAGGGTGATCTTTTATTGGGAGTATTGAAAGATTATAAATATTCTCAATCTGAGACTCAATTTCAACCAAATGATATGATTTTTCTCTATACCGATGGGATTACAGAAGCAGAGAATGAAAAAGGTGAGTTTTTTGGCTATGAGAGACTTGAAAAAGTTATTATAAATAATTGTGGAACATCTCCAAACGATTTGATAGCATATATTTATGAATCATTACTTGAGTTTACAAACGATACAAAACAAAAAGATGATATTACAATGATGGCGTTAAAAATAAAATAAAATACTGGTGTCACCCCATTTTTATGGGGATTAGTGAGATAGGAAAGTAGGGAAATGGGGGGGAGTTCAATGTTCAAGGTTCAAAGTTCAACGTTCAAGGTTCAAAGTTCAACGTTCAACGTTCAAAGTTCAACGTTGGAACGTTTACATGTTAAGGCGTTAGAACGTTGGAACGTTAAAACTTAAAACTTAAAACGATTTACCGATTCACTAGCTGTTCTTTATTGCTACAACTCCTACAACTTTTACTACCCCTACTACCTTACATTTCCTTATTTGCAAAAAATGGGGTGACACCAGAAAAAAATAATTGAAAATAAAGTTTTAGTGTGATAATTATTGAACAATTTTAAGTAAGATTTAACAGGAGATCTTTATGAGAAGTGATAATGTAAAAAAAGGGTTGGAAAGAGCTCCACATAGGGCACTTTTACATGGAAGTGGAGTGCCAAAAAGCTCAATGAACAGACCTTTTATAGGGGTTTGTTCTAGTTTTACTGATTTAATTCCTGGCCATTCAGGGATGAGAGATTTGGAGCGATTTATTGAAAAAGGTATTCATACTGGTGGGGGATATGCATTTTTGTTCTCAGTACCAGGGATTTGTGATGGTATTGCAATGGGGCACAAAGGGATGCATTATTCTTTACCCAGTAGAGATGCAATTGCTGATATAATAGAGTGCGTGGTGGAAGCTCATCAGCTTGATGGTGTAGTTTTTTTGACAAACTGTGATAAAATTACTCCTGGCATGTTAATGGCAGCTGCTCGTCTAAATATTCCTTCAATTTTTGTAACTGCCGGACCAATGTTAAGTGGACACTGGAGAGGGCAAAGAAGGTCTTTTGTAAGAGATACATTTGAGGCGATGGCAAAATATAAAAAAGGTGAAATTGATGATTTTGAGATGAGTAATTTAGAGCAATGTGCTTGTCCTTCGGCAGGGTCATGCCAAGGACTTTATACTGCAAATACGATGGCTTGTCTTACAGAAACCATGGGAATGAGTTTGCCAGGTTGTGGGACGGCTTTAGCTATAATGTCAAAGAAAAAGCATATTGCCTTTGATAGTGGTGTGCAAATATGTGAGCTTGTAAGGAATAATATACGGCCAAGGGATATTATGAATGAGAAGGCTTTTAGGAATGCAGTTATTGTGGATTTGGCCCTTGGAGGTTCTACAAATACTACATTGCATCTACCTGCAATTGCACATGAAGCTGGTGTGAAACTTAATTTGGAGTTGTTTGATGAGTTAAGCAAAAAAGTTCCTCATATTAGCAATTTGAGACCAGGTGGCGAGTTTTTCATGGAAGACTTAGATTATGCAGGAGGAATACCTGCAGTTTTGAAAAGACTTGAAATGTTAGTTGAAGATAATCTTACCGTATCGGGGAAGACAGTAAAGGAAATTGCAAAGTCTGCAATTGTTTTTAATGAGGATGTGATTAGGCCGATAGATAATCCATATCATAAAGAGGGTGGAATAGCAGTATTGAAAGGAAATATTGCTCCTGATGGTTGCGTGGTGAAACAATCTGCTGTGGATCCTGAAATGTTAGAATTTACAGGCAAAGCAAAAGTTTTCGATTCTGAAGAAGAGGCTATGGATGCCATTATGGGTGGAAAAATTCAAAATGGTGATGTGGTGGTAATACGTTATGAAGGGTCTAAAGGTGGTCCTGGTATGAGGGAAATGCTTGCACCTACAGCAGCCATTGCAGGTTTAGGGTTAAATAAAGTTGCTCTCATTACGGATGGGAGGTTTTCTGGTGGCACCAGGGGACCCTGTATCGGGCATATCTCTCCTGAGGCCGCCGAAGGCGGAGTCATTGCTTTGATTCAGGAGGGCGATGAAATTTATATCAATATAAGAGAGAGAAAGATTGAACTACTTGTTTCAGATACAGAACTGGAAGAGAGAAAAAAGAAATGGGTTAAACCTGAGCCTAAAATTAAAACAGGTTATCTGTATAAGTATGCTTTAAATGTTAGTAGTGCCGCTGAAGGAGCTATTTTTAAAAAATTGCAGTAGGAGAAAATTATGATGACAGGTGCCGAAATATTAGTTGAATGTTTAAAAAAAGAAAATGTAGATGTAATTTTCGGATATCCAGGTGGGGTTTTACTGGGTATTTATGATACATTATTTGATACTGATATTAGACATATTTTACCAAGACATGAACAGGGCGGGATTCATGCTGCGGACGGGTATGCCAGGGCAACAGGTAAAGTGGGTGTTTGTATGGCTACTAGTGGGCCAGGAGCTACAAATCTTGTAACAGGCATTACTAACGCGTATCTGGATTCTGTTCCATTAGTGGTTTTTACTGGTCAGGTACCTACATCTTTGATTGGTGGGGATGCTTTTCAGGAAGCAGATATTATAGGAATTACTAGACCTATCGTGAAGCATAGCTATTTAATAAAAGATATAAAAGAACTTGCTCCTTCAATTAAAGAAGCTTTTCATATTGCAAGGACAGGGAGACCTGGGCCGGTAGTTATAGATTTACCTAAAGATGTTGTAGCAGCAAAAACGAAGTTTAAATATCCTGAAAAAGTAGAATTGCTCGGTTATAATCCAAACTATGAAGGACATCCAATGCAAATTAAAAAGTTATTAAAAGCATTGGAATCTGCAAAAAAACCTGTGGTTTATATGGGGGGTGGTGTTAGGATTAGTGGTGCCACTAAAGAGCTTGTGGAGTTTGTGGAAAAAATTAATTTGCCCGTGATTTCATCATTTATGGGGCTTGGCGGTTTTCCAGGTGATCATCCCAATTTTATTGGCTGGCTTGGTATGCATGGTAATTACGCTTCAAATATGGCAATGACAGAAACAGATTTTATTATTGCTATAGGTACTCGTTTTTCTGATAGATCAACAGGTAGATTGGATGGTTTTGCTCCAAATGCAAAAATTGCTCATATTGATATCGATCCGGCATCCATTAGTAAAAATGTGGTTATAGATATACCGATTGTGGGAGATTGTAAGGTAGTATTGGACCAGATGTCTAAATATCTAGGTGATTACAATTGGGATAGACGTGCAAAAGAGAGAGAGTCCTGGTTGAAGCAGATAAAAGCATGGGATAGTGAGCATCCTTTTAGTTATAAAAGGAGTAATAGAGTTATTAAACCACAATTTGTGGTTGAGAAGATATATGAAGTGACAAAGGGTGATGCTATTATCTGTACTGAAGTTGGACAGAACCAAATGTGGGCAGGACAATTCTACAAATTTAAAGATCATCGTCAATTTATATCTTCCGGTGGTCTTGGAACAATGGGGTTTGGTTTTCCTGCGGCTATTGGAGCAAAAATTGGTAGGCCAGAAAAGGAAGTATTTGATATAGCAGGAGATGGTAGTTTTCTTATGAACGTGCAAGAAATTTGTACAGCTGTTCAGTATAGAGTAGGTGTTAAGGTTGCAATTTTAAATAATAAATTTCTAGGGATGATTAGACAGTGGCAGAGTCTCTTTTATAATAACAGATATTCATATTCTTGTTTGGAATGTCAGCCTGATTTTCTCAAGCTTGCAGAAAGTTATGGATGTCCAGCGTTTAGAGCTGAAAAACCAGAAGATGTAGAACCAATTTTAAGGGAAGCTATGAAGATTAAGGATTTACCTGTTCTTATGGATTTTGTAGTTGATAGAGAAGAAAATGTTTTCCCTATGGTGCCTGCCGGTGCTGCTTTAAATGAAATGATATTGGGGGACTAATATGAGGCATATTATATCGGTGTTAGTGGAAAACAAATTCGGTGTTTTATCGAGAGTTGCAGGTCTTTTTAGTGGTAGAGGATATAATATTGAGAGTTTATCTGTAAATACAACTCATGACCCAAGATTTTCAGTAATGACAATTGTAACGAGTGGTGATGAGAGAATAATAGAGCAGATAATCAAGCAATTGAGAAAACTAATAAATGTGATAAAAGTTCGCGATGTAACCCCTATGGATCACATAGAACGTGAGATGATGCTTGTGAAAGTTCATGCAACCTCTAAAACAAGACCTGATATTTTTAACATTGTTAATACTTTTAGGGGGAAAGTTGTTGACATTACAGGTGAATCACTTATTGTTGAAATAACTGGGACAGATGATAAAAATAAAGCATTTTTAAAGGTGTTAGAGCCTTATGGAATTATTGAAGTAATAAAAACGGGCTTTGTTGCTATAGCAAGAGGTAGTAAAGCAACGCCTGATTATAGCAAAACATCATAAAATATAAAAATATTTAAGAGGTGGAAGGATGAAGGTATTTTATGAAAAAGATGTAAATCTTGATTTAATTAAAAACAAAAAAGTAGCAGTAATTGGTTATGGAAGCCAAGGGTATGGTCATTCCAACAATCTCAAAGATAGCGGTGTAGATGTGGCTGTTGGTTTGAGAAAGGGGAGTAAGAGCTGGGAGAAGGCTGAAAAAGCTGGTTTAAAAGTGATGGAAGTGGAAGAAGCCGCAAAATGGGCTGATGTTATTATGATTCTTACTCCTGATGAAACTCAGGGTGATCTATACAGAGAGAAAATTGCTCCTTATCTTAAAGAGGGAGATTATATAGCTTTTGCGCACGGTTTTAATATTCATTTTGGGCAGATTGTTCCTCCTGAATATATAAATGTAATTATGATAGCACCAAAAGGACCAGGGCATCTTGTACGTGCTGAATATGAAAAAGGTGGTGGTGTTCCGTGTCTCGTTGCTGTTGCTCAGGATTATAGCGATGATTCTTTAGAAGTTGCTCTTTCTTATGCTGCTGCAATTGGTGGTGCAAGAGCTGGGATTTTACAGACCACATTTAAAGAGGAGACTGAAACTGACCTTTTTGGTGAGCAGGCTGTGCTATGTGGTGGTTTAACTCAGCTTATTAAATATGGTTTTGAAACATTGGTAGAAGCTGGTTATGCACCTGAAATGGCTTATTTTGAGTGTCTTCACGAAGTAAAACTTATTGTTGACTTACTTTATGAAGGTGGAATTTCAAATATGAGATATTCCATCAGTAATACGGCTCAGTATGGAGATTTAACAAGAGGTCCAAAAGTTATTTCACCTGAAGTGAAAGAAAATATGAAGCAGGTTCTTTATGAGATTCAGAGTGGCCAGTTTGCAAAGGAATGGCTGTTGGAAAATAAAGCAGGAAGACCAGTGTTCAATGCCTTGACAAAGGCTGATGAAAATCATCAGATTGAGATTGTGGGTAAGAAACTTAGAGAAATGATGAGTTGGCTTGGTAAAAGTAAAATAGTTGATACAGAGAAAAATTAAGGTGGGGCTTTTGCCCCCATTTTTTTCTATTGCTAATATTTAATCTGTGAATTATAATAACCGAAAAAAGGAGTTTTAGTTGATAGCAAAAGAAGGTTTTCCATTTATTTTAACAGCTGTTGTTGCTTTTTTGGTGGTATTAATTATCCCTAAGCAACTGCTTCTGTTAATGATAATTATTTTGCTTGCGCTGTTTGTGTGGTTTTTTAGAGATCCTGAAAGGGATATTCCACCTTTTGAAGGGATTGTGGTTTCTCCTGCGGATGGAAAGGTTGTTGATATTAGTGAAGAGAAAGTAGATGGACAAGAATTTAAAAAAATATCAATATTTATGAATGTGTTTGATGTGCATGTTAACAGGGTTCCTCTTACAGGTGAGGTTGTTAGTGTTGAGCATAAACCAGGAAAGTTTTTAGCAGCAAATAAGCCTGAAAGTTCTATAGAAAATGAACAAAATATTATAAAGATGATTACTGAATATGGCGAAGTGATAATAAAACAGGTTGCAGGTCTTGTGGCACGCAGAACAGTGTCATATTTGAAGCCCGGGGATAAAGCATTGATAGGTGAGAGATTAGGCATTATTAAATTTTCTTCAAGAGTGGATCTTTATTTACCTGTTAATGCACATATTGTTGTGGATTTAAATGACAAGGTTAAGGCTGGCGAATCTATAATTGCGAGGTTTGAAAATAAATGATTAAACGTGAATATTTACTACCAAACTTTATAACATTATTGAGCTTATTTTCTGGTTTCTACTCTATTATTGCGAGTATTAATGGCAATTTTGTATTAGCAGCTTATGCTATAATTTTTGCCTTTGTATTTGATGGGCTTGATGGGAAAGTTGCAAGGATGCTTCATGCAACAAGCGAATTTGGTATTCAAATGGACTCATTGAGCGATTTAGTAGCATTCGGCCTTGCTCCAGCATTATTGATATATAAATGGGTTTTAACGCCTTATGGTAGAGTTGGGTGGATGGCTTCTTTTCTTTTTGTTGCTTGCGGAGCTTTGAGATTAGCAAGGTTTAATGTTATGACCAAAAAGATTGATAATAGATACTTTATAGGATTGCCAATACCTGCAGCAGCTGGTGTAATTGCATCTAGTGTTCTTTTTGTGAAAGAGGTTTTTGGTAAACCTGAAGGTATATCAATCCCATTAAGTTTTGTTTTGTTTATATATCTGCTTGCATTTTTGATGGTGAGTAATGTGAAGTATTACAGTTTTAAAAAGCTTGAGTTACATGGTATAAAACCTTTTAGCTTATTGGTAGGGTTTGCTCTTTTTATATTTGTTATTGGAATGTATCCAGAAATATTTCTGTTTGTTTTCTTTATTGGATACACTTTTTCTGGTCTTCTCCTCCAACTATTAAAATTTTTGAAGTATCGGGCCCTGGAGGTCAAAGAAGGCCGTGCAGATTAGCATATAAAGGCCTCAGCCTTCAGGGCTGAGGCCTTTTTTTTTAGATTAACTACGCTAGGGGGTTATAAAATGAGTGAGAAGTTGATAATCTTCGACACCACATTAAGAGATGGTGAACAGGCACCTGGTTTTAGCATGAATGTTGATGAAAAAGTAAAGATGGCTATTCAGCTTGAAAAGTTAGGGGTGGATGTCATTGAAGCAGGTTTTCCTATATCCTCGCCTGGAGATTTTGAGGCAGTTAAGCGGGTTGCTGAAACAGTTAAAAATCCTGCAGTTGCTGGACTTTGTAGAGCAAACAGAAAGGATATTGAAGTGGGCTGGGAAGCCTTGAAGGAGGCAAAAAGACCGCGTATCCATACCTTTATTGCAACATCGGATATTCATATGAAGTATAAGCTTAAAAAGGACCCTGATGAAGTAATTGAAATTGCGAGAGATGCTGTAAAATTTGCTAGAAATTTGTGTGATGATGTGGAATTCAGTGCAGAAGATGCTACAAGAACAAATCTCGATTTTCTTTGTAAAATAGTAGAAGTGGTAATTGATGCTGGGGCAACAACTGTAAATATTCCTGATACAGTTGGTTATACTGTGCCTATGGAATTTGAAAAGATTATAAGTACTCTTTTAAATAAAGTTCCAAATATTGATAAGGCCATTATAAGCGTTCATTGTCATAATGACCTTGGTCTTGCTGTCGCAAACTCCATTGCAGCTGTTGCAGCAGGTGCGAGACAAGTGGAATGTACAATTAACGGTATAGGTGAAAGAGCTGGAAATGCATCTTTAGAGGAAATAGTTATGGCTTTGAATGTAAGGAAGGATGAATTTAATTATGTTCATACTGATATAAATACAAAAGAGATTTATAGGACTAGCAGACTTTTGACTTCAATTACAGGTGTTGATGTGCAGCCAAATAAAGCAATTGTTGGGAAAAATGCCTTTGCTCATGAAGCTGGTATTCATCAGGATGGTGTGTTGAAAGAAAGAACAACCTATGAAATAATGACTCCAGAGAGTGTGGGATTTCCTTCTAATAAACTGGTACTTGGTAAACACTCTGGCCGTCATGCTTTTATGGAAAGGCTGAGATCACTGGGCTATGAGCTTTCAAGAGAGCAGCTAGAGATAGCTTTTGCAAAATTTAAGGAGCTGGCTGATAAGAAGAAAGAGGTATATGATGAGGACTTAGAAGCAATCGTGGAAAATCAGATGAGCAAGGTGAAAGAATATTATTCTTTGGAAAATCTTACAATAGTGAGTGGTGTTAATGCCATACCTACTGCAACAGTGGAGCTTTTAAAAGATGATGGCAACGTTATTGTTGATGCATCAATCGGTGACGGACCTGTGGATGCAGCTTTTAAAGCAATTGAGCGGATAGCTGGTATACAAGGTAGGCTTAAAAAATACAGGATAAATGCTGTGACTGCCGGAAAAGACGCTCAGGGTGAAGTGGTAGTTAGTGTTGAATTTGAAGATTCTGGTGTTGAAATAACAGGAAAAGGTTATTCCACAGATATAGTCGTGGCCAGTGCAAGAGCTTACTTGCATGCACTAAATAGATATATGAGTAGAAAAGGTAATAAAAAAATGCTGAGTGATACCGTTTAATAATCTGAGTTAGCCCTTTATATGAGGGCTAACTTTATTTATGTTTTGCTGAAAAAAGCTAATAAATTGATATCTGATGTTACCCCATTTTGTGAAAGAAGGGTGAAATAGAGAAGTTGGGAAATGGGGAAGTAGAAAAAGGTTAAGGTTTACGGCTCAAAGTTAAGAGTTTAAAATAGGTTAAGGATAAGGTTAATGCTATATTATAAAAATCTGGAGTCACCCCATTTTTTTGGAAATTGTTTTAAATTATATAGATGTATCAGAAAATTATATTGAAGTGTTTATGGAAAAACATTTTTCTCATTCTTGCAAAACGTCCAGTTTTGCTCCGAGGCAAGTTCCTCTAAAACCGCCATCCGTGGCGGTTTTATGGGAACTTGAACCCGAAAAATGTTTTTCCATAAACTCATAAATTTAAGACTTTGAAAAAAATGGGATGACGCCAGTAATCTTTTTATTGAAAATATGATAGAATTAATTTATATACAAGCGCACTAAAATTTAGGAGGTTTTAATGGCAGGTCATAGTAAATGGGCTAATATAAAACATAGAAAAGCAGCACAGGATGCAAAGAAAGGTAAAATTTTTACTAAAATAGCAAGAGAACTTACCGTTGCAGCCAAAATGGGCGGTAGTGACCCAGAAATGAATCCAAGATTGAGAGTAGCACTTGAAAAGGCAAAGGCTGCAAATATGCCAAAAGAGAATGTTGAAAGGGCAATCAAAAAAGGAACTGGTGAAGGTAATGAAGCAAATTATGAAGATGTAATTTATGAGGGATACGGCCCAGGTGGTGTGGCTATAATGGTTCAGGCTTTAACAGACAATAAAAATAGAACAGTGGCAGAGGTTAGAAGTACTCTCACAAAAAAAGGTGGAAGCTTAGGTGAGGCTGGATGTGTATCTTGGCTTTTTGAGAAGAAAGGTATTATTGGGATTAAGAAAGATATTATAGATGAAGATACATTGATGGATATTGTTCTTGAGGCTGGGGCAGAAGATTTGAAGGTAGAGAATGAAAATTATGAAGTAGTTACTGAACCATCTGAATATTACAATGTTAAGAAAGCTCTGGAAGAGAAAGGGATTGCCATTGAATATGCTGAGCTAACTATGAGACCTAAAAATACAGTGAAAGTTGAAGGGGAAGATGCTAAAAAATTGCTGGCTTTAATTGAAGCTCTTGAAGATTTGGACGATGTCCAGGAAGTATATGCTAATTTTGACATAGAAGATAAAGTAATGGAGGAGATGGGGGCATAATTATTTGATAATATTTGGAATTGATCCCGGCCTAAATAAGACAGGTATAGGTATATTAGAGAATAAAGATAATAAGTTAAACTGTATAGATTATTCTGTAATAAAGAATAAACAGGGTATTGAACCCGTTGATAAGATAAAAAATCTTGTAAACAAAATAGAAGATTTTGTTTTAAAATATAAACCAGAATATGCAGCTCTAGAAGATAGCTTTTATTCTGTAAATGTTAAGACAGCTATAAGTTTAGGTGTTGCAAGGGGAGCTATTATTGCTACATTGCTTAGCAAAGGTGTGAATGTTCATCAGTTTACAGCTTTGCAGATTAAAAAGGCAGTAGTTGGGTATGGTAAGGCAGATAAGAATCAGGTTAAAAAGATGGTAGAGATGCAGCTTGGTATCACTCTTGATGGTGTTTTAAATGATGCGTCAGATGCTCTTGCTTGTGCTATATGCTTAGGTGTGTTTTTAAACGGGAAACTTTATGATAAATTATATTAAGGGTATTCTCACTGTTAAAAAACCGGATTATATTGTAGTTGAAAGTTGTGGAATAGGGTATCAGATTTATGTATCTTTAACTACATATTCAAGTCTCCCTTCTGAAGGAAGTGAAGTATTAATTCTTATTCAACAATTTGTGAAGGATAATGGAATTTTTTTATACGGTTTTTTAACAGAAGGGGAGAAAAAAATTTTTAATTTGCTAAATAAAGTTTCCAAGATTGGGCCTAAACTGGCACTTGCTATTTTGTCAGGTTTTGATACTGAAAAATTGAAAGAATGTATTTTATCAAGAGATGCTGTAAGGCTTTCTACAATACCAGGAATTGGAAGGAAGACCGCAGAACGAATTGTTTTGGAATTAAAAGATAAGTTGGGTGATATTGAAGAATATCAAGTTGTTGATAATAGTGTTGTTGATGATGTAATAAGTGCTCTAATGAATTTGGGGTATAAAAAGCAAGAGTGTACAGCGGTACTGAAAGAAATTGATTATCAAAATAAAAATTTTGAAGAAATTCTGAAGGAATCGTTAAAAAAACTTACAAAAAGCTAATGACGTTAACTATGAAAACTTCTTTTACATAACTATTCTTGGCGTACTGTGTGCCAGCACTCTGATGTGTGATGTTTTTGTTACTATTTACGATTAGTAAGAATCTTTTTGGTTCGTAACATGAATTATTATTAATTCTTTTAAACATCAAGTTGAAGAGTCTACACAGATTTTGTTTTTCCCAGATTGTTTTGCTTTGTATAATTGAATATCAGCTCTCTTTAAGGTTTTTTTAAATTCTTCACCTTTTTCTCTTAGGGCAATTCCAAAACTTGCTGTTATTTTCTCTTTATCTAAAGGAGGTGGCCATTTTATATTTTTAATTTTTTCTCTTATTCTTTTGGCAATTGTATAAAGTTTAGAAACATCATCGCAGATTGCCATTATTAAAAACTCTTCACCACCATATCTCACTGGTATATCACCAGTTCTTACTTCTTCAAGTAGAATATTACCAACTTTCATAAGAACCATATC
This sequence comes from Deferribacter autotrophicus, assembly GCF_008362905.1. Taxonomy (NCBI): domain Bacteria; kingdom Pseudomonadati; phylum Deferribacterota; class Deferribacteres; order Deferribacterales; family Deferribacteraceae; genus Deferribacter; species Deferribacter autotrophicus. Next base: position 91,457 of record NZ_VFJB01000005.1, read on the forward strand.
GCCAACATCATGACCATAGGTGTCATTAATGCGTTTGAAATCGTCAATATCAATAAAAGTGATTCCTAAAGCTTTAATCTCTCCTCTGTCCTGTAGAGCAATAAATCTTTTTACAGCTTCGTGTAGATAGTGTCTTGTGTAGCAGTTTGTTAAAGGATCTTTTATAGAAATTTCATAGTATTTTTCTTTTTCAATAAGGATTTTTCTTCTTATAAATTCTCTTTCGAAAGCTATGGTAAAAAAGTTGGATATTTTTTGCAATATTTCTTTAGTTTCTAAATCTAAAGAGAAACTTTCATCAAATTTTATTTGAATAAAAGCAATAATAACATTGTTTTCTGAATCAAAGATTGGCATCATCAATGAGTTATCAAATAATATTATATAAGGATTTTGCTTTAAATATTCAGACTTGCTTTTACCAAGATATTTTAATATGTGGTTATCAATACATATTTCTTCCCACATGAGAGGAGTATGATGGTTAAAATAATAATACTTGTTTAAAAAATATGTATAAAATTCTATAGATTTTATAAGTAAAATATCATTTATTTCTTTTGAGAATTTTTTTATCAATTCGCTAAAATCTTTATAAGTGGCCATTGTTTGTAAGAATGCACTTAGCATTTTGTTTAATTTTCTAAGTTTTTCTATCTCAGTACTTGTTTGTGTAAGAAGAAAAATTCCGCAATCAAGGTTTTTAAGCCTTTTTATTATAGGTTGTATAAGATGCTTTTTAATGATTGAACCGTGTTGTGGAGCAATCATTTCAATGTCTAACTCTTCAATTTTTTTCAATGAATGAATTAGAATCTCTTTTGAAGGCATGTAATGTGCGTGAAATGCAGCTATGGAATCATAATAGCTTTCATCTTCAGCAAAGATTTTCCATTCGTCTGTAAAGCCACCGAATAAGTCACTAGAAAAAAGAATTTTTGATTTTACATCGTATGTGCAGAAAGCACCGGGGAAATGTAGATATGGTGTAAAAATAAACTTTAATTTTCTTCCATTGGCATTTAATTCCCAGTTATTCCTTTCAACGCATATAAAAGGTATGTTAAGATTGTAATGCTTGATAAGTTCAATTGCACGCCAGTGACTTATTATTTGAGCATCGTCTCTGTTTAAAATATGTTTTATTGTTTCTAAAGCAGCTGTTATGTCTGGATCCTGATGATGACAGATAAAATATTTTATATGAGAAAAAGGGATTATCTGTTCAATTTTATAAAGTGTATCTTTAAAAGTAAGGTTTGAACCTGGATCAATCAAAATGGATTCTTTACCATTTTTTATTAAATAGACATGGCACTGGAATGGGTCATTTTCGATTTTATGACCCACCCAGTAAATATCTTCTGCAATTTTAACAGGTTTCGTGTGATCTTCCATTTGCTTATGTTAATTTTGTTTAATGATAAAATCAAATATTTTTTTCATATTAATATTAAAAGTTTTATTTTTTCAAAGAAAGTCCTATGCGTCCTCTTTCTTTGTCAATACTTATGATTTTAGCAGATACAGTTTGTCCTACTTTTACCACTTCTAGGGGATGTTTGACAAATCTGTCTGCAAGCTCTGAAATATGTATTAGTGCATCATTTTTTAAACCAATATCTACAAAAGCACCAAAATCTACCACATTTGTAATTTTCCCTTTTACAGTCATACCCTCCTTAAGATTATCAATTGTGAGAGCAGATTGCTTAAAAATTAGAGGGTCCACATTATCTCTTATGTCTCTGTCAGGCTTTTCAAGATTTTCAATAATATCTTTCAATGTTAATTCACCAATGCCACATTTTTCCCCAAGCTCTTTCAAATCTTTACCCTTTAAAGTTAACTTTATCAAATTTGCGTTTTCAATGGATAGATGCAGTTCTGATAACAGTTGATAAACATTATCATAATTTTCAGGGTGGATGAAAAGGGAATCAAGAGGTTCGTTTCCATCATAAATTTTTAAAAAACCAGCTGCCTGCTCAAAGATTTTTTCACCAATTCCATCCACATTCAAAAGTTCCTTTCTGGTTTTAAATTTACCATTTGCTTCTCTATAGGCTACAATCTTTTCGGCAACTCCTTCATTTATCCCAGATACATATTTCAAAAGGGAAACGCTGGCTGTGTTAAGGTTTACTCCAACATTATTTACAACGTCCTCCACAACCTCAAATAATTTTCCACTTAATCTTTTTTCATTTACGTCATGCTGATACATACCTACACCAATGGATTTTGGTTCTATTTTTACAAGTTCTGCCAGAGGGTCAATAACTCTTCTTGCTATGGAAATTGCTCCTCTGATTGTAAGATCAAGGTCAGGGAATTCTTTATTTGCTACCTCACTTGCAGAATAAACACTTGCACCAGCTTCATTTACAATAGTGTAAACAATCGGCAGGTTTTCTTCTTCAATGACTTTTGAAATAAATTCTTCTGTTTCCCTGCTTGCAGTTCCATTACCAATAGCAATGATATCTATATTATGAGTTGTTATCTCTTTCAAAATTGTTTTTTTGCTGTTTTCATAGTCATTCTGTGGTTCGGTAGGGTAAATTACTCCATAGCTTAATAATTTACCGGTTTCATCCACACAGGCATATTTACACCCTGTTCTGTAGGCAGGGTCAATTCCAAGGATTTTTTTCCCTTTAACAGGAGGGGTCAGTAGTAGATTTCTTAAATTCTCGGCAAAGACTTTTATTGCTTTATCTTCTGCCTTTTCTTTCAATTCTTTTCTGATTTCCAGTTCTAATGATGGTAAAAGCATTCTTTTAAATGCTTTCTTTATGCTATCATCAACCAATTCATTCACAATCCACTTATTTTCTACTAAAATTGATTTAATGATTTGCTCACACAACTCAGCGTCAATATCAAGTTTAACCTTAAGTATATTTTCCTTTTCACCCCTAAATATGGCAAGAATTCTATGTGGTGGAATAGTTTTTAAAGACTCTTTGTAATTATAGTAATCTTCATAGTTAGTTCTTTCTGTAATATCTTTTTTTCTCTTTTCACTTAAAATACTGCCATGCTTCCAGAAAAATTCTCTGAGTCTGTTTTTTATTTCAATATTATGTGCAATTTCTTCAATTATTATATCAAGAGCTTTATCTATGGCGTCTTTTTCTGTTTGCACTTTGTCACTAATATATTTTTTTGCTTCAGTAATTATATTATCAGTATTGGATTCATTTTTTATAAAATTTGCGAGAGGTTCTAACTTCAATTCTCTTGCAATATCTGCTTTTGTTTTTCTTTTCGATTTATAAGGAGCGTAAAGGTCTTCCACTTCCTTGAGTGTCTTAGCCTGCAAAATTTTCGTTTTTAATTCTTCGGTGAGTTTGTTTTTTTCTTTGATGTGTTCTATGACTTCCTGTTTTCTCTGCTCAAGCTTCTCAATATATTCGTATCGTTCTATTATTTCTCTGATTACATTTTCATCCATACCACCGGTCATCTCTTTTCTGTATCTTGCGATAAAGGGAACAGAGTTTCCATCTTTGTAAAGTTTTATAAGGTTATCAATATGTTTTCTGTTAAAATTAAATTCAGAATAAATAGTTTCAATCACATTAACCTCCGTCAATACATGTATTTAATATTTAAGTACAACTGACTAGTATTTTTTATAATGAGTTTTAGCTCGGTTAAAGTTAGTATGCTATTTTAAAGGTGGTATAACCTTTTAAATCATCATATATCTTAAAATCAACATTAGTTACATTTGTAAGGGGAGTACCTTTTTTAGCTTTATCTAACAATTGAAAAAGATATATTTCATCACCCTCTGCTTCAATTTCCACTGTTCCATCGGGAAGATTTTTAACAAATCCTTTCAGACCAAGGGATAGAGCCTTGTCATAAATAAAGGCTCTATACCCTACACCCTGAACTTTTCCAAAAACTACTGCATGCAAACGCTTATACATTGCCAACCTCTAAAGTTTAGCAACCTCAGTATATCCTGATTTTAGAGCTTCTCTATTTATAGGAAGCAATGAATGGTATTTTTTAGGTATGGCATAGTACAAAACATCTTCAGCATCTTTAAGTTCAAAAAGATTTGATATTGCAAGCAGTGAACCTATCATTACCATGTTTGCTACTTTTGTGTTACCGAGTTTATTTGCTATTTCTGTGGCTTTCACTCCATAAAAGTTTATATCATTTCTATTGATTAGATCTGTATCTACAAGGGAGGTATCAAGAATAACATTTGCACCTTCTTTAAATCTTGGTTGAAATTTATCTAAAGAGGGTCTGTTCATTATAAACCCATAACTTGGTTTTGAAACAATAGGAGAACCAATTTCTTCATCTGAAATTATAACAGTGCAGTTAGCAGTGCCGCCCCTTTGCTCTGCACCGTAAGAAGGCCACCATGTTACATTTAAGTCTTTTCTTACAGCTAGTTGAGCAAGAATCATACCTGCACTTAAAATTCCCTGTCCTCCAAATCCTGCCATAATACAATCGAAAAACATTTTACACCTCTTCATCTATATCTTTAAAAGTGCCAAGGGGGTAAAAGGCTGTCATTGTTTCATCTACCCATTTTAATGCCTCAATAGGACTCATCCCCCAATTTGTTGGACAAGTGGATAACACTTCTACAAAGGAAAAACCTTTATTTTCTAGTTGATTTTGGAAAGCTTTTTTTATGGCTTTTTTTGTTTTCATGATATTTTTAGGATTTGTAACAGATGTTCTGCATGAAAAAGCAACAGCAGGCAACGATCCGATAATTTCAGCCATTCTAAAAGGGAATCCATGCTGTTTTGTATTTCTACCTGCAGGTGTAGTAGTAGTTTTTTGTCCTGGGAGTGTTGTGGGTGCCATCTGCCCACCAGTCATACCATAATTTGCATTGTTTACAAATACCACAGTGAGACTATCTCCTCTATTTGCAGCATGCATGATTTCAGCCATTCCTATGGAAGCAAGGTCTCCATCACCCTGATAAGTAAATATTGTTAAATTTGGTCTAACCCTTTTCATTGCAGTAGCCATTGCAGGAGCTCTGCCGTGAGGAGCTTCTACGATGTCAAAATTGAAATAGTCATATAAAAGAACAGCACACCCTACAGGAGCAACACCAACAGTTTGTTCTCTAATCCCCAATTCATCAATACATTCAGCAACGATTCTATGTATAATACCGTGATTACAACCTGGACAGTATATTGTTTTGTTATCAAGCAAACTTTCAGGTCTTTCAAATACTACTTTCATTTTAATCACCCACCATATTTTTTACTTTATTTACAATTTCATCTGGTGAAAAAACTTCTCCACCAGGTTTGCCAAGAAAATCAATTCTTTCATCATCACAAACAGCAAGTTTCACATCAAAGAGCATCTGTCCTGTATTCATTTCAGCCACAAGAATTTTTTTTGCATTTTTTGATGCTGCTCTAAGAGCTTGATAAGGGTATGGCCATAAAGTGATGGGTCTAAAGAGTCCTGCATTTATCCCTTTTTCTCTTAATTCTTTTATGGCAGATTTTGCCACTCTAGCAGCAGTTCCAAAAGCGACAACAAGAACATCGTAATTATCTTCGTTGTATTCATACATTATTTCATTTTTTTCAATTTCGTTATATTTGTCTTTCAAATGCCAGTTATGTTCTTTTAGTTTTCCTTCAGCAAGGCGCAGAGATTTGACTGAACGTGGAGGCCTACCTTTTGCACCATTCAACTCCCACCCTTTGTCCTCATCAATGATTTCTTTCATTTCCGGTAAGACTACCGCTTCTGCCATTTGACCAAGGGCGCCATCACCAAGGATAAGTACAGGGTTTCTGTATTTTTCAGCGATATCGAAAGATTTATAGACCATATCTATAGCTTCCTGGACTGTATGGGGTGCATAAACAACTAGTTTATAATCACCATTACCTCCGCCCCTTGTGGCTTGGTTGTAGTCACATTGGCTTGGACCTATATTACCAAGACCTGGGCCACCTCTTGTAATATTAACAATTACAGCAGGTACTTCTGCACCACACATGTAGGAAATTCCTTCCTGCATAAGTGCAATACCTGGACTTGAAGATGTAGTCATTACTCTGACTCCTGTGGCACCAGCACCATACACCATATTTATGGCAGCAAGTTCACTTTCTGCCTGAACGAAAGCTCTGCCAAGCTCAGGCATTCTCCATGACATATATGCTGTAATTTCATTTTGGGGAGTGATGGGATAACCAAAATAACCCGCAAGTCCAGCTCTTACTGCAGCTTCTGCAATTGCTTCGTTACCTTTCATTAATATTTTATTACTCATATGTTACCCCTTAACCTTTTCTTCTTTTAAAATCGTAAATACAACATCAGGACAAATCAGTGCACAACTTTTACAAGCAATGCATTTGTTTTCATCTATACATGTTACGTAATTATAACCTGAGGTATTAAATTTCCCTGAATAACTCAAAATCTCTTTTGGGCATACAGTGATACAGAGACCACAACCTTTGCATTTTTCGATATCGATAATTACTTTTGGCATTTAGACCTCCGATAAGTTTTCAGGCCATCATTATTATTTGAAGTAATAAAAAAATCAAATACTTTTTGTTTTAGTTTAGTTATATTGAATCAATGTTCGTAACTTTATTGAAATTAAAGGATAAAAAGTACAAAAACTGTTGTAATGTTCAATTATAATAAACAGCCTTATAAGCCTTTTTCTTTTTTTGTAATTAGATATAAACCAAAAAATGTGAAAATTAAATGTGAAGTAAAGTTTGCTAATATGGGGGTTAAAACTCCATTTTTCCCTAATGAAAGACATATTGATTGTAATATCCAAAATAACACACTAAAAGTCAAAGACTTAGAAGCTATTTTTATGTACTGATAATTTCTCGAAATATCAATAGATAAAGGAATTAAAAAAATGACCATAACAATCAAAATTAATGGTACAGATATTTTGCTGTAATAGATGAGTTTATATTTATCAGCATTAAGCCCTTTCGATTCATAAGTTTTAATAATTTTATTTAGTTCTTTAAAAGTGAGTTTTTTGGGTTCATCTGATGGTAGTTTTATTAGTTGAGTCAATGTGTCGTTTACAGTTATCAAACTTGTAGATGATTTATCAAGCTTTGGAATATCAGTTGTATCAAAAGATTGATAATTGTAAAATGTCCAAGCATTATTACCATTATAAATTGCTTTGTCAGCCTTTGTTACTTTTACAATATTGTTGTCTTTAATTTTATAAATTGTTATGTCAAAAATGACTTATATTCCTCAAATTTATCAAAGAATCTCTTAAATCCGTCGTTTGATAGAGGTAATGATGTTGCAGATGCGAAGCTGAGTTTTCCTGTATCAAAAAGGTCAAGCATTGTATCCTGAAGAACTAGATTAAAATTCCAGTAAAAAATAAATTTAAAATTACAATTAATGAGGCTAATTCTTTGATTTTACCGCCGAGACTGAGATATGCAATAAGTTCATTGTTTTTAATTAGTCTCAATATGGTAATTACAACAGCTGTTGCTCCGGCTACAGGAAAAACTTGATATATAGAATAAGGGATTTTTAAAAGATCAAATATTATTATATCAAATAGAGATGTATTATATTTTGATATGTATTTTGTGTGCTGGATTATCTGGAAAAAAGTATATAAAATTAATATTAGGGCAAGCACTGAAATCAGATTTAATATGTATATTTTTAGGACATATTTATTAAATTTTTTCATTTTAAACCTTTTTCAATGCTAAAATTGATAATAAGCAAAAAATTATATTTGCAATCCAAGCAGCTAGAAACGGAGGCATGGTATTAATCATGTTTTGGGAAAAGATAAATAATGAGTTGTAAACAAGAACTACTAAGATAGACATAAAAAGTCCAAAAGTTTTTCCACTTCTATGAAAAAATGAACCTAAAATGGCTCCGAAAAAAGCCATAATTATGGAGGCAAAAGGGAGTGCAAACCGTTTTGAATATTCAAATTTATAAAGCGTATTTTTTTTAAAGTTACTCTTTAATTCTTTCAAAGTCATCAGTCTCTCTGACTTAATATCTATTTTATTTTTCGCAATTATAGGAATATTTATAAGAAAATTGCTAAACTCTATTTTTGAGGGAGTAGTTTTACTCATATTTAATAGAGATCCTTTCTTTAAGTTAAAAATTAAATTTCCATCATTTGTGTTTGTAATAGTACCTAATTTAGAAGTTATTACTACATTTTTGTCTTTGTTGATAATTATAAGTCCACTGTATTTATTATGATTTATTTTTTTGTCAGCATAAAGAATAAAACCTGGTATTTCTGTATATAGTTCATGTTCTTTAAAATCTTTTATTGAGACAAACTTTGAGACTTCGAAAAGTTTTTTTATTGCGAATTCATTACCGAGTGGCATGAGATATGTGCTCATTAAAATAGCTAATATTAAAGACAATGTACCGAAAATGATGGTGGGTTTATAAAGTGAAATTTTATTTGCACCAAAAGATTTGATAGCAATCAGTTCAGAATCATCAGAAAGTCGTCCATAAACTATCAAAGATGCTAATAAAGTAGATGTGGGGATTGTAATAACAAGGAAAGAGGGGATATAGAAAATTATTAATTCGATAATGAAGAAAAAAGGAACATTCTTTGTAAATATTAAATCAGATAATGAAATTAGTTTGTCTAGCAATAAAAGAAAAATGAAAAAAAAATTACCAAGGATAAATATTGGTATTAATTCTTTAATAATATATTTTTCTATTAATTTCATGAATCGTTTTTATAGAGCCTAATAATGGGTGTTTCTTTCTCTAAAATAATTTCATCAATTCTGACGATATAGTTTATCGGGATAAAGGTTCTTTCTACGTCTTTAAATTCACTTCTTATTTTATCATCATTTGGGGTGAACAAAATCTCTGAAGTATCAAGGAAAACAATATCTGATACTTCTATGAGCCCCAAAAACGAAGAGGTATTAACTTTGCTTGCATGAATTGTAAGAATTTCTTTTTTATCATTTAAAAAAGTAATCTTAAACAATTTCTTTTTCATAATTTCGGCCTTATCAATAATTTTGGTTTTCCATTAACAATATTTATTTTTATATCAAAATCATTAAAACCTTTTGCTTGCATCTCTTTCACTTTCTTATTTATCACCTTTTTGATCTTATCTTTATTATAGGAATCTGAAAGTTTTTCAAGTTCTTTATCAATTTTTTTATTTATGTTTAGTTCAATTTTGTTTTTTTGAATCTCAGCATCTAAAGAGCCTCTTTTTACAAAAGTTCTTTTAATACCTTCCTTTTCCATCATTTTTCTGTTCCATTTTTCCCTGTAAGTCAAAAATCTAGCAACTAAATTGTTAAATTTGAAACGAAGCGTAGGATTTGTTATCTGGGATAAGTTGTATTTTCTAATAATTTTGTTAATTTCTCTTTCTCTTACAACAGGAGGGAATTTCATATTACCCGCAAAAAAATTAGCGTATTCAAAATTAAATGACTTTATTAGACTTTCAAACTTTTCAAGGTCCTCTTGTATCTCTTTTATTTCCATTCAAAAAACCTTATTTCTGAGTTTGTGACAAAAATATCAAAAACAAAGTTTACAATCCCTATTATTATACTTCCACCTACAGCAGGCCAAAAGCCATCAATAAAGAAACCACCAATTATTACTGATGTCAATTTTAAGATAAATGCATTGGTGATAAGATAAAAAAATCCAAAAGATAATATCTGAATAGGTAAGGTAACTATAAGTATAATAGGTTTTAATATAATATTTAAAATGGTTAAAAGAACTCCTGCGATGATTAAAGATAAAAATGAGTTGATAACAATATGTTTAAAAATTATGGCAGCGAATCCAATTGCCACAATATTTACACATATTCTGTACACTATAAAGCTAGGTCTATACATAAATTATCCTAAATTGATTTATTGTTTAATATAATCTAAAGCGAAAAAATTAACAAGTAGATATTAAAAAAGCCAGCCATGTGGCTGGCAAAAAATATATTTTAAGGAGGGGGGAGGAGGGTCCTTAAAATATCTGAATGTTAATATATAAAATATTTTGCTAATGTCAAGTAAAAAAGTTAAAAAATATAACTTATTTTAACAACAAAGATATTTATTTAAGTCAGATATGTCATTAACAAATAGAAAATTAGATTTTAGAATGACTAAACTTTTTTCATTTCTTGGCCGCAGCATACCAGTGTACCTTCACCTGCTTCAACGATTTTTACTTTGTTGCCACATATAGAGCAATAATATGTTTCTCCCACTTTTGTAGCCATCTTTTTACCTCCTTTCTTTTTTTATTATAGCATAAATTTAAATTTTTGTGGTTTGTTTATAGAAATAAAGATTGTCAATTTTTGAGGTATGTTGTAGAGTATAATTATGAAAGAGAAAGTTAAATATTTTTACAAGAAAAAAGTACATTTTTTAATGCAAAGCGAAGAATTTAATAGAGCTGAATTGTTGCTGAAAAATTATTTAAAGCGTAGAGATATCTCAGCTGTAGATAAGTCTAAAATTTATGAGCTTTTAGGAGTCTTGAAATTTCAAACAGGCAATTACAAGCTTTCGAAAAGATATTATAATTTAGCTCTTAAATATAATGTAAAAAATAGTAATGCTTTGCTTAATTTTGGGAACATTTTGATTATTGAAAATCGATATTATGATGCAATTAAGTTATTAAAAAATTATTTAAAGTATCAGAAGTATAAGAAAGAAGTGCTGAGACAGTTGGGAAGTTGCTATGCCTTTGTTGGAGATATAGCTCATGCAAGATTTATCTTTGAGAAAATATTAAAAGAAACTGACCTTGATGAGCAGTCTTTTGTAGATTATGCTTATGGTTATGTTGTAAATAAAGATTTTAAGTCAGCCAAAAAGATTATAATCAAAGCTTTAAGTAAATACCCTGATAGTTTTGTTCTTCTCGATGCTTACGATGAGTTTACCGACATTGAAGAAAATATGCGAGATATTAAAAAGAATATTCTATTCCCATTTTTACAGTCAATAGATAATAAACTGTATTTAAGAGCTGCAACCATTCTCACTGAAGGGATGTGCATAAGGGGATACTTTAGATTTGAAATAGAAAAAGGTTTAGAGTTGCTAGGTAGTTTGCATAAAGAGAAAGCTGTATTTTCAAATAGTAATTTGTTAGCAGCAGTATGTGAATATTTTACTACTTTGAGTATTGCTGATACGGATTTTACTTTAAATACGGTAGCGACATTTTATAATATTAATAAAAATACCTTAAAGAAAGCTGTGGACATGGTGAATGCTAATTACAAGGATATTATTGAAGAATTTACTAGTGAATTAAATATGTTTTACAATTATGAGTTAGATAAAATTGCAGATGAATTAGAGGATTTCGATGACTAAAAAAAATATAGGTGAATTATTAGTTGAATATGGGTTGATAAATGAAAAAGACTTAAAAGAAGGGTTAGATTATCAGAAATCACGTGATTTAAGATTGGGGGAAGCTCTTGTTGAGCTTGGTAAGGTATCTTATGATGATATTGAATATATTTTAAGTAAACAGTTAGATATTCCGTTTGTGATTTTAAATGAAAAGATTCTTGATAAAAATTATATTAAAACTTTTCCACCAACTTTACTCAAGAAATTCAATTTTATCCCCCTTTATGAAACAGGGGATATTTTAGCCATTGTCACGGATGATCCATTTAACAGTGAGCTTATTAATGAATTGGAAAAACTAAAGCAGAAAAAAGTTCAGGTGTCTTTAGCCAATGGTAGAAAAATTAAAGAGCTTTTAGAAAAGATTATAAAAGATGAAAGTGAGTTAGATGTTTTTTTAAAAGACTGGTTAAAAAAACTAAAGAAAACTTCTTTCTATAGACTAGATTTTATTAGAAAAGAAAATCATATAAAGGTTTTTGCCTTTGGTTTTGGCTTAAAAAAAGAACTTTTTACCTATAATTCAAACGGTGAATTGATTGATAATATTAAAAAATATTTTGTAAAAGAAGGGTATGATATATGTTTTGAAAAGTTCAGCAATGAAAGTTGTGAGATGATTACAGTATTTCCCATTGATAGGTCATATTTCTGTGAAATTGATAATGATTTAATTGTAGTAACAAGATTTGGATTGATAAATGATGATATTTTAATTTGTTTGGATAAAAATGTTTTTTCTAAAAACTTTTTGTTTTCATCTAAAACTTATGTTCCTGGATACAGTAATTTTGTTCTTGATATAAAAAATAATTATAATAAAACTTTTACAACGGTTGATTACATCTGTGATGATAGAAAATTTTATTTTATTGGTTATATTCCAAAAAGATGCGATTGTGATAATAAAGGATGTGATAAATGTAATAATTTAGGTTATTTATTTGAAGAATTAGAAGGTTATTATACAAAAGCTGAGTTAAAAAAACTTTCGGGTTTAAAAAATGGCTAAAATTGATGCTTTTTTTAAATATTTAATTGAACAAGGTGGTAGTGATCTTCATTTGAGTTCAGGTTGTAAACCTATGATTCGTATTCATGGAGAGCTAGTGGAGATTAAATATCAGGAGTTGACCGATGAAATATTAAGAGCACTACTATTTGAGATTATAGATGAAGAAAAGAAAAAGCTCTTTTTGGAAAAAGGTGATTTAGATTTCGCATATGAAATAAAAGGTGTTGCAAGATTTAGGGCAAATTATTTTTTTCAAAAAAGAGGGATTGCAGCTGTTTTTAGACAGATTCCAGCTAAGATTTTGTCTGTTGAGGAGCTTGGCCTTCCACCTCAGATATTGAAATTTGCTGATTTATCAAGAGGGTTAGTTCTCGTAACAGGACCTACTGGGAGTGGTAAGTCAACAACTTTGGCTGCAATTATAGATTATATAAACAGAACAAGAAAGGATCATATTCTTACTATAGAAGATCCAATAGAATTTGTGCATGAGAAAAAAGGTTGTCTTATCAATCAGAGAGAAGTTGGGAACCATACAAACTCATTTGCCTCTGCATTAAGGGCTGCGTTGAGGGAAGATCCAGATGTAATTTTAGTAGGCGAGATGAGAGATCTTGAGACCATTGAGCTTGCAATAACAGCAGCTGAAACCGGGCACTTAGTTTTTGGAACTTTGCATACTAATTCTGCAGCTAAAACAGTGGATAGAATAATTGATGCATTTCCAGCAGGGCAACAAGCACAAATAAGAACCATGCTCTCAGAATCACTAAAAGGGGTTGTTGCTCAGCAACTTTTGAAAAGATGTGATAAGCCGGGAAGAGTAGCTGCTTTGGAGATTTTGTTTGTCAATAGTGCTGTGGCTAATTTAATTAGGGAAGGTAAAACTTTCCAAATACCTTCTGTTATTCAAACAGGGAAGGCTGATGGCATGCAATTGATGGATCAATCAATTATGGATTTATTAATGAAAAAGATTGTGTCTCCTGAAGAAGCCTATTTAAAGGCTAATGATAAAAAAGCATTTGAGAGATTTTTGAAACAATAGAGCTAAATGGACGGTTTATCTTTATATAAATTAATTAACTTTTTTAAGCCCCAGTTGATTGATGCACGCATTAACTGGTGTGAGTATGATAATGATAGGTTTATTTTAAGTCTTTATAAAAACAGAAGCTTTTTCCTGATTTTTGATTTATTATTAAATTCTTATATCTTTGTATCAAAAGATTTGAAAAAAGGTAGAAATAGGCTTCAACATATTTCAAATGCAAAAATTGTTGAAATCAAGCAGCGAGGATTTGATAGGTTATTAACGTTAAGTTTGGTAAAAAGGAAGCCAAGTGGTAAATTGATACAGATGAAATTGATTTTTGAGGTAGTGGGTAAAATATCGAATGTTTTTTTATTGGATGAGAAAGGGAAAATAATTTTTAGGTGGAATGATAACAATATTGACGGTGATAGGGAAATTAATCTAGGAAATGAGTATATACCTTTTAAAAGTAATAAAAAATATAACTTACTTAATATTAGAGAATGTGATGATTTTGAGCAACTTGAAGGATTTTATAGAATAACAGCAAAACATGCAGCTGAAATTTATAATAATTTTGGTAATTGTGAAAAGGCTAAAGATTTTATTTTAAATTCGCTTAATTCTGATGATTCTTTTTACCTAGATGGGCAGAATAAACTTATACCTTTTAAGATATTGTCATATAAAGAGAAAATTAAAATTGATTTATTAGATCAATATCTTGTTTCTTTAAAGAAAGTCAATAATCGTAGTGATCATAAGTTTTTGAAAATAAAAAATTTCTATGTAAAGAAGAAAGCAAGTTATGAAAAGTTGTTAATGAACTTATACAAAGATTTAAAAGAAGCTAGGAATTATGAAAAATATCATGAAGAAGCAGAGCTTTTAAAAAACAATCTTTCTAAAATAAAAGGCAAAACGGGAGAGGTACTACTTGATAAATTTAATGAGAATGGTGTTGAACAGGTTAAATATTATATTGATCCGGGTGAATCTGTTTTAAAAAAAATTGAAAATTTATATGGTCGTGCTGAAAAATTGAAAAGGTCGTTAGAAAAACTTTCAAATAGGATTGATGAAGTAAAAAGAATGATATCTTACTATGACGAGGAAATGTTTAATTTGGAAAATATGAGTATGGATGAGATTAATAAACTTTATGAAGAGCTTTTTGTTTTAAAAAGTAATAAAGTTAAGGAGGTTGGAAGCATTCCATATCTTACCTTTAAAAAAGATGATACTCTGTTTTTTTTAGGTAAAAATAGTCGTTCAAATCATTATGTTGTTTTTAAGGTTGCTAATCCCGATGATTATTGGTTCCATGCTCATGAAATACCTTCTGCACATTTGATTTTGAGAAAAGAAAGCCCTGTTGATGAGGAGGATATAATTACTGCTGCTCGTATTACTGCAGCTTTTTCAAAGTATAAAAATGAAAAAAGGGTGCCTGTGGATTATACCTTACGGAAATATGTTAAAAAACCGAAGGGAACACCAGAGGGGTTTGTTATTTATAAAAATTATAAGACAATATATGTTGAGCCATTTTCTGAAAAAGAGCTAGAGAATTTACGTGGTTAATAATTATTGATTTGATAATACCTTAAATTGTGATTGATATAAGTCTCCCACAGTTTGAAATTTATGTTTTATTTTTATCACAAGTTTATTAAACACTTCAGCTGTAGCGAGAGCATCACCCAATGCAGTATGGCGCCCCTGACATTTCACATTGTAAAGCCTTAAAAGATAATCGAGACTTACAAGCTCATCCCTGTTTAAGATATTTTTCGAAAAAAGAAGCATTGTATCTATCCATATGTTTTTTATTTCAGCATTAAAAGCTTCTTGCAATTCTTTATTAATCATTTTTAGGTCGAAATTTACATGATGTCCCACAATAACTGAATCTGAAATAAATTTCAAAAATTCTGGCAGTACTTCAGCGATGATGGGTTTATCTTTTACCATCTCATTAGTTATTCCATGCCATTGAATTGAATCTTCAGGAATGTCCATTTCAGGATTTATAAAAACATTGTAAAAGTCTTTAATTTTAAAATCTACAACTTTTACTGCAGCAACATTAATCAATTTTGCCGTTTTAATTTCAAGACCTGTTGTTTCAGTATCAATGACACAAAAGGTAGCCTCATGAATATCTTTCTTAAAAATTTCATCATTGTTAATACTACTTACCAAATTATTTATATAGCCAGATAAAGGGTCAACAAATGTTTGTTTTTTGTTTTTAATTATTTTAAATAATCTGCCAATCATTTTGTTTGCATCTCGATATAATTTTGATAGTATATAAAATATATTTAAGTAAAAATCAAATAAAACAGTATTGTAGAATTATAGTGTTGTAACTAATATTAGTGGATTAAATATATAGGAAGCTTTAAAATTAAGGAAATAAAGCAGTAGTATTAATATGATTTTTTAAAATGGAGAATATGCTTTGAAGTTTATTTTTGCTTTTATTTTTTCTTTAATGTACTTTAAAGAAAAAAAACTTTCGATTTATGCTTCTTCATTAGCTATATATTTAATTCTATCTTTGTTTCCCGCTTTAATGATTATAATGTTGTTGTTAAATATTTTATTTATTAAGACAAAATATTATGAATTATTAGTGTCAGAATTGCAAAGGTTAGTAAGTATCAAGGTCATTGATAATTTAGGTTTATCTTTATCTCAGTTTGGTAAGACAATATTAGGTTATGGTAGTTTTAGTTTTTTTACAGCAATAATATTCTCGACAATATTTATAAGAGGATTTTTTGATACAGTTATTTATGTCTTTGAGATAGATAGAAAGAAAGTAAAAAGTAAATGGACTGTATCATTTTTAAGTATTTTTTTTCTTGTTTTAGTTTTAGTATTATTAATTCTTATCGAGACATTATCTTCTTTTGTTTTTAATTTTGTTTCAGATTATATTAATTTAGGAGTTTTGCAGCAGTTTTATTTTAAACTGATTTATTATGCTGTAATTTGGATATTTTTAACTTTACTTTTGTTTGTTATATTAAAAAGAGAAGCTAGATTTAAAAATTTAATGCTGGTTTCTGCAATATCTTTGATTTTTATGGGAGTGTTTAGTAAATTTTATTTTATACTCATTAATAAGTCTATTTACAATGTGCTTTATGGTTCATTTTCAGCTTTAATTTTAACTATTATGTATATGTGGACTATTTTTAATATATTTATATTGATACTGTCTAATTTTTATGTTTATACTAATTTTGATAAGTTTATTCATAGTTTTTTAAAAGCCGAAAGAAAGTCTTGTATGTTTATAATTTGCAAAAAAATTTATGATGTGATGAATTTGAATAGTTATTATCTTAAAAACAAAGAAAAATTTAGTAAGTTTTTGGTTTTAAAGTATGAAAATAAAATGTTTCGTTTGATTAATAATGTGGAAATGGATGATAAAAATAAAAATATTTACTTTATTGGTTATTAAGGATGGATATTATTACTTTTTTAGCTGAACAAAAAATCAAAGAAGCTATTGAAAAAGGTGAATTAGATAATCTCAGTTGTAAAGGGAAAAAGATAGAAATTGAGGATCTAAGTTTTGTACCTGAAGAGCTGCGAGCTTCCTATAAAATTTTGAAGAATGCAGGTGTTTTACCAGAAGAGTTGCAGATGCAACGAGAAATTAAACAAATCGAAGATTTATTAGAATACTGTTTTGATGATGAGGAGAGGGGAGTACTAAAACGTAAGCTCACCGAAAAACAGCTAAGATTTAATATCCTTATGGAAAAAAGAGGTAGAAGTCTAGCTTATTATGAATATGTAAATAAAATAAATTCAAAGCTTAGTAAGTGATTTATTTCCAAAAAATATAAATATGAGTTGTAATTTTTTTTAAATTTGATAAAAAAAGTAAAATTTGAATAAACATTAAGAGGTTGGTAGATGCGCTTTGATATCGCTAAGAGTGGCAATGGCTTGACATATGAAATAAGAAATATCGTGAATATTGCAAATGAACTTCAAAAAAGTGGTATGGAGATTTACTGGGAAAATATTGGTGATCCTATTTTGAAAGGCGAGAAGCTACCAGATTGGATGAAAGAGATATTAAAAGAGATAATTGAAAATGATAAAAGCTATGGTTATAGCCCTACAAAAGGTGTGGATGAAACAAGGGAGTTTATTGCTGCTCAGGTTAATAAAAAGGGTGGAGTTCAAATAACAAAAGAAGATATTATCTTTTTTAATGGCTTAGGTGATGCGATTGCAAGAAGTTATAGTGCCATTAGAGTAGATGCCAGGATTATTATGCCAGAGCCTACATATTCTACTCACCTTCTGGCTGAAGTTTTGCATGCATCATTTCCTCCAAATACTTATAGGATGAATCCTTACAATAACTGGGCACCTGATTTGAATGAACTTGAGAGGAAGGTCAAAAGTCATAAATCCATTGTGGGTATTCTTGTAATAAATCCAGATAACCCAACGGGGTATGTATACGATGAGGAAACTTTGAGAAGAATTGTTGAAATAGCTAAAACCTATGATTTGTTTCTGGTGTTTGATGAAATTTATAATAACATGGTATATAATGGTAAAAGTACGGTTTCTTTGGCAGAAATTATTGGTGATGTGCCAGGAATGTGTATGAAAGGGATTTCAAAAGAATTACCTTGGCCTGGTGCTAGATGTGGCTGGATAGAGGTTTATAATGCTAAAAATGATCCGGCTTTTGAAAGGTATATTAATGCGATTTTACAGCAAAAAATGGCAGAAGTGTGTTCTACAACATTTCCTCAGATGGCGATACCTAAGATAATGACACATCCAGAGTATAAAAGTTATCTTAAAGACAGATTGAGACATTATGAGAAACTTTCAAATATTGCTTACAATATATTGAAAGACGTCCCTTATATTGTGGTAAACAGGACTAACGGTGCATTTTACATGTCTGTGGTATTTATTGAAGCAGTATTGAATAACAGACAAACACTACCGATTGAAAATAAAGCTGTTAAAGAGTATGTGGAAAAGATTACTAGTGAACCTATAGAAAACGATAAACGTTTTGTTTACTATCTTTTAGCTTCCACTGGAATCTGTGTTGTACCTCTTACATCCTTTTTTACTCCTCTTCCAGGCTTTAGGATGACACTGCTTGAAAAAGATGTGGATAAATTTGAGCATACGGTGAAGGTATTGGCTGAAAAGATTGTAGAATACGTAGATTCCGCAAAATAAATTATGCCCTATTTATTACTTACGTTAAGTGCATTATTTTGGGCAGGCAATTTTGTTTTAAGTAAATGGGCTGCTGCTTCCATCCCTCCAGTTGCTCTTGTTTTCTGGCGCTGGGTTGTTGCTTTTTTAATCCTTCTTCCTTTTACTTATAAGAAAATTTTAGAACAAATGGAGTTGATAAAGGAAAATATTAAGTTTTTGTTACTCTTTGGATTTTTAGGAGTAACTCTTTTCAACACATTGATATACAAAGCAATGCATTATACGACTGCTATAAATGCTCTGCTAATAAATTCATTTGTTCCGATAATGATATTTCTTGTTTCATTTGTTTTGCAAGGATTACGAGCAAGTAGATATCAATTACTGGGAGCATTTATTTCATTGACTGGGGTTGCGATAATTATTGTTAAGGGGGATATTAGCAGACTTTTATCACTAAAGTTTAATCCTGGGGATTTATTGGTATTACTTGCAGCTTTTTCATGGGCTCTTTATTCGGTATTACTGAGGAATCTTGACAAAAGATTAAATCCTCTCGTATTTTTAGAAGTAATCATTATTTTAGGGTTAATTTTGCTTTTTCCAATTTATCTCTTTTCAGAGAAAAGTTTTGCATTGGATTATAAAAATGTAATTGTAATCTTCTACGTTGGTATTTTTGCATCTGTTCTTGCTTTTATCTGCTGGAACAGAGGTATTAGGGAGATAGGTGCCAACAAAGGTGGAAATTTTGTTCATCTAATGCCTGTTTTTGGAACTATAATGTCTATAATTTTTTTGAAAGAAAAGCTTTATTTATATCAAATAGTATCCATTTTTCTTGTTTTTTCAGGTATTTTTCTTACAACTAAAGATTAATCTTTCTTTTTATTTGGTATGAACAGAAAAACCAGAAAAGATAGCCCAAGGATACCAAAGTATCCTGCATGTCTAAAAGTATCTTGGAAAGCATGGGAAGAACTCATAAGGTATTGCACTTTTCCAAAAAGTGCATAGCTTTTTAGCTCAGCTACGTGTTCCGGCATTATTTGAGTTAAATAAGTTTTAGCTTGATATAGATAGTTTGATATGTATGAATAATTTTGAATGGCACTTATTTCGTCATAGTGGAAAGATATTTTTGATTGGAGTGTATTGGTTGCAATAGCTGTACCAAATGAACCTCCCATAAACCTTATATAATGTAAAAAACTTACTCCCATTTGGGTTTTTGGTCCCAGTTTTCTCATAGCTAAGGTAGATACGGGTGCGAAAAAGGTGCCTAAAGAAAATCCTAATGGTATGGTAAGTAATATTGTTTTGATTGAAGGTGTGTAATAATTCAGTTTAGGAATAAGAATAATGGAAGTGGTAAAATATAAGAATGCATTAATTAGAAGAATATTTTTTTCTCCATATTTATCAGATAAGGCGCCTGCAAAAAATGATGTAAAACCTATAAAAATGGCGAAAGCGAGCATATGTAGCCCGGTTTGTAGGGTAGTGTAACTTTTTAAGTTTTCGTAATACAAAGGTATAAGATAGAAGATTTGATAGATTGATAAACCAAGGGTGAAAGCGTAAATCAGTATCGCTACAGCATACTCTTTGATTTTAAAAATTGTGTAGTCGATAAGTTTTCTTTTTGAAAGTATTTCGGATATGGCAAACATTATTAAACCAAAGATTGATATAAACAGTAGTTTAACAATAAATGGAGACTGAAACCAACCCTTTTGCTGCCCTTTTGACAGCATAATTAGCAGTGGGATTGTGAAAATAGCAAAAAATGTATAGCTGACAAAGTTAAAATGTAATTTTTCCCTTTTTTCTAAAACCTTAGGTAGTATAAAGAGACCAAGAACAACCACTAGAAGTCCGACGGGTAAATTTACATAAAAAACATAACGCCAGTTAAAATGTTCTGTCAAATAGCCACCGGCTGTGGGTCCAAGAGCCGGAGCAAAACTTACCCCCATACCGAATATACCCATCGCGATCCCTTTTTTCTCTGGGGGAAAAATTGAAAACATGATTGTTTGAGCAGTGGCTACGATGAAGGCTTCTCCAAGTCCTTGAAGAGATCTTGAAATAATCATCTGTGCTAAATCTGATGCCATTCCGCAAGCGGCGCTTGAAAGGGTAAAAAGTGTTATACCTATTAGAAATAGATTTCTAAGCCCAAGAACCTTTGTGAGTGATTCGATTAGCAAAAGACCTGTGGCAGCTGCTGCCATGTATGATGTGATGACCCATTGGACACCGTAAAGATCGGTTTTTAAGGGGGACATCATTTTTGGGACGACCACATCCACAATTGTGGTGTCAAGAATTGCCATAAAAGTACCGGTCATTACGATAAATGTTATGATTGCTCTACTTACATTATCAATTCTTTCGTAAAGAGGTAATTGCTCAGTAGCCATCAACACATCCGATATTAATAGATTCTTTTGATTCTTATTTCACCACCCATGCCTACTTTTAAAAATGACAGGTCTCCCTCTGTAATTTTAATTTTTACAGGGATACGTTGAGCAACTTTTGTAAATTCTCCTGCGGAGATATCTCTAGGGACAAGAGCATATGTAGCAGCTGAAGCAGGATAAATTGATTCAACTTCACCTTTGAATTCTATATCTGGGTAAGCATCCACTCTGAAGGTGGCAGGAGAGCCTATTTTTACACCTTTCATTTTGGTTTCTTCAAGGAGCACTTCAATATATAAATCTTTTGTATCTACGATGGAGTAAATCGGAAAACCGCTATTAATGACAGTACCCACTTCAACATACTTTTTACCTATAACACCATCAAAAGGAGCATACAATTTACAATATTCTATGAGATTTTTGGTATCTTTTTTCTCCTGTTTTGCCGCTTCAATCTGTTTTATCAAAGATTCTCTCATCTTTTTTAGCTCTTCTATCTGTTTAAATCCTTCTTCGATGATTTTAATGTTGTTGTTTGCTATATCTTTTTGTTTAATCAATCCTTCAAGTTTGCTTTCTAAGGATTTCTTTTTTTGCTTTAAGCCTTGCAAATTTGTTTCAATATCTTCAAAAGAGCGTTTTGATACGGCTTTTTGTTCATACAGAGTTTTATATCTATTGTAATCTCTTGTTAACTGTTTGATATTTGTTTCAATTTCCGCGATGTTGAATTTTATTGATTTTATCTCTTTTCCAATGTATTCTACATTTTTCTGTGCACTCTGTTTTTTTATGATAAGTTCTTTTGATATCCTATCAATTTGAATATCAAGTTGCTCTTTTTTCTTCTCAAGACTTTCAATTTTTTTAGTAATACCTTCAAGTTTGACGATATAATCTGTTGGGTCAATTTCCGCCAGTAAATCCCCTTTTTTTACAGTATCTCCTTCGGTAAAATAAAGTTTTATGATTTTTCCTCCTACTCTTTTAAAACTTACATTTGTAATTTTGTTACTCTTTACAAACATAGCATCAGTGGTAGCAAACTCTTTTATAAAAGTAAGATATCGGTATGCGAAATAAACAAATACGATTAGACCTACAACTAAAAGTAAAAGTGCTATTTTTGCTTTTTTCCCCATTTTCCTCACCTCAACTCTTTTCCAATTGCTTTTTCTATAGCAAAGTATTTTTCAATAATATCGTAATATGCATTTTTTTCTCTCATCAAAGCCTCGGTAAGCATAGCTTCTGCATCAAGAAGATCAGAGTTATTTGCTAACCCCTCTTTATATTTTAAGTTTAAAATTCTGTGGTATTCTTTTGCTTTTGCCACCGCATCTTTAGCCACTTTGAGATTATCCTCGGCACTGTTCAAATCTTCAATTGCTTTTTTAACTTCAAGAAGCACTTTGAGTTTTATATCTTCTTTATTTTTTATGATGGCATATTTAATTTCTTTTTTCGCTTCTGTTTCTTTGAAAGGTTTATTCCAGTCAAGATTGAAAGAAATACCAGCCTGAATGAGAAAATTCCCTTTAGGATCAACATTCTCCAGCATATCGGAATATTTATACCCGCCTAAAAGATATATTTTTGGTTTAAATTGTGATTTTGTGGCTGTTACCATCTGATCAGCTAACTTTATCTGAGTCTTTAGGGATTGTAAAATTGGCCTATTTTTTTCTGCTATACTGTAAAGATGGTTAATTAACAACTTATCAGGAATTTTATAGCTTATACTTTCCACTTGATAACTATCATTCAGTTTTTCACCCATGAGTGTTGAAAGATGAGATTTTGCTACTTTGATATTGTTAGTTACTATAGTAAGTTTTTGCTTTGCTTCACTCAGTTTTACTTCCGTTTGTAATATGTCGATATAAGGGACAAGTCCCTGGTCATACATCAATTTTACATCATGAAGGTGCCTGGTTAATGATTTTATATAATCTTCAGCAATTTTTTTATTCGCATAGAGTCTTAGTATATCCAGATATGCCTTTTTGGTATTGAATATTATATTTAGTTGTTCTTCACTTAGCATTGATTTTGCTGACTCATACTCAAGCTTTTTAATTTTAATATTAGAAGTTATTAATCCCCCTGTATAAAGGTTTAGTTTTAGTCCAGTGAAAATGTCAAAATATTCTTTTTCACTCATTGTTATTTCTTGTGAGAAAAAAGGGGTTGTGAATGGCTGGGTCTTTTTTTCATCCAGTAATGTGTAAGTAGCATTGAAAAAAAGTGAAGGGTATTTTGCTGCATCAGCAGCATTTATTTCATATTTCTTACTGTTTAGTTCTTTTTCTTTTGATAACAGGTAAAAGTTATTTTTTAAGGCTTTATTTACAGCCTCATCTAAAGTTAAGGCATAAATATTGTTTAAAGATAAAAATATGAACAAAGGCAAAATAAGATATTTTTTATATTTTTTCATACCTGGCCCCTTCTATTTTTTCTAATCCTTCATATAAATGTTTTAGAATTGTATCCAAGTCTTCATTTAAAAAGAGTATGTAATATTCGATTAATTCTTTCAAAAAACCTGATATTATTGAAACGGTAGTTTCATTGTAGTTATTTGTTTCTTCCGATAAAACTTTTGATAACATATCTCTTATATTTTTTTTGAATCTAAAATAAAGGTTTTTAAATTTTTCACCACTACTTAATGCTTCGAAAAGGAAAACTTTTGAAAGCATTTTGTACTGATAAATCCTTTTTATGAATGAGGCGCAAATATCAAAGATGGTAGACTGTTTATTTTCTATTAATTGATTGATTTGATGAAGTGTTCCTTTATGCAAATACTCTAGAAGTTCATATAAACAATCGTCTTTACTGTTGAAATAAAGATAGAAAGTGCCTTGGGCTACTCCAGCTTCTGCAACAATATCGGATACTTTTGTTTTCCAAAATCCTTTTTCTGCAAAAGTCTTTATTGCAGCATCAAAAATTTTTTGTTTGGTATTTTTTTTCGACTGACTCATCAGTCATAAAATAAGATAAAAAATATTTTGTGTCAAGATTTCATTTTTGATTTTAAAATGTGAGAAAAAGTGATAAATTAAGTATTTAGGAAAAATTTATGTAGAGGATTTTAGAGCTAAATGATGATTAATGGTTATTTGTTAATAAGTTTGCTTTTAATAATGTTTGTCATTCTTTTATTTAATTTTTACAAGTTTAAAAAGGAGAGAGAATCATTACAAGAATTGATTGAAGAAAAAAATAAAATGGAAGAGTTTATGCTCAATTTAATACCTAAACCTATTTTTATTATGGATATTACCGGTAGATATTTAAATGTGAATAAACAGTTTGAAGATTTTTTTAATGTTCAAAGAGAGGTGATTGTTGGTAAGGATATAAAATCTGTCGAAAATAGGGAGTTGGAAAAGTTAGGAAAGATAATTGATATGGAGTTAAAGGGTGCAAGAAAATATGGTTTAAATGCAGTGTCCTCAAAGCCATTGGATATTTCATTACGATCGCAAGATTTTGATGTTAAACGGATAAAAATTTCAAAAGCTTTTTTTGTAAATGATAAGGGTAGAATTGGCGGAATTGTGGGAATAATTGAGGATATTACTGAGCAGGAAAAAAAGATTAGTGATTTAATGAAAAAAGCTATTTTAGATGAGCTAACAATGGTTTACAATAGAAGGTATTTTAATCTAGTGGTTAATGAGGAGATTGAAAGGGCAAAAAGATATCAACAGAAACTCAGTATAATAATTTTTGATGTCGATTTTTTTAAAAAGATAAATGATACGTATGGGCATCAAACAGGTGATTATGTATTGAAAAAATTATCCAATATTATCAAGAAAAGTATTAGAACTACCGATATGTTGTTTCGTATAGGTGGTGAAGAATTTGCTATTTTGTTGCCAAATACAGATTTAGAAGCGGCTCTAAAAGTTGCTGAAAAATTATGCCGAATTGTAGAAGGTACACGGTTTGATACAGTTAAAAAAGTGACGATTAGTATGGGTGTTACAGAATTAAGACAAGATGATGACATGGAGTCTTTTTATAAAAGGGGTGATAAAGCCTTGTATCAAGCCAAGGAAAACGGACGAAATCGTGTAGAATCAAAACATTAGATATCTTTCATTATTTAGTAAAATAATCTTTTTAAAAGTGTAAGAGTAAAATTAATTAAATTCGTTTTCAGATGAAGATCCCGGGGAATGTAAAGGTAACGGTTAATTAGGCAAAAAATAGTTAGCACTTTCAAAGTGCTAACTATTTTTTATGAAACGGCTACCAGGTTTTTCCAAAGGTATACCTTCCTTGCATAAAGGGCATTCTTCAGGAGAGTATGTTTTTACATTGACAGTGAGTAATGGAAAAAAAGGATATTCAAATTTCGCCTGTCCATTGCTTCTATCTATAAGACTTGTAATGGCGACAACGTTTCCACCATGCTCTTTTACTGCTTCTATACACTCTCTTGTGGATTTTCCTGTGGTGACAACATCTTCAGCAATAAGAATTTTTTCATCAGGATCAATAGTAAAACCTCTTCTTAAAGTCATTTTTCCGTCTACCCTTTCGGTAAAAATTGCACGTTTTTTTAAAAGTCTTGCGAGTTCATAGCCAAATCTTATTCCACCAATTGCAGGGCTTACAATGGTAGTAAATTTTAGATGATAAATCTCTTTAACAAGTTCCTTAATAATTTCTTCTGCTATGACGGGATATTGCATTACAAGTGCTGATTGTAAATAAGTATCGCTATGAAGACCTGAAGAAAGAAGAAAATGACCTTTTAAAAGTGCGTTGTGTTTTTTGTAAATTTCTAAAATTTCATTTTTATCCATATAGCTCCTCCTTGAAAATCATTGCCGCTTTTTTAGGATCATCTGCCTGTGTGATAGGCCTACCGACCACAATATAATCTGTACCCATATTTTTTGCATCTTTGGGTGTTACTACTCGTTTTTGGTCATTAATATCGTTTGAAGCAAGGCGTATTCCTGGTGTGACTGTTAGAAAGTCATCACCTAATTGATTTTTAATAATTGGAGTTTCTTTTGCAGAGGATACCACTCCATCAAGTCCAGCTAATTTTCCAATTTTTGCAAGATGCAGTACGTATTCTGTTTCATTATTAAACTTAATATTAAATTCATTAAAATAGTTTTTATCCAGTGATGTCAGTAATGTTACACCAAGGATAATTACTGAACTGTTGATTTCTTTAACAGCAGATACTGTTTCTGAGATCATTTTTTTGCCACCCTGAATATGTATGTTGAACATATCAATATTTAATTTTGCAGCTGCAATACTAGCTTTCTTGACTGTATTTGGAATGTCATGAAATTTAAGATCCAAGAAGACTTTTTTATTTTTATTTTTTAAATAATCAATAATACTGTTACCTATGGAAACAAAGGCTTCAAGCCCTACTTTGTAGTAAGTTATTTCATCTTCTAATTTGTTAATAATTGACTTTGCCTGTTCAAAATCTGCAAAATCAAGCGCTACAATTATCTCAGGTTTCAAAACATCCTCCAGAAAATTTATTAAGTTATTCCTGAAAAACTTCTCACCAACAATTATACAGGGGCTGTGTTCCAGCTCTGTCCGACTCTAGTCGGATACCTCAATAGCAAAATATTTTCAATTATTATTTATCATATATTTTTTTAATTTTATCCCGCAGCTTTTTATCAATAAACTAAAAAAATCTGGGGAAAATTTGCTGATTTTCTCTAACATACTTTTATTTTTAATTAGTTAGCAATTTTTCAATGCTAACTAGTTAAAAAAAAAGCGGGTATAAAACCCGCTTTTTTTATTCTTCTTCTTCTTCAGAACATTCAAGCTTTGTAGCAAGCTGTTTGTAAATACTGTATCTTCTCTTAACACTTTCATTAAGAGCATCTGCAAGCATTTTAGCTCTTTCTGGGAACATTTTGGCGACAGCTCTGAATCTGTTTTCAGTTTTCATGTAGTCATAGATGGATACTTTGAGATCTTTAGTATCAAATTGAAGTGGATTTTTTCCTTCCTCAGTTAGTCTTGGGTCAAATCTGTAAAGCAGCCAGTATCCTGAATTTACTGCAAGTTTTTGTTGTTCAACACCTTTGCTCATATCGATACCGTGAGCAATACAGTGACAATTAGCAATTATAAGTGATGGGCCGTCATAGCTTTCAGCTTCAATAAATGCTTTTACACACTGAGCTGGATTAGCGAGAGAAACCTGAGCAACATATACATGACCATAGCTCATAGCCATCATACCAAGATCTTTTTTGAAATCTGATTTACCATTGTATGCAAATTTAGCGAAAGCACCTGTGTTAGTAGCTTTTGATGACTGTCCACCTGTGTTTGAATAAACTTCTGTATCAAGCACTAATATATTAACATTATATTTTTGAGCAAGAACATGGTCAAGACCACCATAACCGATGTCATAAGCCCAACCGTCACCACCAAGGATCCAGATGGATTTTTTAATAAGGTAATCTGCTACATCGAAGAGCAATTTAGCTTTTGGATCATCAAGTTTTTCTAATATATCTTTAAGTTTTGCAACTCTTTCTCTCTGTTTTTCGATTCCTAATTGATTGGATTGATCGGCATTAAGAATTTCATCTGCAAGCTCAGCGCCCACTTTATCTTTGAGTTCAGTTAACAGCTCGGTTGCTTGCTCTTTAAATTTTTCTGTGGCAAGGTGCATACCAAGACCAAATTCCGCATTGTCTTCAAAAAGAGAGTTTGACCATGCAGGACCTCTGCCATCAGTTCTTGTTGTGTAAGGAGTTGTTGGTAGGTTACCACCATAGATGGAAGAACAACCTGTTGCATTGGCAATGATTGCTCTATCGCCAAAAAGATGGCAAAGAAGCCTTACATAAGGAGTTTCACCACAGCCAGCACAAGCACCAGAAAATTCAAAAAGATGAGGTGCTAACTGGCTACCTTTAAGTGAAGCTTTGTTGTATTTTGAATAGTCAAGGTCAGGTATTGAAAGGAAGTATTTGAAATTTTCAGCTTCTTTTTCTCTAAGTGGTGGCTGAGGTTCCATGTTAATAGCTTTTCTTGTAGGATCTGTTTTACTTTTAGCAGGACAATTATAAACACAGGCACCGCAACCTGTACAATCTTCAGGAGCAACCTGAAGTGTAAATTTCATCCCTGCAAATTCTTTGCCTTTTGCATCGGCTGATTTGAAAGTTTCAGGTGCATTTTCAAGATATTCAGGATCATAAATTTTCATCCTTATTGTAGCGTGTGGACAAACAAAAGAACAGATTCCACACTGGATACACACTTCTGGATCCCACACAGGTATTTTCAATGCAATATTTCTCTTTTCATATTTAGAAGTTCCTGTTGGATATGTACCATCATCTGGTAACCAAGATACAGGAATATCATCCCCTTCCATAGCTATCATCTTGCTAATTGCCTTTTTTACAAATTCTGGAGCATCAGGATCGTCAATGTATTTATGCATTTTTACATCTGATGTTACAGATTTTGGATAATCTACTTCATACACTTCATTCATTCCTGCATCAACAGCTTTCATATTCATATTAACAACTTCATCTCCATATTTACCATAAGTCTTTTTGATAGCGTCTTTAATTGCATCTACAGCCTTTTCAAATGGGATAACGTTGGAGATTTTGAAGAAAGCTGTTTGCAATATTACGTTAACTCTTGGTCCAAGACCGATTTCTTCAGCTATTTTATTTGCATTGATTACGTAAAATTTTGCTTCTTTTTCAATGATTTGTTTTTGAACTTCAACTGGGAGTTTGTCCCATACTTCATCTTTAGAATAAATACTGTTAAGCAAGAAAATACCACCTTTTTTAAGTGGTTTTAAAATTTCATACTGCTCAAGAAATGAGAAGTTGTGGCAAGCAATAAAATCTGCCTTTTGAATTAAATAGGAGCTTCTGATTGGTCTATTACCAAATCTAACGTGAGATACTGTCATAGAACCTGATTTTTTTGAGTCATACACGAAGTAAGCTTGCACATAATTATCTGTCAAATCACCAATTATTTTAGCAGAGTTTTTATTTGCACCTACTGTACCATCTGAGCCAAGACCGAAGAACATACCATTAAATACGTCATCTTGAGGTGTAAGCCATTCTGGATCATAATCAAGACTTTTATTTGTGACATCATCTTTGATACCTACTGAGAAGCTGTTAATTGGTTCTTCTTTATCAAGATTATCAAAGACAGCTTTTACCATTGCTGGAGTGAAGTCTTTTGAGCCAAGACCGTATCTTCCTCCGATGATTATAGGATATTTATCGAAATTAACCATTTTTTTCTGCATTGCTTCACCGATTGCAGTTCTAACGTCAAGATAAAGAGGTTCACCTAAGGCACCAGGTTCTTTTGTCCTGTCAAGAACAGCTATTTTTTTAACAGTTTTAGGAAGTGCATTAACAAAGGCTTCAAGTGGGAATGGTCTGAAAAGTCTTATCTTTACAACACCAACTTTTTCGCCTAAAGAATTCAAGTATTCCACAGTTTCGTGGACTACATCAGCACCTGAACCCATAATTATAATAACTTTTTCAGCATCAGGTGCACCTACATAATCTACAAGGTTGTATCTTCTACCTGTAAGTTCAAAGAATTTGTCCATTTGTTTTTGAACGATGGCTGGAACATTATCGTAATATTTATTAACAGCTTCACGGCTCTGGAAGAAAACATCAGGATTCTGGGATGTCCCTTTTATAGAAGGTCTTTCAGGATTTAAAGCTCTCTCTTTATGTCTTCTTACAAGATCATCATCGATCATTGCTCTCATATCATCAAAAGTGAGTTCTTCTACTTTTTGGATTTCATGAGATGTTCTAAAACCATCAAAAAAGTGTAAAAATGGAACTCTTGATTCGAGCGTAGATGCTTGAGCAATGAGAGCAAAGTCCATAACTTCCTGAGGGTTGTTGGAAGCAAGCATTGCCCACCCAGTTTGTCTACATGCCATTACGTCAGAATGATCACCAAAAATTGAAAGAGCGTGAGTAGCTAAAGCTCTTGCACTAACATGAAAAACAGTAGGGGTCAGTTCACCTGCAATTTTGTACATATTTGGTATCATTAAAAGTAAACCTTGTGATGCTGTAAAAGTAGTAGTGAGAGCTCCAGCAGTTAAAGAACCGTGGCAGGCTCCTGCTGCACCACCTTCAGATTGCATTTCTATAACCTTTGGAATTGTCCCCCATATATTCTTTTCACCTTTTGCACTTTTTTCGTCAGCTAACTCACCCATTACGGAAGAAGGAGTGATAGGATAAATGGCGATTACTTCATTTGTAGCATGTGCCACATATGCTGCGGCTGTGTTACCGTCGACATTGACATACCTTCTTTTAGACATTAAAACCTCCTATTTAAAATTTATCAAAGGTAAAATAATATAGCATTTTATCAATAGTCAGTCAAACAATTTTCGTTATTTTTAAAGTATTTCAGAGTCACTAAATTTATAAAACGATGTTAAAGTAGATTTATGTTTTTTTATAAAAGTACTTGAAAATATTTTTTAATGGTGATATAGGTTTGTCGAAACTATAAAATGTAAAGCAACATTAAACAACACGGAGGAAATGATGGAAAAATTTAATTTTATTAAACAGACGATAGGAGAATATTTAAAAAACATTGCTAATAAATATCCTGACAATGAAGCTGTTGTATATCCTTTTAGAGAAATTAGGTTAACTTATAAAGAACTCGACAATTTGACTGACAAACTTGCATATGCTCTTTTGAAACTTGGCGTTAAAAAAGGGGATCATGTTGCAATCTGGGCACATAATGTACCTGAATGGATTTATCTTTTGTTTGCTACTGCTAAAATTGGTGCTGTTTTAGTGACTGTAAATACTTTGTATCGTGAAAGGGAGCTTGAATACCTTTTACAACAGTCTGATTCTAAATATCTGTTTTTAGTGGAGAAATATAGAACACTTGATTATGCAAAAACGCTTTATAATATCTATCCTGAGCTTGCTGAAGGTAAAAAATCTGAAAAGTTTCCTTTTCTTGAAAAGGTTGTGATGATTGATGACAAAAAGTTTCCAGGAATGATTAATTTTAATGAGCTTTATAATATGGGTGAGTCTTTTGATAAAGATGAATTAGAAAAAGTGATGAATACGTTACATTATGATGATGTTATTAATATGCAATATACTTCGGGAACTACTGGGTTTCCAAAAGGGGTTATGCTTACGCACTACAACATATTAAACAATGCTTATGCAATTGGTATGATTATGAAATTTACAGATAAAGATAGACTGTGTATTCCGGTTCCATTCTTTCACTGCTTTGGTTTAGTGTTAAGTATTCTTGTCTGTCTTACACATGGTGCTACGATGGTGCCTGTAGAATATTTCAATCCAATTGAAGTCTTAAAAACTGTTGAGAAAGAGAAGTGCACAGCTTTACATGGTGTACCTACAATGTTTATTTCTGAGTTACAAGTTTTAGAATATGAGAATTTTGATATTTCTTCTCTTAGAACTGGGATTATGGCTGGTTCTCCTTGTCCGGTTGAAGTGATGAAAAAAGTTATGGACGTGATGAATATGAAAGAAATTACTATAGTTTATGGTCAAACTGAAGCTTCCCCTGGCATTACTCAAACGAGAGTGAATGATGATGTAGAAAAACGTGTTTCCACCGTCGGCAGAGAGTTGCCTGGAGTGGAGGTGAAGATTGTAGATCCTACAACTGGTAAAGAATGTCCGCCGAATGTAGCAGGTGAGCTTTGTGCAAGAGGTTACAATGTTATGAAAGGTTATTATAAGATGGAAGAAGCTACCAAACAAGCAATTGATAGTGAGGGTTGGTTGCATACAGGGGATTTGGCTTTAAAAACAGAGGATGGTTATTATGTAATAACAGGTAGAATTAAAGATATGATTATTAGGGGTGGTGAAAATATTTACCCAAAAGAAATTGAAGACTTTCTGTACACTTATGAACCTATTGAAGATGTTCAGATTGTGGGTGTGCCTGATAAAAAATATGGTGAAGAGGTTATGGCTTTTATCAAGATTAAAGAAAAATATCGCGGTAAAGTAACTCCTGAAGATATTAGAGAATTTTGTAAAGGAAAAATTGCTGATTATAAAATCCCTAAATATATTGAATTTGTAGATGAGTATCCTATGACTGCGAGTGGGAAAATTCAGAAATTTAAATTGAGAGAAATCGGTGCTAAAAAACTGCAACTTGTGTAAGTGTGAGTAGGGAAGTAGAAAGACAGTGAGATAGGGGGTAGTAAAGTACTAACGTTCCAACGTTAAAACGTTCTAACGTTTTAACATTCAAGCATTTTTTTTCTTTTGTATCTCTCTATTTCCCTATTTCCCTACATTCCTCCCTAGCCGCTTTCCTATTATTCTGTTGACAAAAAAAATTTAAATACTAATATCCGCTTCATGCGGAATCTAAAATTGAGTCCATGGTCTTATTTAATAATAACCTTTGTAATTCTCATTATTGCAGGTTCTTTTTTTCTGATGATTCCAGGGGCATATTCCAAAGGTAATTTATCTTATTTGGATGCCCTTTTCACTTCGACTTCTGCTGTTTGTGTAACGGGTTTAATTGTAACAAATACATCAAATTTTACTCCCTTTGGACAAATCATTATTTTGATATTAATTCAGCTTGGAGCCATTGGGATAATGACTCTCACATCTTCCCTTTATATTTTTTTAAAAGGGGAGCTTGATTTGAGCCATAGAATTATGGTGGCTAAGATTACAGATGTTTTTGGCTTGCATGAGGTGGAGAATATCTTAGTGTATATTATAAAATATACTTTTATTATTGAATTTATTGGGGCTATTGTTCTCAGCTTAGGTTTTTATATTTCTCACAATACGTTAGGTGATGCAATTTATTATGGGATATTTCATTCCATTTCGGCTTTTTGTAATGCTGGGTTTTCTACCTTTGATCAAAGTTTAGTAGGAACAAATATCATCATAAAGTTAACAATAACAGGCTTGATAGTATTGGGGGGGATAGGGTATTATGTGATATATGATTTAAATAAATTTTTTAAGTCTGGAGGTAGGCTCAAACTTCATACTAAGGTTGTACTTTTAACTTCACTGTTATTAATAATAATGGGGTTTATGATATTTTCTGTAGTAGAAAGTGATATGAATATTGTTGATGGCTTTTTCCAATCTGTTACTGCAAGGACTGCTGGATTTAACACAATAGATTTAACCTCTTTACATAATATAAGTAAATTTACTTTAATAATTTTGATGTTAATTGGAGCTTCGCCCGGTTCAACTGGTGGTGGTGTTAAGACGACAACGTTTTTTATTACAATTTCTTCAATTACAAAGGTACTAAGAGGTGAAAATAAAATTGTAGTTTTTAAAAGACAAATACCTTATCAAACAATATTAAGGGCTTTTGCTCTTATATTTTTATACCTATTTGTGGATGTTACTGCTACTTTAATTTTACTATATATTTATGATTATAATTTTTTGGAAATGTTGTTTGAAGTGACTTCTGCTTTGAGTACCGTCGGTCTGAGTCTTGGAATTACAACAAAATTAACTACTGCTGGTAAGTTGGTTATTATTGCATGTATGTTCTTAGGTAGGGTTGGACCGGCTGCTTTAGTGATGGCTATGCTTGGTAGGGAAAAGAAAAGGGTTATACAATACCCAGAAGAAAAGGTTGTGTTGGGGTGATATATGTTTGAAAAAAGTAGAGATGTATTGGTGATGGGGCTTGGTATATTTGGTTATGAAGTAGCTGTGAGTTTAGCAAAGGAAGGTATAAATGTTTTAGCAGTGGATAAAAATACAAAAGTTATTAATCAGATAAAGGATATCGTTACTGATGCACTGGTGGCTGATGCTGCAAATGAAGAAGCATTAAAGGAATTATCTGTGGATAAGTATGATGCGGTGATTTTGGGAATGAGTAGTAGTTTTGAGAGTTTGATTTTATGTATTACATATTTAAAAAAATTAGGTGCAAAATATATAATTGCAAAAGCCAGCACTGCAATCCAAAAAGAAATTTTAATGAAAATAGGGGCTGATGAAGTAATTTTGCCTGAAAAAGAAATTGCTTTAAAGCTGGCCGAAAAGATTGCAAGACCCAACATTATTGACTTTTTTGAGTTAGGTGGTGATGCTGCAGTTGCAACGGTAAAAGTGCCTTCGAAATTTTATAACAAGTCTTTAATGGAAATAGATTTGAGAAAGAAATATAATATTACTGCTATTATTTTAATTAGAGATGGTAGTGCAAAATTAATAAGAGATGCCAGTATTAAACTTATGGAAAATGATGAACTTGTTGTGGCAGGAGAAGAGGATAATATAAAAAAGGTGTTTAGTGAATAGGGTGGGAAGCAAGTCTAAGGAATAAATGTATATTGTGGATCATTTACGTGTTAAGTTGAAGATAATAAAAAAGGGGATTTTACTCCCCTTTTAACCTTCAATTACCTTCAAAGCAAATTCACGTCCCCATTCTTTAGCTTTTTTCAATTCTTCTTCTGATGGGGTCATTTTTACTTTAAATGCAGGAAGAGGTAACTTCATTCTCATGGTCTTCAAAATATCTTCAGCCATTTTAATTCCTTCACCGCTCCAACCGTAAGAACCAAAAGCACCTGCTTTTCTGTTTGCTACGTTTAGTACAACAAGATTTGCAAAAAGTGTGAAAATAGGTTTTGCCGCTTTAGCGTTGAGGGTAGGTGAACCGATTAGTAAGCCGTGAGATAGTTCTATTTCATCAATGATATCGTTCATATTATCCGTTGCAGCATCAAACATTTTTACTGTTAAACCGGTTTCTTCAATACCTTCTTTAATTTGGTCTGCAAGCATTTTTGTATTACCATAAGCAGTTCCATAAACAATTGTAATTTGTTTTTTTGGATTGTTGAGATAATACCTATTTGCTTGTTCTTTGTAATAGTTAATATAATAATCGATATTTTCTCTTAATATAGGACCGTGAGAAGGACAAACCATTTCGATTTCTATACCGTCAATTTTTTTAAAGGCGTTTAGAATATGCTCCTTATAAGGCCTCATAATCATACTATAATAAAATCTAAATGCAGCTTTTGCTTCCTCTTTGTTTTCTAGTTTATCATTAAAAAGATTTTTGTCACAATAGTGAGCACCAAGAAAATCGCAAGGAAACAGTATTTTATCTTCAACAAGATATGTAAACATTGTATCAGGCCAATGGAGGAAAGGTGTATGAAAAAATCTTAATGTTTTTCCACCAAGGTCAATAAAATCACCATCACCTACAGCTCGACCATTATATTCTTTATTGATGATATTATCAACGAAGGACTTTGCTGTTTTAGAATATATTACTTCAATATTGGGATTTCTTTCAACAATAGCCGGTAAAGCCCCTGAGTGATCAGGTTCATTGTGGTTTAAAATAATATAATCTATTTCTTCTACAGGACATATTTCCTCAATAGTTTTAATATATTCATTTGTAAAAATCTTTTTATTTGCTTCTATTAAAGCTTTTTTTTCTGAACCTATAACTAGATAACTATTGTAGGTAGTTCCATGCTCTGTTGGGATAACGATGTCAAATATTTCTAATTCTGGATCAAACACACCGACCCAATAAATGTTCTCTTTTATTTTTACAGCACCCATTTTATCCTCCTTTATATATAAAAAAAAGGCTATCTTTTAGATAGCCTTTTGAGATTAGTCTTGAGGTTCAAATGCTTCTTTACTAGCTCCACATTCAGGACATACCCAATCTTCAGGGATATCTTCAAAAGCTGTACCAGCTTCTACTCCGTTGTCAGGATCTCCAACTTCAGGATCATAGATCCAGCCACATATTGAACATATGTACTTATTCATATCCACCTCCTTGTTTTAGAATTATAGTAAATATAAAAATTCGAAAGTCAAATACTTTTTATATCAACTTTGTCGATAATGATTCCTAATTTTTTTAATAATCTTTTTTTAATTATTTCTACAATTTGTGGGTATTCCTTGTTTTCAAGAGGAATTTGACCGCCAGCAGACTTCATGTGCCCACCGCCCGTGCCTAAGTTTCTTACAATCTGTAAAGCAATAGTTCCAACTTTTTTTCTTGAGGATTTGCAGCGTAGGGAAAAATAGCATATATTGTCGATCCTGCCAGTTACAAAGGACCATTTTATATCTCTCATTCTGAGTAGAAAGTCAGATGTTTCGGCAATCAGATCTGCATTTCTTACTTCTTCTAGATTGCAAAATATTAAATCATCAATTATTTCACTTTGCTCGATAGCTTTTTTTAAATTTTTAAAATAATATTTTGGTAATTCAGGTGTTTCTATTTTAGAAAGTTTATTTAATGAGATTTTAGGTAATAGAAAACTCATCATTTCTAAATCTGTTTTTGAGTTACTTCTTGCAGAACCTATAGTATCAGTTTTGATTCCGTAATAAAGAGCTGTAGCAACATATCTGTCGGGTTCTAAACCGAGGTGTCTAATATATTGAGTAATAATCGTTGAAGTTGAACCAGCTTCTTGTCTTACATCATAAATTTTAGCTTTTGAAGTTGCTTTTCTAAAGTTGTGATGGTCTATTACTATTTGTGGGAAGAAACCTTTTGGGATATAAACATTCCCTGCAGTGGGTTGTGAATCAACAAGGACTAAGATCTCATATCTTGAAAAGTTAAGTTTTTTAGAAAGATGCATTTCTATTTTGCATTCTTTAACAAGCTCTCTATTTTCAGCTCTACCAATCAAACCTTCATATGCAATTGTACATCTTTTTTTATAAATGGTATGGAAGATAAACTTTAAACCATATGCAGACGCAATGGTGTCTGGATCTGGGTTGTTATGTGTTAAAATTAAAATTTTTCGAGCTGGCTTTATTAATTCTAAAATTTCATCAATCATTTTGAAAAGTCTATTATAATTTGTCCATTACCGAAGTTAATAATATTGTACTTATAACTTTTTTGCAATAATTTTAATTTTTCTTCAAAGTTATCAATGGTTAAAGGAGATATTGTATCAAAAACTGCTTCATTTAATGAGAAAGATTTCATTTTATATTTTTCTATATAGTGTTTGTTATCTAATTCTTCTAATAATTTTTTAATAATTCTAAAATTACTAAAATTAATGAAAGTGAGAGTTAACTCATTTTTAGATAAATTTATGTTAGGTAATTCAATATAATTATTCTTTATGTACTCTACCGCCTTATTAATAGAAGATAATATAGAATTAGAAATGCAGTCGTCTTTGCTAACAATAGAAGATTTGGTAGAAACTACTTTAAATGTTTTAAACTTTTTCTCTTTGGTAAACGTTTCAGTAATAAGCTCTGTTTTGCAAAAGTAAGGAGTTTCCTCTGATACTGAAATTGCCTTTGTTTTGAATATTATTAGGTATTTAGCATTACTTTTTGCAAACTCATTTAATAAATCATCATAGGAAGGATTTTGAGGTAAGTTAAAGAGAAAATCGTCTTCATATTTTAATGAAAGATTGTACTTTTCAAATATATTGGTTATTTTTTCATCGGTGTTAAAATTCGAATAGTTAAATAAATAATAAATTACCGATTGTCTTAGATTGTTAAAGAATAAAGGGAGATCATCAACAGTAATTTCATCTACTTTTACTATCAGATGGTAATATACAGTATAATCTTTAATATACCTATCAAGAATTTTATAGGACTTTACAAACCTGATAAAGTCTTTTGTAACTTCTGGTATTCTATCTTTATCGCTGGTTACATTTTCAAAATGTTTTTTTATAGCATTTAATAGCGCATTAGTTAGAGCATTTTTATCCGCTTTTTTAAGATCATTATTTTCTATTACAGAAGTACCAAAGCTTTCGTATTGGGTAGCGTAAGTACTGTAATTAAATAATATAATTGCTAGCAAAATAAGCAAAAGTTTTTTCAATGGCTTCCTCTAATATTGTGTAGTTTTTCCATCCTAATATTTCATATGTTTTATCAATTGAAATAGATGAATTATTATTTTTGTCAACTTGATAATTTATTTCATTATCAAATATTCTATTAAATTTATATTTTGCAATAGTGATTGCAATTTCGACAAAGTCAATAATAGGTATGTTTTCTCCGCCTAGATTAAATATATCATATGTCCCTTTAATTTTTAATCCATGTTCAAGACCGTAAATTAAATCGTCATAGAAAATTACATTTATAATGGAATGTTTTGAAATGTTTAGAGTTATGGGATTATTGAAAAAAATATTTTTTAAAATAGTAGTTGGAATGTTTTTATGTTGACATCCTGGGCCAAAAAAATTCGATATTCTAAAAATAGTGACAGGTAAATTGTAATCAAAATGAAAAGATTGTAAAATTAGTTCATTTGCAGCATGAATACTTCCTTTTAAACTTGAAGGCATTAACTTGCTTTCTTCATTGAATTGACTATCGGTTTCATTAAATCCATAAACATCTGTAGAACTTACATAAATAAAATTTTTATCATTAAGAGATTGCCAGTTATTAATAGCAGCAATTCCAAGATTAATAGTTGAATAAACGTTATTAATAAGATTTTTTGATGATGATGTGTCGAAGATTTCCATATTACTATCAAATGCAAAAGCATAAATTGAATTTATACTTCCAAACGAAAAACGATTAAACATGCTTTTATGCTCGTTTAAAATATTATTAATTAGTGAGTTATCCTTTAAATCTCCTTTTATATAAAGTATGTTATTAAAATTATCAAACTTTTGTTTGTTTTTAACATATTTATGATCTTTTTCATTATCAATGGCAATTATATTGTACATTGGAAAATTTTTAGCTAAGAAAATAGATAAATTGCTACCCAAGAAACCTAAAGCACCACTTATTAGTATATTTTTCATCTTTTATAAATCTCTCTGGTTGTATCTCCTATCCCTTTCAAGGATATTAATAAATAGAAAATGTGATCATATTTACTAGATATTGAATCAGAACTGATGTCAGTATTTAATTTTTTGTGATATTGTAAACCTAAACTCCAACAATCAGAATTGTAAACTCCTGTGACTATCAATTCATTAGTAGTTAATGAGTCATTAGATAAATATTTTAGTTTTTCTCTATACCCTGATTTTTTCAAAGAAATTGACATTTCTAATTTTTTATAAGTATAACCGATACTGTTAGTCCAAGAAGTGTTTTCATCATAAGTAATATTTTTATTGAAGATTAATTCAGTAGATATGAAAAATTTATCGTAAGTTAATTTTATATAATCTTTATTGTAAAAAGGTTCTTTTTCATAGAAGTCATAATTGGTATTTTTATAAATTTTTAACAATTCTTTATAATTAAATTCTATTTTATAATTAAAAGGTTCAAATCTTTCATCATTTTTAACAACATTGTAGTTTTCGTTGAATTCTATTTTTAAATTCCAGTTTTTAGATTTGAAATAATGAGTCATAGTGTATTTATAAATATTTTCTTCATAAATTTTATCATCTTCAATTAATGAAGGAATTGACGATTGATCTAAAAATGGGGTTTGAATATACTCGAAACTGTTGTATATGGAATGTTTAAATGTTTTGTAATTTTTATATATTTCATTCAGCTCAAATTTTAATCTAAAAGAGTAAATGAATCTTTCAACGCTATTGTTATCAGTTTTTAACTTTAAAAATATGTTTTCATTATCATCTTTGCCGCTGAATTTAAAATTAGCATCATGCCATCTTGTATAATATTGAGTATATTTAGGAGTAAATGTACCAATTTTAATATTAATTGGTTTATAAATGTTTATCTTAAGGTGTTCTCTTTTTAATTTGGTTGAAGTGCTATAAAACTCATCATTTATTTTATTTGTTATTGTGGTGGATTTTAAATTGTTAAAATCGGCATAATAATCAATTTTAAAAAATTTAATATCCAAGTTGTTTTTCTCAAAAATAATTTGAGGTTTTCTGTAGAGGTGTTCTTTATTGTATCCATCATATATATCTGTAAACTGCATATCATCTTTGTAGACCAAAGAAATATCGGAATATGTGGTATGATAAATGAGCCTTAAGTCAGTTTTAAATTTGTTATCTTTATTTTCCTTTATTACTTTGTTTAACGATAATGTTTCAAAATCGCTTATATATTGGAAATCGCTTACATAGTCTAAATTGATTCTTAATTCTAAGTTTTTTACCAAATAGATATCTGTGTTACTAAAGAGTCTCCATCGTTCGTCATCAATAAAAGTGATATCTTTATCTTTTATATATTCTCCGTAAAAGTAAAATTTTTCAGAATCGGTTTTTTGATATCTTAGTTCTAGATTGTATAGTAATCCTTTTTTTTGAAAATAACTAATTCCAAAAGTGGCATCTTTATCCGCATCAATATTCCAAAAATATTTTGGCGTAATAAAAAAACCTGTTTTGGAACTTACACCGATGTCAGGTACAAGAAATCCTGATTCACGTTTTTCTTTAATAGGCCATACAAAATATGGAATATATAACATGGGAAAGCCTTTAATATTCGCAGTGGCCGATTTACTGTAAAAGTATTCACCATAGTCTATTTTTGCCGATTTACTTTTAAACGACCAATCCGGATTATCTTCTTTACAGGCTGTTATTTCAGCTTCGTATAATCTAAAACTTTTATCTCCGACTTTTTCAATTGTAGATGCATTGAAATAATGATAAGGGGCATAAAAACCTTTGGCTTTCTTAATAATTCCTTTTTGAGTAGAAAGATTTAATTTTAAATATTGTGCTGTAAGGTAGTTATTATTGTCATCCTTAAAGGTAAT
Organism: Deferribacter autotrophicus; assembly: GCF_008362905.1. Classification (NCBI taxonomy): domain Bacteria; kingdom Pseudomonadati; phylum Deferribacterota; class Deferribacteres; order Deferribacterales; family Deferribacteraceae; genus Deferribacter; species Deferribacter autotrophicus. The sequence goes on from NZ_VFJB01000005.1 coordinate 132,491, forward strand.
ATTATCAAAAGCCTCGATTTCATTTTTATCTTTTCTGTATATGATTTTATTTGCTGTGACTAATACAGCTTTATATATTAAAATGACGTCACCTTCAGCAACAACGGTGTTTTTATCGATGGAAGTAACCTTGTTTGCTTCTAAGATAACATTTTCTTTTGAAAAAACAGGAGTGAGAATAATATTAAGAAGCAAAATAGATAAAATCAACAGTCTCAAAAAGCCATTCATCATTTAAATATCTCAAAAACCTTTTAGAATCTTCTTTACTTCAGCACACAGGTAAAGCGAACCACAAACCAGTATATCATTATTTTTTGATAACTCAACAGCTTTTCTTAATGCAATTTTTAAATCGGACTCTTTTATTATGTTTTTATTAGTTGTTTCCAACTCATTTAGTTTAATCGATCTTATATTATTTGGGATCTCAGTAAGTATTAATTTTGTAGATTTAATTGATAATAGGTTTATGATTTTTTGATAATCTCTATCTTTTGTGGAAGAAAATACAATAATTGGTTTTTGTTTAAAATTTTTCAGTATTTCGATTATGCCGTTAAAATTGTGAGCTCCATCTATTATTATATTATCATATTTCTCAAACCTACAAGGTGGAAGACTAATTTTATTAAAAGGTGCAGTGATATTCAGATAATTTAAAATCATTTTTGCTAATGCTGCATTTTTATAATAAGGTGATGGAAAATGATGTTTTAATAGTTCGATTGTTTCTTTTTCTGGTGTAATAATTTTTTTGTGAGGATAAATGGAAGCAATGATCTTATAAACAGTTTCGTTATTAGTACCAAGAAATATCGGGTCATTTTCTTTCACGATAGCTGCTTTTTCTCTTGTAATAGACTCTAAAGTTTTTCCTAAATATTGCTCGTGATCAATAGATATGCTTGTAATTACAGGAATTTTATTTTCAAGAACGTTAGTAGCATCATAGGTGCCACCCATACCTGTCTCAATAATTGAAAAATCAGGTTTAAATTCTTCAAAATATTTAAAGGCTAGAAGTGTTATTGCTTCGAAATAGGTAAGTTTATATTCTTTTATAATTGAGAAGTAGGTTGTAAATAGGTTGTCTAGGTCGCTGAACCTGATTTGTTGTCTGTTGACCTTGATCCTTTCACATATGCTAAGTAGATGAGGGGAGGTGAAAAGTGCTACTTTATAACCAGAATTTATTAAAGCTGACGATATAAAGTGAGCAGTTGATCCTTTACCATTTGTTCCTGCAATGTGAATAATTTTTCCAAGTTTTTTTTCATCAAAGTTAGTATGATTTAAAGCTGCTTTTATCCTGTTTAAAGTGAGTTTTGCGTTGAGATACTCATTTACGGATGAGAAGAATTTTTCAAATTTAGTAATCAGCCAAAATACTCCAGTAATTTTGATATTGTGTCTTTCCAATCTTTGCGATGAACAACCATGTCTACCATACCATGCTCTAGAAGAAATTCTGAACGCTGAAAACCTTCAGGTAGTTTTTGTCGAATGGTTTGTTCTATAACTCTTGGTCCAGCAAAGCCTATCAATGCTTTCGGTTCAGCAATTATGACATCGCCCAACATTGCATAACTAGCGGTAACACCACCAGTAGTGGGGTCAGTTAAAATAGAAATGTGTGCAAGACCTGCCTTTTCAAGTTTTTTAAGGGCAGCTGAAGTTTTTGCCATTTGCATAAGGGATAGAATACTTTCCTGCATTCTTGCTCCACCAGAACAACTAATTGTAATGACATGGTTTTTATTAATTATAGCTGATTCAATAAGTCTAGTAATTTTTTCTCCTACTACACTCCCCATTGAACCGCCAAGAAAGGAGAATTCCATGGCACCTATATGAACACTTTTACCATAAACTGTTCCAATACCGCTGATAAAAGCTTCATTCATGCCAGTTTTTTTCATTGCTGCCTTTAACCTGTCTGGATATTTTTTTGTATCCCTAAATTTCAATGGGTCTTTTGAAACTAAATTTGCATCAGTTTCTATAAAAGAGCCTTCATCGATAATGATTTTAATTTTTTCAAAAGCACTTATTCTAAAATGATATTCACAATTTGGACAAGTATGAAAATGCCTTTCAATCTCTTTTTTATAATTGATTTCACCACACTCAGGACATTTTATCCATACGCTTTCTTTTATTTCCTTTTTTGTGCCAAACGTTTTAACTTTTTTTATTTTATCAAAAAGAAAATTTTTCAAACCCATTTGTACCTCCGTTTATCAAAGCAACCTACTTAAAGTATTTTAAACACTAAATCAATATCAAAATAGTGAAGTCATATTCAGTTTAATTTTGTGTAAATTTTATTTTTTTATAATTACTCATTAGTACCATGACATTGAGTGCATTTATAAAATATTCCACTTTCTTTACTTAAAGCAAAGGAATCTGTTGTCAAAACTTTTTTCATATTTATCACCTATGTTAAAGGCTAATATAAATAGTTTAAAAAAATACTAAAGAGTTTTTTTTATGTGCCGATAAATATAGCAAGACACGGAGGTTGGCCTAATGGATGCGCTAAGGATTGGCGGTATAATGAGTGGTCTTGATACCAATGGTATTGTAGATACATTGGTTAAGCAAGCCAGGATTCCCATCGAAAAACTTCAAGGGCAGTACGATTTAAAGACTTTAGAGAAAAATGTATTTCAGGAAATCAGTACAGATTTAGTTAATTTAAAGACCGATTTATTATCTTTGAAGCTTGAATCTACCTTTAAGTCTATGACAGCTACATCATCAAATACATCTATCTTAACAGCCACTGCTTCCACATCGGCATCAGTAGGTAGTCATACCATTAAAGTGAATAATCTCGCACAAAATGCCTATTGGTACAGTAATTATACGTTTGCAAAGATTGTGGAAAGTGGTGCAGGGGTTACTTCATTGACTGGTAGACCTTCGGAAAATATTGAAGGTTTGCATAATATTTCTATATCAAGTGATGGGACGAGATATCTTGCCCATGATTCTATAAAGTTATTAAATCAGCCTTTTGTACAAAAAATCTCCGGTACTTCTATCGCGAATGTAGATGATTTTGGCGATTTGACTGCTGATGAGTCGGGTACATTATCTTTTACGTATCAATCAACAGTAATTAATGTATCTGTGAATGCTGTTACCGGTGATAGTCTTAATAAAATTGCTCAGCAGATTCAGGATGGTTTAAATAATGAAATAAATATAATTGAGAATACAACCGATATTCAATATGTGGCAGTTAAAGCTCAATTTGATGGGACCAACTGGTCTTTGGCAATTTATAAAACCCGTGTTACAGATTACAATCTAACAATTGATTCCAGTTCGCCATCTACGCTTATTACCGATTTAGGATTGGATACTACTACGACATCAAATGTGAATTCTATTGATAATTATATAGCCGCAGTGGACTTGGCAGGTTTAGAGTCAAAAATAAACGATTCTAATTATGGTTTGATTGCAGGAGTTACGTTAAACACGGAGTCAGGGTTAACTGAAGGCAATTTGCAAATAGTACAGGATGCGACTTTGAGTACAGGTTATGCTACAAAAACAAAAATTTTGGGAAATACTGTTAGCAGTGGTAGCGGTCTGAATGTTACCGCCATTGGTTTGCAGAATGCAGGGTTCTTGAAAACGGTGGACTCCAACACAAACGGGACTTTTACTATAAACGGCGTAAAAATTACTATTGAAGATTATACATCTATTTCGGTAAATGATTTGTTGGCTAAAATCAACAGTTCAGGTGCAGGTGTTACAGCGTATTACGATAGTGATAATGATAGGATTGTTCTTGAAGCAAATGAGACGGGTGGTGGAAGTATTTCTTTAGGAGATTTTTCGGATACAAGCAATATACTTTCAATTCTCAGGTTATCTGTGGCAGAAGGTGCTAAAACTGATTACGGTACAACAGATGGAAGTGTTGATCCTACAGAAAAGCTTTCAAATAGTAATTTTAATACGGTTATTACCAGTGGGATTATTACCATAAATGGTGTTTCCATATATGTGGATGCGGAAAATGACAGTTTAAATGATGTATTTTATAAAATAAATAATTCCGGAGCTGGGGTTACTATCAGTTATGACCAAGTATCAGATAAAGTATATATCAAATCTAATGATGTGGATAAGATTACTTTTGGTTCTGTTTACGATACAAGCAACTTATTAGAAGTTTTGAATCTTACGAATAATACTACTACTGAGAAAGAATTAGGTTTTGAAGGTGAATATGCATCCGTAACAGTAGATGGAATCGATTATATTAGGAAGACAAATAAAATTGATGATATAATTCCTGGTGTTACGTTAAATCTGCAAAATGCATCAACTGAATCTGTAACTGTAAATGTTTCCGTAGATACTACTAAAGCAGTGGAAAGTATTGCATCTTTCATATCACACTATAACGCTTTAGTGGAAAAACTTAATCCGCCCGAATTGGATGATGAAGATAAAGAATATTTAGAACCTTTAACAGATGATGATAAAGCAACAATGAGTGACGAGGAGGTGAAACAATACGAAGAGAATTGGAAAAAATTTAATACTTATGAAATAATAAGAAAAAGTTCAGAAATTAGAAGTTTAAAATTAAGTCTTAGGTCCAACCTCTTAAGCGAAATTACAGGATTAAATGGAAAGTATAATTCATTGGTAGATATAGGCCTTGATATTGCAGGTGATGGAAATATTGAAATTGAGAAAAAAGGCTACCTTCTTATTGATAGTACAGATTATGAAGAAATTAAGAAAAAACTTGAAGAGAATACCACATTTATTAATGCATTAAAAGATAACCCAGAGGATGTTTACAAACTTTTTGCTGTCAATGATGGGGATACACAAGGATGGGCAAGAAGATATGAAAGTATTATTAATCAGTATGTGTCTTTAAATGGTCTGATAGATGTGAAAATAAGACCGTTTGGCACAATTGATAGAGAGTTATATACTCTTGCAAAACAGATTGATGCTAAAGAAATGTATGTTGAATCATATCTAAATAGATTGTGGCAGAAATTTTCAAATATGGAAAAAGTAATTGCCGATCTGCAAGCGCAGGGGTCATATCTTCAGCAATTAATTACACAGGGTTAAAATAGGAGGTGTTATGAAAAACCCAATTAAAACGTATTTGAGAAATGAAATCGAGGGTGCAACAAAGGGGAAACTTGTTCTGCTACTATATGATGGGGCCATAAAATATATGAAAATGGCCTGTAAATATATCGATGAGAAGAATATTCCTGAAGCACATTCTAACATTATAAAAGCAGAAAATATTATTTATGAATTGATGTCAACACTAAATATGGAAGCTGGGGGGGAAATTGCAGAAAATTTACTAAGGCTTTATGATTTTATGGTTTATCAACTTGTTATGGCAAATAAAGATAAGGATAAATCTAAAATAGAGTCCGTGATAAAACTTATGCTTGTATTAAGAGAAGGGTGGAAACAAATAGTAGAGCAGGAAGAAAAAAAGAAGTTGGAAGAAGGGGAAGCAAAGCAAATAAATATCTCAGGTTAGGTCTATGACAATTAATTTTGATGGCAACATAATTAATTTTAGGCAGAAAATTGAGGAGTTAGGAAAGAAAAAGGGCTCTGGTATCGAATCAAGGAGTAATGTGTCCAAATCGACCTCCAAAGGGGACAAAAGAGAGATAGTTGATCTGGTAAGGATTAAAAATGAAAACTGGTTAGCTGCAAATATGGATATCAGAAATGAGGATGAAGCTGCTCGTCTTGTGAATGACTTGCAAAACCTGTTTAGCAAAGATGCGAAAAAAGCACTTCTTGCCCATGATAATGCTAATGCAGATAAGGTATTAAAGTTTTATCCTTTTGAGTAATATTTTAGAGCCCGAAGAGATTTATTCTTGATATTATTCAAAAAATCGTTACAGTATCTTTATGTCCACGAGTTTTAGAATAGTTGCTGAAAAACTTTTGCTTTTCTTGGAAGAACTTAATGAAATGGAAATAAATGATGAGTTTTTTTTAAAAGTGAAAATGTATGAAAACTTTTTAAATCAGCTTCTACAAATTACTGAAAAAATGGATACGATAGATGAAGAAGGTAAGAAAATTTTAATGGATATCAATGAAAAGAATAATGCATTATTGTCAAGGTTGAAATCTGAAAAAGATAATTTGAAAAATGATATATTGAAAGTAAATAGAAAAGAGAATTTAAAAAAGAAGTATTATAATTAGGATCTTGGATAATGAATGATAAGAATAATAGCAACAATATAAGAAAAAGACAGTATTTAATTGATGAAATAAAAGTTGGAGATACTTGGCGGATATTTAAGATCCTTTCAGAATTTGTGGAAGGGTTTGAGCGTTTGTCTGGAGTTGAGCCGGCTGTAAGCATTTTTGGTTCGGCAAGGGTAAAAGAAGACCACAGAGATTATAGAAGAGCAAGAGAGCTAGGAAGATTACTTGCAAAAGAAGGCATTAGTGTTGTAACAGGTGGCGGACCTGGAATAATGGAAGCAGCAAACAGAGGAGCTGCAGAAGCTGGTGGAAGGTCAATTGGTTTAAACATAGAGTTACCTTTTGAACAAAAGCCTAATCCTTATGCTAAAAAAGTGATAACATTTAATTACTTTTTTGTTAGGAAAGTAATGCTTGTAAAATATGCAAGTGCTTTTGTTATATTTCCTGGTGGTTTTGGAACAATGGATGAATTTTTTGAAGCGTTGACTTTGATTCAAACAAGGAAGATTTTGCCTTTTCCTCTTATATTGATGGATAGTGATTATTGGTCTGGTTTATTGGATTGGATAAAAAATAGAGTGTTAGTTGAGGGGTTTGTTTCGGAAAAAGATATTGATCTTATTCAGGTTAAAGATGATGTGCACGAAGTGGTTGATACAATAAAAACTTTTTTATCTATGTTTTAATCTTTAATTATTAAAATAGTTGATTTATTTTTAAAAGAATATATAAGATAGTCGCTATGTTTTATGTGGACTTGCATACTCATACCACATTTAGCGATGGGGTATTAATTCCTGCAGAGTTAGCTAGAAGAGCAAAAGTATTAGGTTATTCTGGTATAGCAATCACTGATCATGCAGACTCATCTAATTATTTGCTAATCATTGAAAATTTACTAAGGTTTAAGGACGATTTTAATAACGGTAGTAGTGAATTTAAAGTAATTGTTGGGGTGGAATTGACCCATGTTTTACCATCTCAAATTGAAAAGCTTACCTTTCTTAGTAGAGAAGCAGGTGCTGATATAGTTCTTGTTCATGGTGAAACTATAGTTGAACCTGTAGAAGAAGATACAAATAGGGCTGCAATTGATGCTTGCGTGGATATTCTAGCTCATCCAGGTCTGATTACTGAAGAATTAGTAAAGAAGGCAAAAGAAAACGGAGTGCATCTTGAAATTACTACAAGAAAAGGACATTCTCTGACCAATGCTCATGTAGCAAAGCTTGCATTAAAATATGGTGCAAAACTTGTAGTTAATAATGATTTTCATACACCTGGAGATTATTTTTCAGTTGATATGCTAAATAAAACTTTAGTGGGAGCGGGTTTAGACGAAGAAATGGTCGAACATATTTTTCAAAACAATAAAAAAATATTCACTAAATGTTTGGAGGGTTAGATGGTTAAGAAGAAAAATCAAGTGTTGGATGAAGTGCCTATAGATAAGGTGGAGAGTTTTGTTGAGAAGAATTTTAAGAATATTTTAATAGTAGTGGGTGTGTTGATTTTGGCTGTTTTAGCCGGATATGGCGTCAAAACTTATATGTCAAACAAATATATATCAAGTTTGAATGAATTGGGCGGATATGAGATATCCTTTGCAAACGGTGAAAAAGATAAGGCTTTGATAAGTGATTATGTAGATAAAGGTGTATCTATCTCTAAGGTTAAAGATTATGTGGTTTTGAAGGCTATTCAGCTTTATACTGATTTGGGGCTTACAAATGAAATTAAGATGTTGGCGTCAAATGTTGGAGATAATTTTAGGGAGTTGTCCGATAGCTTGTTAAGTGATTTAAATATCAAGAATGTAGATGCTAACAAGTATCTCACAGATTCTTATTTAAAGCCTGTGTGGTATTACAAGGCTATATTGAATAGCAAGAGTGATGATGAAAGAAAAAAACTTTATGAAGAATTTAAATTGAAATTTCCTGAAAGTAGATTGTTAGAATTGTTGGATAATTGGGGGCTTAATTCATGAAGAGGGTTTTAAGTGGAAATGAAGCATTTGCGAGGGGGGCTTTTGAAGCCGCTGTTAAAGTGGTGAGTTCTTATCCAGGAACTCCAAGCACTGAAATAACAGAAAACATAAAGTTTTACGACGAGATATATTCTGAATGGGCTCCAAATGAGAAAGTTGCCTTTGAAGTAGCTCTTGGTGCATCTCTTGCCGGAAAAAGGGCTTTGACATGTATGAAACATGTGGGATTAAATGTGGCTGCTGACCCCTTAATGACTGCTAGTTACACTGGTGTCAATGGTGGGATGGTGGTTATTGTAGCTGATGATCCAAATATGTACAGTTCGCAGAATGAGCAGGATAGTAGGCATTATGCAAGATTTGCAAAAGTACCTATGTTAGAACCATCAGACTCACAAGAAGCAAAAGATTATTTAATCGAGGCTTTTAAGATATCAGAAGAATTTTGTACTCCAGTGCTGGTTCGCTCATGCACCAGATTATCTCACAGCAAAACTGTAGTAGAACTAGGTGAAAGGTGTGCAGAGGTTGATTTGGGGCTTGAAAACAATATACCAAAATGGGTGATGGTACCTGCCAATGCAAGGAAAAGACATATAGTTGTAGAAGATAGACTGAAAAAGTTGACGGATTTTTCATATAGTTCGAATTTAAACAAGATTGAGTATAAATCTAAAAATATAGGGATTGTTTGTTCTGGTATAGTTTATCAATACGTTAAAGAAGCTTTACCTGATGCTTCAATTTTAAAACTTGGGATGGTTTATCCCATTAGTATAGATCTAGTTAAAGAATTTTCTGAAAAAGTGGATAAATTGTACGTTGTGGAAGAACTTGATAAGTTTATTGAAAATGAACTGAAAGCTGCTGGAATAAAGGTCGAAAGTTTAAATAGGGATGTTTGTGGAGAACTTTCAGTAGAAAAAGTTAGAGAATTGTTTGGTGAAGAAACGGTTGCTAAAGAAGTTAGTCAGTTAAGTTTACCAAACAGACCGCCAAACATGTGTCCGGGGTGTTCTCATAGAGGTATTTTTTACGCAATCAATAGATTAAAGCTTTTTGTTGTCGGAGATATTGGTTGTTATACATTGGGGCTATTACCTCCATTGAGTGCAATTAATTCTACGGTTTGTATGGGTGCAAGTGTTTCAATGACACATGGTATAGATAAAGCGAGCGATGGAGAATATACAAAAAAAGTGGTTGGAGTAATAGGTGATTCTACATTTTTGCATACAGGCGTAAATGGTTTGATGAATATAATTTATAATAAGGGGTTTTCTACCATTATAATTCTTGATAACAGAATAACTGGGATGACAGGGCACCAGCCTAACCCAGCTACAGGTTTTACAATTAAAGGGGAACCTGCACCTAAAATTGATTTTGAAGTGCTAGTAAGAGCAATGGGTGTGAAAAATGTATATAAAGTGGATCCTTTCAATATAGAAGAGTGTATGGAGGTTTTGAAAAGAGAAGTGGAGAAGAAAGAGCCTAGTGTAATAATAACTACAAGACCTTGTATTTTTGCTGATAGATCAGTGATTTCTAGTCCATTTTATGTGGATGTAGAAAAATGTACAGGTTGTAAAGCATGTACTAAAATCGGTTGTCCTGCTATTTTGTGGGATGAAAATAAGAGACAAGCGTACATTGATGAAACGCTATGTACTGGTTGTGGCCTTTGTCCCAAAGTATGCCGTTTCGATGCTATTCACCAAAGGGGGGAGAAATGAAAAAAGATATTCTGATGGTGGGAGTAGGTGGTCAGGGAATAGTTTTAGCAAGTGATATATTATGTGATGTAGCTCTTTTAGAAGGTTATGATGTTAAAAAAAGTGAAATACATGGTATGGCTCAAAGAGGTGGAAGTGTAGTTTCCCATGTTAGAGTAGGGGATAAAGTTTTTTCTCCGGTTATTCCTGTTGGTGAGGCTGATGTTATTGTTTCTTATGAAAATATGGAATTTTTAAGGTATCTTGAATATAAAAACAATAACACAATGCTTATTTTGAATACCAATAGAATCTATCCACCACCTGTTGCTATGGGTGAGGCAGATTATCCTGATGAGTTAATAGAAAAAGAAAAGAAAAATTTTAAAGAATTGTATGAGATAGATGCTCTTAAAATTGCTAAAGAGTCTGGAAATGTAAAAGTTGTAAGCACTGTAATGCTTGGTGCGTTAGCAAAACTGTTACCTTTTAAAAAAGATAGCTGGTATGAAGTGATTAGGATGAGGGTGCCTAAAAAGGTTGTGGATGTTAATATCAAGGCTTTTGATTTAGGATATGCTCATTGATTTGCATATCCATTCAAATTTTAGTTCTGATGGTGAACGCAAACCTTCAGAGATTTATGAAATAATTAAGACTAAAAAAATCAATATCTTTTCAATTACAGACCATAACACTGTAAAAGGGGTGAGAAATTTACTGAAAAGTGTGAAAAATGGTAGTGTAATGTTTATCCCTGGTGTTGAATTTTCTTGTTCATTTGAAGGGTATGAAATTCACCTTCTATCTTATGGTTTTAATCATTTGGATGAGCGGTATGATTTTTTAGAAGATAATTTTAAGAAGATTAAGAGAGAGCAAGCTATTAGAAGAACTCGTAAGTTGCAAGAAATAGGTTTTATTTTAAATGTGGAAGAGGTCTTAGAAGAAGCAGGGGAAAAGGCTGCTTCGGGGGTAACCTTTTTAAATGTTTTAAAACGATACAAGGAAAATCGGCAAAAACTTTATGATTATTTAGAAGGAGATAAATCTAATTCACCTTATACAAATTTCTATTTTGATTTTTTTAGAAAAGGTGGATTTGCCTATGTGGAGATAAAATTACTTGATTATTTTGAGGTAGTAAATATATTAAAAGATACTTTTTTGGTATTGGCTCATCCTGGGTTGTATCCTGAGGAATTGATAGGTAAACTTTTGATTGAATCGGTTGATGGTATTGAGGCTTATAGTAGTTATCATGATATTGAGCAGAGCCAAAGATTTGTTAGATTAGCTTCAGATAAGGGATTGGTTGTGACATGTGGAAGTGACCATCATGGTAAAAATATTAAACCTAATGTGGAATTTATCAATTACGAACTGCCATTTGATGTTGAAAGCAGGTTAATCGAAAGGTTAGATTCTTTAAAGAGTTATTTTATCTAAACTGATTACTAAAAATTATGGTTGAAATAGGAAAATTTTTATGATAGTTATTAAACCAAGTGGGCTTAGCCCACTTATTTTTTTGTAAGGATTATGGCAATGGATATTTTAAGCGAAAAAATAAAAAAAGAAGTAATTTCCTTTTTCGAAAAAAACATTAAAGATGACAGAATAGAGCTTTATGATATTGTCTTTAGAAGGGAAAGACGTGGTTGGGTTTTGCGTATTTTCATTGATGGGGATCGTGTTGGACTTGATGAATGTGTCTCTGTGAGTAAACTTGTTTCCAATTGGTTAGATGAAGTGGATATAATACCTTATGAAAACTATAATTTGGAAGTATCAACCCCTGGAGCAAACAGGGAAGTAAGAAGCCTTGATGAATTTAAAAAATATATTGGTAAGTATTGCAAGATTAAAATGAAAGAACATGATAAATATGGACGTATTAATTATAAAGGTTATATTAAAGATGTACAGGATAACTATGTTATTTTGTTTGTAGAGGAAGAAAATAAAAATTTCGAGATAGATTATGACAAAATTAAAAAAGCAAATTTAGATGTGAAGTTTTAGGAGGAAAGATGAAAGAGTTAGCAAGAGTGGCTGATGAAATAGGTAGAGAAAAAGGGTTGTCAAGAGAAGTTTTGAGTGAAGCCCTTGAAGATTCTATTAGAGCTGCTGTAATAAGAAAGTATGGTAGATTAACTGAACCTGAAGTGTCAGTAGACCTTGAGCGTGGTAAGATAGACATTAAAATACCAAAAGAGGTAGTTGAATCAGTTGAGAATAAAAATTATGAAATTTTGATAGATGATGCAAAGAAGATTAAACCTGACGCTGAGTTAGGTGATGTAATAATGGTACCTATCTCTTTTAATGAACTTGGTAGACAAGCTGCTCTTGTTGCTAAACAAAGACTTTTTGAAAGAATTAGAGATGCCGAAAAACAGGTAGTATATGATGAATTTCAAGGTAAGGTTGGACAAATTGTTACTGGGGTTGTTTTGAAATCTGATAAAGATAATATGATTGTTAGTATAGGTAAAACTGAAGCATTTATGCCTAAAAGAGAAGTGATACCTGGGGATTATTATGATAGAGGTGATTATGTAAGAGCTCTGTTGCTTGAAATAAGGGTTGTTAGAGGATGGCCTCAATTGATCCTTTCCAGGACACATCCAGATTTTCTGAAGAAACTGTTTGAAGTGGAAATACCTGAGGTGTTTGAAGGTATTATAGAGGTTAAATCTGTTGCTAGAGAGCCTGGTGATCGAGCAAAAGTAGCTGTGTATTCGAAGAGTAGTAGTATTGACCCTGTTGGTGCTTGTATAGGTTTAAAAGGTACAAGGATTAATGCAATAAGTAACGAATTGCGTGGAGAGAAAATAGATGTCATTGAATGGTCTCCGGATCCTGTAAAGTTTGTTTGTAATGCTCTATCACCTGCAGAAGTAATTTTAACAAATATATTTGAGGATGAAAAAACAATTGAAGTTGTAGTGCCAGATGATCAGTTATCATTGGCTATTGGTAAGAGAGGGCAGAATGTTAGACTTGCTGCAATGTTAACTGGTTGGAGATTGGATGTATTGAAAGAAAGTGAATATAACATAATTAGAAAAGAGAGAATGCAGGAGCAGGAAGAGGAGTTAAAAGAGTTTTACGAGATATATAATCTTGAAAATATAGATATCTTGGATGAAAATATGATATCGAAATTACTTGAACATGGTATTGATGACGTTGAAAAGCTTTCCACTGCAAGTGTGGATGAAGTAGTAATGGCCCTTGGTGTTAATGAGGATCAGGCTATTGTAATAATCAACAGTGCCATTGATTATCTTACTGAGAAGCTTGATGAGCTTGGGTATGAGGAAGAAGAAATTTCTGATGAAGAGGAGTAATGGGTAGTAAGGCTATTAGAACCTGTATTGCATGCAATACTGAAAAATACAAAGATGAGTTACTTCGATTTGTGATTGTTGATGGTCAGCTTGTGTTTGATTTAAAGCAAAAGCTAGAAGGTCGTGGGTGTTACTTGTGTTTTTCTAAAGAGTGTTTTAAGAAGAGTACAAAAAAGAGGTTGTTTCAAAAACATTTGAAAAGCAATATATTGGAAGATATTTCCTTTTTTGCTTTATGTAAAAATGTCAGGGAAACATACAAGAGATATATTTATACTTTATTGAGAGTAAATATAATTTCTAAGAATATAGTGGAAGGCATTTTTAAGGTGAAAGAAGCTTTAAAAGAGGAGAAGGCTTTTTTATGTCTTTTCCCATCTGATGTGAGTAAAAATAGTAAGGATAAGCTTACTAATTTGATTATTAGAAAAAAAGTTCCTTTTTATATGTTAGATGATAAAAAGACTGTAGCAATAAATATACACAGGCCAATAAGGGGAGCTTATGCTGTCCTTGATAAAAAGTTAGCAAATGTTATGATAGAAAAATTAGAAAAGATTAAGCAGATAAAAAAATGGATTTAGTAAGGGGTGTTTTGTATGGCAAGATTTAAAATCGATGAAGTTGCAGAAAAGCTCAAAATTACTGCTGAAGAGGTGGTGGAGAAGCTAAAAGAAAAAGGATATGAAGATATTGATGTTAATAAAAGTATAGATGATAAAGCAGTAGAGCTGTTGGGATTGGATCCTAAGAAATTGCAGATGGATAAAAGACAAGAGTTTTTGAAAAAGGCACTGGAAAGACGCAAAAGACACCCCAAACCTAAAGAAGTAGTTGTTAAGGATCAAGCAGGTCAAAAAGAAAGAAAAAGATTATCAAAAGAAGAGCTTTTAAAGAAAAAACTTGAATTAGAGAAGAGCTTGAAAAAAGTCGATGAGTTGCGCAGAAAAAAACAGGAAGAGATTAAAGCAGAGACAGTTACTAAAGTAGTTAAGAAAGGAGAAGTGGCTGCTGAAAAAGAGAAGATTAAAGAGGAAAAAAAGGTTGCTCAGAAAGTTACTCCTGCAGCAGAGGTAGTTGATAAAAGTATAAAAAGGGAAATTTCAGAAGAAAAACCTTATAAAGTTAAAGAGGACGTAGATAGAGATACTAGAAAATATATACAGACTGAAGAAGCTAAGCCTGATAAAGGCGTTGTAAGAGAAGAGAAAAAAGAAGATAAAAGAGGCAAAAAGCCTTATCGCCCTCGTAAACCAGAGGATGTAAGAGGTAAAAAAGTTTATAAGAAAGAGGAAATTGTTAAAGAAGCAGTTAAAAAAGAAGAAAAACGTATAGTTCCTGATATAGAAGTTGATACTGAAAAAGAAGCTTTGAAAAAGAAGAAAAAAGATAAAGATGAAATTTTAGAAGTTAAAGAGGTTAAAAAACCTAAAGGGAAAAAAGGTGTTAAGAAAGTTAAGAATTTTAAAAAGGATATTTTAGAAGGTATAGATGAACTTGAGTTGGAAGAGGAAATTGAAAAAGTTGAGGATACCTTTGTCGGTGAAGATATAGTAACTGAAGAGGAGCAAGTAGTAGATAAAAAAGAAGTTGTTGAAGAGAAAAAAGAAGAACAGCCTAGAAAACCTGTAAAACCTTCTAAGATTCAGATTGGTGAAAGTGTTTCAATTACTGAATTAGCAAGGTTGATGGGTATAAAGGCAAATGAAATAGTAAAGAAACTTTTTGAAATGGGTGTAATGGCTAATATTACTCAATCAATTGATGCTGAAACTGCGCAGCTTTTGGGTGCTGAGTATGATATTGAAGTAGAAGTAAAAACAGTTACTGAAGAAGATTTAATACCAAAGTATGAAGATAAGCCTGAGGATTTAAAACCGAGACCTCCAATTATTACAGTTATGGGACATGTGGATCATGGTAAGACTTCTCTTTTGGATAAAATAAGAAAAACAAAAGTTGCAGAGAAAGAGGCTGGAGGAATAACTCAGCATATAGGTGCTTATGAAGTTGATTTACCACAAGGGAAACTTGTGTTTCTTGATACTCCTGGTCATGAAGCTTTTACTACATTAAGGGCAAGAGGAGCTCAGGTAACAGATATTGTTATTCTTGTGGTTGCTGCAGATGATGGTGTTATGCCTCAAACAAAAGAGGCTATTGACCATTCAAAAGCTGCAAATGTTCCAATAGTGGTAGCTATTAATAAAATTGATAAACCAAATGCTAACCCAGAACATGTGAAAGGACAGCTTGCTGAGCTTGGCATTATTTCAGATGAGTGGGGTGGAGATTATCAGTTTCAGGAAGTTTCAGCAAAAACAGGACAGGGAATAGATGAACTTTTGGAAAGAGTATGGTTAGAAGCAGAGATGCTTGAGCTCAAAGCAAATCCAAAGCGTCCTGCTGAGTGTGTAATTATTGAATCAAAGCTGGATAAACATAGAGGACCTGTTGCAACTGTTATTGTACAAAACGGGACATTGAAAAAAGGTGATGTTTTTGTAGTGGGTGCTCAGTATGGTAAGGTTAGGTCAATGTTCAATTTCTTAGGTAAGACTGTGAAAGAAGCTGGCCCATCTATCCCTGTGGAATTAATGGGCTTTTCTGAAGTGCCTGATGCAGGGGAAAGATTGATAGTTTTACCAAATGAAAAACTGGCAAAACAAATAGCTGAAATGAGGAAAGAGAAAAAGAGAGAGCAGGAGCTTCTTGAGAAAAGTAAGGTTAGCCTTACAGATATATTTAGTAAAATTCAGGAAGGTGAGCTTCAAGAGCTTAACATTATTATAAAAGCTGATGTTCAGGGATCTGTGGAAGCATTGAAATCATCATTGCTTAAGCTTTCTAATCCTGAGGTAAAAGTTAATGTTATCCATGATGGAGTAGGTGCAATAAGTGAGTCTGATGTCCTTTTAGCATCAGCTTCAAATGCTATTATTATTGGTTTTAATGTAAGACCTGATTCAAAAGCTAAGGCGGCAAGTGAAAGGGAAAAGGTGGAAATTCATCTTTACTCTGTTATCTATGATGCAATTGAGGACGTTAAAAAGGCTATTGAAGGTATGCTCACTCCTGAGACAAAAGAAAATATAGTTGGTAAGGTTGAGATTAGGAAAGTATTTACCATATCTAAAGTTGGTAGAGTGGCTGGTTGTTATGTCCTTGAAGGTAAAGTAACAAGGAATTCAAATGTGAGAATTTTAAGGGATAATGTTGTTATTTATGATGGCAAAATTGGAACATTGAAGCGTTTTCAGGATGATGTGAAAGAGGTTGTGGCTGGTTATGAATGTGGTTTAACAATTGATAGGTATAATGATATAAAAGAAGGTGATATATTAGAAGTTTACGAACTTGTAGAGGAGAAAAGAACCCTTGATGATGTAAAAGGGGAAAATAATGAGAAATAGTACATTTATAATTGGGGCGGTGTTGTTTGAATTAGATATACCTGGGGCATTTTCTCTGAAAGATAAAAGACGAGTATTAAACAGTTTGAAATCGCAAATGAAAAATAAGTTTAATGTTGCTGTTTCTGAGGTGGGTGGTAAAGATGTATGGAATAGAAGTGTCTTGGCTGTTACTACAGTATCAGATAACAGACGCTTAGTGGATGAAATGTTGCAAAAAATCATAAATTTTGTTGATAATTTTCCAGAAATCAACATATTAAAAATGTATGAGGAAATTTTATAGATGATGGCAAAAGGTTTACGTGCAAAAAGAGTTTCAGAGTTACTGAGAGAAGAACTTTCTAGGTTAATAATTTATGAAGTCAAAGACCCTCGTGTAAAATCAGTTATAATCACCGCTGTGAAAGTTACGAATGATTTAAGCATTGCGAGGATATATTTTCGCTCTTATGATGTGGAAGCTAACCTTGAGGATATTTTGTCTGGCTTAAATAGAAGTAAAGGATTTTTGCGAGAGAATATAAAACGCTCACTACGTTTAAAAAAAATACCATCTTTTGAATTTTTCATCGATGATACTGTGGATGAAGGTTTTAAAATAGAGCAGATAATTAAAAAGCTTCATGAATCTTAATGGATTTATAATTCTTTACAAAGAAAAAAATATAAGTTCTTTCAAAGCGATTGATAAATTGCGTAAGATTTTAGGTGCAAAGAAGTGTGGGCATACAGGTACACTTGATCCTATAGCTGAAGGTGTTTTACCTGTATGTGTGAATAATGCTACTAAATTTATCAAATACTTAAATGAAAATGAGAAAGAATATATAGCTGAGTTTAAGTTGGGAATTTCCACTGATACTTTTGATATCACGGGAACAATTGTCAGTGAAAATAAAGATAAAATTCCAAGTATTGAAGAAGTTAAAAAAGTTTTAAGAGAGATGACAGGTGATTTATTACTTCCTGTGCCTAAATTTTCTGCTGTGAAGATTGGTGGGGAAAGAGCTTATAAGCTTGCAAGGCAGAAAAAAGATTTTGATGCAGGAAGTAGAGTCTCAAAAATTTTTCATGTTGAATTAGTTGACTATCAGTATCCAACAGGGATAGTTAAAATAGTATGTTCTAAAGGAACTTATATAAGAAGTTTTATAAATGAAATGGGTATCAGGCTTGGTTCATTTGCCACAATGAGCAATCTTATTAGAACTAGAAGTGGAGACTTTAGTATAAAAGATGCTTTAAAAATAGAAGATATTGAGAAAAAAATAGATGAAAATGATTATTCTTTTATTATTCCTGTTTGGAAAGTGTTGTTATTCCCTACTGCTGTTGTAAAAGATGAATACTTAAAACTTGCAAAGAATGGTGGTAAATTAAAGAGGGCTATGTATCTAAAATTTCCCATAACAGATTATGATAAATATTATTTTTTAAGTGATAGAGAAGGTAATATTTTTGCTATTGCAAAAAAGGAAGAAGGATCAATTTATCCTTTGAAGATTGAACATGTTTTTTTGAATTGAGTAAGTAATAGTGGTAGTAGATAACTGGCGTCACCCAATTTTTTCGGAGGCTGTTTTGAATTATAATTATATATCAATAAATTATGTTGAATTGTTTGTGGGAAAACATTTTTCTCATTCTCACAAAACGTCCAGTTTTGTTCCGAGGCAAGTTCCTCTAAAACCGCCATCCATGGCGGTTTTATGGGAACTTGAACCCGAAAAATGTTTCCCCACAAACTCATTAAAACAAAGTTTTGCAAGAAATGGGGTGACTCCAGTAGTAGATAAATATTGTTTTTTAAAAAAAAATTTGCTATAAATAAAAGCTTTAAAAATGGAGGTGTGTAATGGCTTTAGATTCAGTAAGAAAAAGAGAAATTATTGAGAAATTTAAGAGGCATGAGGGGGATACTGGTTCTCCTGAAGTGCAGGTAGCTTTACTTACCGAGAGAATTAAATATCTCACAGAGCATTTTAAACAGCATCCAAAAGATCATCATTCAAGAAGAGGTCTTTTAATGTTGGTTGGTCAAAGAAGAAAGCTTCTTGATTATTTAAGAAAAAAGGATTTCAACAGATATAAAAATCTGATTGAGGCGCTTGGATTAAGGAAGTAATATATGGAAAAGAAAATATTTAGTTATGAAATTAAGTTAACAGAAGATAGTGACCCTATTATTTTTGAAGCTGGTTGGAAAGCTAAGCAAACAAATGGAAGTATTTGGATAAAACAAGGTGGTTCTGTTGTTCTTGTTACTGCAGTAGCGAGTGATGATGTTCCTGAAAATATTGATTTTTTCCCACTTACTGTGAATTATATTGAGAAGTTTTATGCTGTGGGTAAGATTCCTGGAGGGTTTATAAAAAGAGAAGGAAAACCCTCCGATAGAGAGACGCTTATAGCAAGACTTATTGATAGACCCATAAGGCCGCTTTTCCCTGAAGGGTTTAGAAACGAAACACAGATTGTCGCCACAGTTGTTTCCAGTGATCAAACAAATGCAACAGATATTTTAGCATTAAATGCAGCAAGTGCTGCATTAATGATATCAGATATACCTTTTGAAGGTCCTGTTGGTGCTGTAAGAGTAGGCAAAGTTAATGGTAGTTATGTGATAAATCCGCCTGTAGCTTATTTAGATGAATTTGATATGAATATCGTTGTGGCAGGAACAAAAGATTCCATTGTTATGGTTGAAGCTGGTATGAAAAACTGTTCTGAAGAAGATGTGATAAATGCACTTGAATTTGGGCATGAGGCAATTAAGAAGCTTGTAGATCTTCAGCTGAAAATGAGAGAGGAAATTGGTAAAGAGAAAATCGATTATAGAGACTTTAAAGTTTCTGATGACTTGGTAGAAGAAGCATATAAGGAATTAAGTGAAAAGTTAAAAGAAGCTGTGTTGCTTCCTAAAAAACTCGATAAGTATGCTGCCATCGATAAGATAAAAGAAGAATATTTTGAGAAGTTGCAGGAAAGATTGGGTGAAGAGTTTGAAGAAAAAAAAGCTGTATATAATGAGGTTTATCAAAAGGTAGAAAAAAAAGTTTTTCGTGAAATAACATTGAATTCAGGGCGTAGAGTTGATGGAAGACGCTATGATGAAATAAGACCTATTGATATAGAAGTGGATTTACTCCCTTGCGCTCATGGTTCAGCACTTTTTACCCGCGGTGAAACACAAGCTCTTGTCACAACAACCTTAGGGACAAAGTTTGATAGTCAATTACTTGATGACTTGGAAGGGGAAACTTTCAAGCGTTTTATGCTTCATTATAATTTCCCACCTTATTCTGTTGGTGAAGTAAGTCCTTTAAGACCACCAGGAAGACGTGAGATTGGTCATGGTTTTCTTGCCGAGAGAGCTTTAGCCCCTGTTATACCTGATGAAGATTCTTTCCCTTATACAATAAGGGTAGTATCTGAGATTCTTGAATCTAATGGGTCTTCCTCTATGGCAACGGTATGTGGTGGTTCTCTTGCATTGATGGATGCAGGTGTACCAATCAAGGATGTGGTAGCAGGAATTGCAATGGGATTAATTTATGAAGAAGATAAATATGTGATTTTAAGCGACATAATGGGGATTGAGGATCATCTTGGTGATATGGATTTTAAAGTAGCGGGGACTGAAACAGGAATTACTGCATTACAGATGGATATTAAGATAAAGGGGCTAAAGAGAGAAATTCTTCAACAAGCCCTTGAACAAGCACGGGAAGGTAGACTATTTATTTTAGCTAAAATGAAATCCGTTCTCTCTGAGCCAAGGAAAGAGGTTTCTCCAAATGCTCCGAAATTTGAGAAGATAAAGGTAAATCCAGAAAAAGTAGGTCTTCTTATTGGTCCTGCGGGTAAGACTATAAAGGCGATAATAGATAAAACTGGTGTAAAAATTGATATCTTAGAAGAAGGTGAGCTCCACATTTTTGGAAATAGTAAAGAGGCTATTGATAGTGCTGTGGAAATGATAGAAGCAGTTACACAAGAGCTAACTGTGGGGAAAATATATAATGCAAAAGTTAAAAGGGTTGTGGATTATGGTGCTTTTGTGGAGCTTTTTCCTGGAGTAGAAGGTTTGCTCCATGTGTCTCAATTTTGCAAAGAGAGAATTGGAAATATCCGTGATCATGTAAAGGTAGGAGATACACTTCAGGTTCAATACCTTGGTAAAGATGATCAGGGTAGGATAAAGCTTAGTAGAAAAACAATAGTATAAAAGGAACCTTGTTGGTTCCTTTTTTTTATTTGGTGGTTATGAAAAAGTTAAAAATAAAACTGAAATGTTTGGAGAAAGATTTAGTTCCGGAGTATAAATCTTCCGGTTCCAGTGGAATGGATTTGCGCTCAAGAGTAGATGTAGTAATTCCTTCTGGCAAATTCAAACTTATCCCCACTGGAGTTTATGTTGAATTACCTGATGGTTATGAAGCACAAGTTAGGCCAAGAAGTGGTCTGGCTTTAAAACATGGAATTACCGTTTTAAACACTCCCGGCACTATTGATTCTGATTACAGAGGTGAAATCAAAGTTATACTTGTTAATTTTGGTAATGACGATTTTCAGGTGAAAAGAGGGGATAGAATTGCTCAACTTGTGGTGGCTGAAGTTATAAGAGCTGAAGTGGAGATTGTTGATGAAATTACTGAGACAGAAAGGGGCGATGGTGGTTTTGGCTCAACCGGTGTTGACTAAAAGTTTTTTTAGATTAGAATATAATTAATGAAGACATTATTTTTAGATACATCTTCCAATTATTTATCTCTTTCCATTTATCAATCATCAGCAATTATTTATAGTAATTCCGTTCTATTGAAAAGCAGGTTTAATGAAGAATTGCTTTCAATAATTGATTTTGCTTTTAAGTCATTAAAGATTGATATCCGTGATATTGATGAGTTTTATGTTGTTGTAGGTCCCGGTTCTTTTACGGGGATTAGAATCGGTGTATCTACAATATTAGGGTTGTCTTTGTCCACAGGAAGACCGTTGTATGGGATTACATCTCTTGATGCAGCTGCATTGAGATTGAATAAAGATAAAAATGTTGATAAGATTTCTGTTGCGACAAAGCTCAGATTAAATGAATATGCTTATAGAGAATACGATTTTAAAGAGAACAAATTCAGTGACTATCTGGTGATTAAGGAAGATGAAATCTCTTCTGATACTTATGTGTTAAATAAAAAGTATATTGATCTTACAAGATGTTATGAACATAGTTTATTTAAAGATTTTTTAAGAGGATATGAACCTTTTTATATGAGAAAATCACAGGCAGAGATTAACTTTGATAAAGCCTGCGGTTTATGATGATTTAAAGAAAATTTATGCTATAGAGATGGAAGTTTATGATACTCCATGGAGTTATGAAAGTTTTGTTAAAGAATTTTATAATCCTTGTTCACAAATATATGTTTATGAGTATAATAAAAGTATAATCGGTTTTGTTGTTATATGGGATTTAGGAAATGAAGTTGAGATTGCAAATATAGCTGTTTCAAAATCATATCAAGGACAAGGGGTTGGAGGTAAATTGCTAGAATTTGTTTTAGATTCTAAAGGGGATGCTGTTTTTTACCTTGAGGTTGAAGAAGGTAATAAAGCAGCAAGAAGATTATATACAAAATTTGGTTTTATAGAATATGGTAAGAGATTGAATTATTATGGTTTAGGTAAGCATGCAATTTTAATGAAATTAAAGAAGGGGTGAAATATGTTAGATAAGAATGATACTATTATTAAAGAGTTGCTTGAAAAAAATGATGAATTCAGAAAACTTTTTGAAGAACATATAAGGTTAGAGCAAGATTTGGAAGCCCTTTACAGTTTAAAATACTTTCCTCCTGAAGTGGAGCTGAAAATAAAAGAGATTAAACTTACAAAGTTAAAAGGAAAAGATAGGATGAATCAAATAATAAAAGAATACAAAGAGAAAATTCAGGGGGAATAAGAATGGAAAGAAAGAGGTATGTGTTTACATCAGAATCAGTAACAGAAGGTCATCCTGATAAAGTTGCTGATCAAATATCAGATGCGATTTTAGATGCTTTGATAAAAGATGATCCATACAGCCGTGTGGCGTGTGAAACATTGGTTACGACAGGTTTAGCAATTGTAGCAGGTGAAATAACAACACGTACATATGTTGATATTCCGGGTATTGTTAGAGAAACAATAAAAGAGATAGGTTATACAAGAGCAAAGTATGGTTTTGATTATGAAACCTGTGGAGTAATAACTACAATTGATAAACAATCACCTGATATAGCTATGGGTGTGGATACTGGTGGTGCAGGTGATCAGGGGTTAATGTTTGGTTTTGCCTGTGATGAAACAGAGGAATTGATGCCTTTACCTATCATGCTTGCTCATAAAATATGTAAGCAGTTAAGTGACGTTAGGAAACAAGGGATTTTACACTATTTAAGGCCTGATGGAAAATCTCAGGTAACTATTCAGTATGAGGGTTTTAAACCTGTTAAGATAGACACCATTGTTGTATCAACACAACATTCTCCTGATGTGAAATTAAATGATTTAAAAGAAGATGTAATAGAGAAAATAATTAAGCCCGTTGTACCAAAAGAACTTCTAGATGAAGAACATGTGACATACCATATAAATCCGACTGGAAGATTTGTAATTGGTGGTCCAATGGGGGATTGCGGTCTTACAGGTAGAAAGATAATTGTTGATACTTATGGCGGCATAGGAAGACATGGTGGAGGATGTTTCAGTGGTAAGGACCCATCTAAAGTGGATAGAAGTGCAGCTTATGCAGCAAGATGGGTGGCGAAAAATATAGTAGCTGCTGGCCTTGCAACAAGATGTGAGATTCAGCTTGCTTATGCTATTGGTGTAGCATACCCTGTGTCAATTATGGTAAACACATTTGGTACTGGGATTATTCCAGATGAAGAGATAGAGAAGATTGTAGAAAAAGTATTTGATTTGACTCCAAAAGGTATCATAGAAGCTCTTGATTTAAGAAAGCCTATATACAAGAAAACAGCTGCTTATGGGCATTTTGGTAGGAAAGAGTTTAGCTGGGAACAAACAAACAGGGTGGATGAAATAAAAGAGTTGGCTGGAAAATTAGGAGCTTAAAAAGGAGGATTTTTAAATGAAATATGATATAAAGGATATAAACTTAGCTGATTTGGGTAAAAGGCGTATTCTTTGGGCAGATAAAGATATGCCTGTCCTATCAAAAATAAGGGAGAGGTTTGAAAAAGAAAAGCCTTTTGCTGGTTTAAAGATGTCTTGCTGTCTTCATGTCACAGCTGAGACTGCAAACCTTGTGAGGACTTTGAAGGCGGGTGGCGCTGATGTAGTGCTTTGTGCATCAAACCCTCTATCTACGCAGGATGATGTGGCTGCTTCACTTGTTAGGGATTTTGGGATACCTGTATTTGCAATAAAAGGGGAAGATAACGAAACGTATTATAAACATCTTGAGAGTGCCATTGCTCATTCTCCAAACATTACAATGGATGATGGGGCAGATTTGGTAAGTGAAATTTTAAAGAATCATCCAGAGCTATATGGGCAGATTTTAGGAAGTATGGAGGAAACTACCACGGGTGTTATCAGGCTTAAGGCTATGGAAAAGAATAATGTTTTGAAATTTCCGGTGATAGCTGTGAATGATGTGCAGACAAAGTATATGTTTGATAACAGGTACGGAACTGGGCAATCTACTCTGGATGGAATTATAAGGGCAACAGATGTTCTGCTTGCTGGTAAAACCTTTGTGATTGCAGGATATGGCTGGTGTGGTCGTGGTCTTGCCGAGAGAGCAAAAGGTATGGGAGCTAATGTTATAGTAACTGAAGTAAACCCCATTAAAGCATTAGAAGCTGCAATGGATGGCTTTAGAGTTATGGAAATGATTGATGCAGTTAAAGAAGCGGATATAATATGCACTGTAACAGGAAATATCCATGTGTTAAGAAAAGAGCATTTTGAAGTGATGAAAGATGGATGCTATATATGCAATTCCGGTCATTTTGATGTGGAGATTGATATTCCGGCTTTGAAAGAACTTGCAGAAGAAATTAATGAAAATGTTAGAAACTTTGTAGATGAATATGTTTTAGCTGATGGAAGAAAAATATATCTGCTTGCTGAAGGAAGACTTGTGAATCTTAGTGCAGCTGAAGGACACCCTGCAAGTGTTATGGATATGAGTTTTGCGACGCAAGCTCTAGCATCCGAGTATGTTGTAAAAAATAAAGATAAATTAGAAAATAAAGTTTATGTCCTGCCTGAAGAAATTGAGCAGGATATAGCATTCACAAAACTTGCTACAATGGGAATTAAAATAGACCAATTAACGGAAGAACAAAAAGAGTATTTATCAGCCTGGGAAATTGGAACATAACATATGGATAATTACTTCGATGTAATTGTCATAGGTGCTGGTCCTGCCGGGATCAGCACTGCCAAACAATTAAGCCAAAAAGGTAAATCCGTTCTTGTTGTAGATAACAATGTAGCAAATAATTACGTACAGAAGGGGAGTGTTTTATCAAATTCTGTACTGTATTATAGTTACTTGTATGATATGTTTATCAATAGAATAATAAACTTCATTGATATAAAAGAAAAAGATGTAAAAGTACATGTAAAAAAGCTAAGAAAAAGTATTGATACTATAAAAAATAAGTTAAGTAAGACTTTTATTAATGAGCTTGTGGAAAATAATATTTCTTTGAAATCTGGTGTAGCAAAGTTTTTAAACGAAAGTTCAATATTAATTGATGATGAGGTATATGAGTTTGATTATGTTGTGATAGCTACTGGCTCTACTCCTAAAAGTTTGAAACTTGGATCAAAAATAAATTATTTAACTCTAGAAAACTTTTTAAATCTAGAATCAATTCCTGAAAATATAACAATTATTGGTGGAGGATATGTAGGAGTAGAAATTGCAGTTATTTTTAAGCGTTTTGGTGCTCAGGTAACAATTGTTGAGAAGGAAGATAAGCTTTTGAGAGATTTTGATGATTTTATTGTGAAAAAATTTGAAGATGCTCTTAAAAAAGGTGGTGTCAATATACTTAAAAAAGTTGTACCTGAAAAAATTGAAAGGGTTGGTAGTAAGATCATAATTTTTCTTAATAATGGTGAAAAGATAGAAACAAACGAGACTTTCGTAGCAATAGGACGTGAACCTAATTTAGCAAATTTGGATTTGGAAAAAGCTGGTATCAGGGTAAAAGACGGTAGAATCAAGCTTAATAATTATTTGCAGACTAGTAATAAAAAGGTTTTTGTGGTCGGTGATGCCACTGGTTTTAATATGTTTGTTAATTGGTCTTATAAGTCTTCGGAAATAGTAGTAGATAATATCTTAGGTGCAAAGAGAAATTATAAAAAAGTAACTATCCCAAAAATTATTTATGCTGATCCTGAGATTGCTTCAATTGGAATTACTGAACAGGAGGCAAAAGAGCAAAAGATGAACTATGAAGTAATTAAATATAGTTTTGCGGACATTGAAAAATCAGCTATTTTAGGATTTTCAAAAGGAGTAATAAAAATAATTTATAATAAAGATGACAGTAAGATTGTGGGAGCTCATGTGCTTGGTAAAGGTGCATCTGAGCTGATAAATATTTTTGGTTTAATGATACAATTGAAAGTTGGTGTAGAGAAGATTAAAACCTGTATTTTTAACAATCCTTTATTTGCTTCCATTTTAACTGATCTCAGTGAGGCAATTAGGGGGAAGTGTTGTGATTCTTAGTTATTTTTTTTGGTTTATTTTGATTTTGATTACAGCCATTACAATTATTGTTGGTGCTCCTTTCGAGTTGATTAGGTTCAAATTTAATAAAAGGAGCTTTTATAGAAAGCTTGGATATTATTGGGGTAAGTTTTCTTTAATGGCTACCTTTACAAAATATGAAGTTAAAGGAATAGAAAATATTGATTTTACAAAGAATTACATCGTAATGGGGAATCATTTAAGCTATTTTGATATTTTTCTTGTGTTTGTAGCTTTAAAAGATAAAATCGTTTTTATGGCAAAAAAAGAGCTTTTTTCTATCCCATTTTTTGGTACTGTACTAAAACGAATGGATTTTATACCTGTTGATAGGGAAAATCCGAGAGAAGCCATGAAAAGTTTAATTGAAGCGTCAAAAAAGCTGAAGGAGGGTGATTCTATTTTAGTGTTTCCAGAAGGTACCAGGTCTGAAGACGGTAAATTACTGGAATTTAAGCAAGGTGGCTTTATTTTGGCAAAAAGGGCGGGGCTTGATATATTGCCATTTGCAATCAGAGGGACGAATAATGTTTTAAAGAAAAACAGCTTAAAAATTCGTCCGTTTCAAAAAATCTCCATTACTTTTTTACCGCCAGTTTCTTCCGAAGGGAAAAAGATAAATGAATTACTTCTGGAAGTGCGTGAAGCCATTTTGAAGGAGCTTAATGCATAAGGTAATTCTTTCTATCGGTACTAATCTTGGAGACAAGTTAAAAAATATATATACTTCTTTGCTGCTTCTTGAAAAAAAACTTGTTCAAATTGAAAAGATATCATCAGTTTATAGAACGAAATCGTTGCTACTTGATGACCAACCTGACTATTTTAATATTGTAGTGGAAGCAGAAACAAAGTTATTTCAAATTGAGCTTTTAGATGTGTGTAAAGAGATTGAAAAAAAGATGGGTAGAACTCATACAGAGAGATGGATGCCGAGGATTATAGATGTTGATATAATCGATTTTAATAGAAAAGTTTTTATAACTGATGAGTTGATTATACCCCATTTGCAGTTTCACAAACGAAGTTTTGTAGTTTATCCTATGAAGGAGATTTGCCCCGATTATATTCATCCGGTCAGTAAAAAATCTTTAGAGTATTTTATAAAAAAAATAGAATGCGATCTTGCTATTAAAAGGGTGGGGGTGCTTAAATGGCCGTAATTACCATTTCTAGAGAGTATGGATGTTCGGGAGAATTTGTCGCTGCACGATTGAGTAAGCAGTTAAATTATAAATATATAAATAAAGAGTTGATTGAGTATATTGCCATTTTAACCGGGGTTCCTAAAGAGGTGGTCGAGAAATATGATGAGGAGATGCACTCTAATTTCAAAGCTTTTATATCAAAGTATTTTGATCTAGATATGTTTAAAGATATTTTTGAAAAAGTAGAAGAAGCTGAAAAAGAAATCAAGATATTGGATGATGATCAAGATTTATTTGGTGACAGATTCTCCGCCAGCCATGTCATAGATAGTGAAATTTTTCATTCAATGGTGGAAAGGTTAATTACCAAACTTGCAGATGAAGATAATGTTGTGATTCTTGGAAGGGGTTCACAATGTATATTGCAAAATTTTGAAAAAGCTTACCATTTCAGGCTATATGCTGATATTGAAGATAGAATCAAATGGGTGTCGAAAAGTGAAAATATTTCAGAGAATGATGCGAGAAAAAAAATTATGGAGATTGATAAAAGAAAAAGGAATTTTGTGGAGCATTATTACGACAAAAATATTGATGATAAAAATTTGTATCATTTATTAATTAACATGTCGAAAGTTTCAATAGATGGTGCAGTTGAAATTATTTCTCATATTGTAAGATAATTTGTTATCTTATCAGTAAATTTTTAAAATAATACAACTAAGAAGATTTTTGTTAAATTTATTGTTAAAAAATGAATGTACAATCAATCATAGATTAAAGTTTTCATAATAATTTTTTAAAGTTAAAGTTTTGAAAAAAAGAAAAGAGGTGCGATTATGGAGAGATTAGAAAGAGTTAGTAAAGAGGCTAATGATTATATTGATTATAAAAATAAATATTCGCTAGAAGCAATTGAGAAAATTGACTTCTTTATTGGTTTACATAAAGAACTGGAAGAGCATATTGAAAATAATCAAGGCGATTTAAAAGCAGTTTTAGATCAGTAAATTTAGAAAATAATAGTACGACTTGCGAATACACTTTTTCTAAAGTAGTAAAGGTTGTAAGGGTTGTAAAAGTAATAAGGGTTGTAAGAGTGATACTTGAAATTTATTTCCTTAACCTTATCCTAAATCTTAACCTTTTTAAACATTGAACCTTGAACTTTGAACATTGAACCTTGAACTTTTACTCTTTAGCCATTTCCCTGTCCTCCCTTTTACCTCTTCAACCCCTAATACCCTCACAACCTTCTACAACCCTTATTAATAGGATTATTTGTAAAAATTGAGGTGACACCAAGAAGTTACGTTATTGATAAATTTCTTTCGATATATTAGTAATATTTTATTTAAAATTTCATTATATTTGTTATAATCAAATTATGAAACTTAATAGACAATATAAGTATGGAAAAGTAAAAGAATTCAATAAATTATAATCTTATATTTTATAAAAAAATGGAGGGAAAATGTCTAAGGGTATTGTTTTGGTAAGTGGTGGAATGGATAGCTGCGTGACAGCAGCCATAGCCAAGGATTTGGGATATGAGCTTTACTTTCTTCATGTCAATTATGGACAGAGAACTGAAAAAAGAGAATTACAGGCGTTCTATGATATATCATCTTTTTATAATGCTAAAGACACTATGGTTGTTGATATTAGTTATTTGAAAAAGATTGGTGGTTCATCTCTTACCGATGAGAGTATGGAAGTGGAAAAAGGTAAATTGAACAGGGAAGGAATACCTACCACCTATGTACCTTTTAGAAATGCAAATATACTTTCAATTGCTACGAGTTGGGCTGAAGTTATAGGGGCAGAGAAAATATTTATAGGAGCTGTAGAAGAGGATAGTTCGGGGTATCCCGATTGCAGGGAGATATTTTATAAAAAGTTTAACGAGCTTTTATCTGTGGCGCTTGCTTCAGACTTTAAAGTTGAAGTGGTAACTCCTTTAATTAATTTGAAAAAAGGTCAAATAGTGCAAAAAGGGGTTGAGTTGAAAGCACCTTTGCATCTGAGCTGGTCTTGTTATAAAAGTGAAGATAAGGCTTGTGGTGAATGTGATAGTTGTTTTTTAAGGTTGAAAGGTTTTATGGATGCCGGAGAGATTGATCCGATATCTTATAAGAAATATCCTGATTTTTATCAGGAGTTTCTAAAAAGTTCTCACTGAAAAAGTGAGAACTTTTTATTAAATAAAAAAATTTTATGATTTTATAAATAATTAAAAAAAGGGTTATATCCCTAGTTTTTGCAAGAATTATCAAAAAACTGGGGGGATTTTTATAGAGATATTGCAATAAATCAATTATTATAAATTAGTTGCCAATTTTTAAGTGGCAACTAAATAAAAGGGGGAGTTGATGAAAAGAGTTGCTGTTATAACAAGTGGTGGGGATTGCCCCGGAATGAATGCTGCAATAAGAAGTGTTGTGAGGACTGCTATTTCTAAAGGATTGGAAGTATATGGTATAGAGCAAGGTTACAAAGGGATGATAGAGGGGAAGTTTAGAAAACTTGAAAGTAGGGATGTGGCAAATATTATTCAACGTGGAGGGACTTTTTTAAGAAGTGCCAGAAGTGAGCGATTTAAAACGGAGGAAGGACAAAAGGAAGCTATAAAAAATCTTGAAAAGTTTAATATTGATGCATTGATTGTTATAGGTGGAGATGGTTCCTTGCGTGGAGCTAACGTGCTTTGTAAGAAATACGGAGTAAAAGTGATAGGGATTCCTGGTTCAATCGATAATGATATATACGGTACAGATATGTCTATTGGTGTTGATACTGCACTTAATACAATAGTAAGATGTATCGATTCAATAAATGATACTGCGAGTTCTCATGATAGGACATTTTTGATAGAGGTTATGGGTAGAGATTGTGGATATCTTGCACTTATGTCTGCCATTGCCGGTGGAGCTGAGGCGGTATTGATCCCTGAAGTTCCTTACAACATCGAGAAAATAATTGAGAAGATTAAAAGAAGGTATGAAGAAGGTAAAACAAGGAGTATTATAATTGTGGCTGAAAGTGTTGGTTCTGCTTACGATTTTGGAAAAGTTTTTGGTATGATTGGTGGATTTGATACAAGGATTACTGTTCTTGGGCATTTGCAAAGAGGAGGTAGCCCCACTGTTTTTGATAGAACGCTTGCCACAAGGATGGGTGCATTTGCAGTGGAAGCACTTTTAGATGGTGCATGTGGTGATATGGTTGCATTACAAAAGACTAAAATGGAACTTGTAAAACTTGATGAAGTGTTATTTAAAAGAAAAGAGCTTGATCCTACACTTCTAGAAATTGCTGAGATGTTAAGTAATTAAGGAGGTGGCTTATGGAATGTAAGGCTCATAAGATTGCGGAAAAATGTCCATGTACTTGGATGAGTTGTTCGAAAAGAGGTCGTTGCTGTGATTGTATAGCGTATCACAGAGAAAGGGATGAGTTGCCAGCTTGTTATTTTTCACCAGAAGCTGAAAAAACGTATGATAGGTCTTTTGTGAATTTTGCAAAAGATAAAGGACTTATTTCATGAGTATTGCTACAAAAAAGGGTGATTTTGGAAAAACTTATCTGTTTTCGGGTGAAAGAGTAGAAAAAGATGATTTGAGAGTGGAGGCATACGGTACAGGGGATGAGCTTATTAGCCATCTTGCAGAATTAAAATTTTATGCAAAAGATTTTAAAGATTTTATTGAGGAAGTTCAAAAGATAATTTTTAAAATAAATGCCAACCTTGCAAGCACAAAACTTATGGAAAATTATTTTGTATCAGAAGAGGATATGGATTTTCTTGATAAGATGTTAGCAGATTTCGAAATGGAGTTTGGTAAGTTAAAAAGTTTTATAATACCGTCGGAAACACTGGCTGCTGCGAAGTGTGATGTATGTAGAACAGTTTGTCGCAGATTTGAAAGAAGAGTGGTGGCTTTGTCGAAAGATATTAAGATTGACAAAAACATTTTGAAGTTTATAAATAGGTTGAGTGATTGTTTGTTTATGCTGGCAAGGGTTGTTGGAAAAAGAGAAGGAGGTTATGTCGATGAGTTTAAAAAATCAAATACTTGATGATATGAAAAAATTTATGAGAGAAAAAAATGAAATAGCTCTTGGAGCAATAAGGATGCTTAGAGCAGAGATTAAAAATGCTGAGATAGATAAAAAGAAAGAGCTTGATGATGATGAGGTTATTCAGGTTGTTCAAAGTGCTATTAAAAAGAGAAAAGATGCGGTAGAACAGTACGAAAAGGCCGGTAGAGCTGATTTGGCTGAAAAAGAGAAAAAAGAGATTGAGATTCTTTCTAAATATCTTCCTGAACAGTTAAGCGAAGAGGAGCTTAAAAAAATAATAGAAGAGGAAATAGGCAAGCTTGAAAGTAAAGATAAAAAATATTTTGGTCAGGTGATGAAGGGTGTGATGTCTAAAGTTAAAGGAAGAGCTGATGGCAAGCTTGTGAATAAACTTGTCAATGAGGCGTTCAATGGGGGTAATTGATATTGTCTTGTTAATAGTCATTGGGGTTTTTGGTATCAAGGGTTTGTTTAGAGGGCTTATTAGTGAGGTTTTCGGTATTTTGGGATTAATTTTAGGGTATGTATTAGCTTATCAATATTATGGAATTTTTGCAAAGATAATAAGTGGGTTTGGTATTAAACGAAGTGTTGCCGATGCCTTAGGATTTGTGATTACGTTTTTGCTGATTTACATTGTTATATTTTTAATTGGAACTTTACTTAGAAAATTCTTTAAAACGATTAAACTTGGATGGATGGATAAGACTGGTGGTTTTGCCTTTGGGGTTATAAAGGCAAGTGTCATTTTAGGTGTTTTGTTATATTTTCTTATATCTGTATTGCCACCTTCTGTTGCCATGTCAAAGGATTTGAAAAAATCACCTGTTGCCAAAAGTTTCATGAAGGTAACCCCTTATGTTTTTGATATGCTGAATAAGTTGCCTAAGGAGAAAAAGAGAAATCCTTTTAAAGGTATAAAATTTTAATATATGATCGATTTTGATGTTCTTGAATTTCCATTATACAAGAAGCTTGTATCCAGTGAGTTCACGTCAGTTTTTGCCAAAAAATATTTTTTTAATTTAAAGCCTTTTCAATCTGAAAATAGCATCAAAAAGGTTCAAAATTATATCCGAGAAATAATGAATTATTTGACAGGTACTGAAATTGAACTTTTTAATGATTCTGATTATGAGAATTTTTATCAAAACCTGATGGATCCATATAAGGGGTTTTCTGCCCAGGAGCTTGTGACATTTAAGATTTTTCATAAGTGGCTTGGAAATTTAAAGAAAGTTTTGTTGGAAAATGAAGCCATCGATACATTGAGGGAAGTTTTAAAAGATATTTATTCATTTGGAGAATTGATAGAAGAGATAGACAAAAAAATCGCTGATAACGGACAGGTGAAAACAGATGCCACAATTGAGCTTGCAACTATAAGGAAAGAGTTGAACAGTGTAGGTAAGCAGATAAATAAGACATTAAATTCCATTATTTACGGCAAATCGTCAGACAGTTTTATTCAGGATAAGACGGTTGTGGAAAGAAATGGCAGGTTTGTTATCCCCTGTAAACCTAATTTCAGGCAGTTTATAAACGGGATTGTACATGATATATCAAAGAGTGCTCAAACCTATTTTGTGGAGCCTGCGCAAATAGTGGATTTGAACAACCGTTATCAGTCATTGAAGATTGCGGAAGATGAAGAGATAAGAAAAATCATTTATGAGTTGATTGATAAGGTAAAGGGTAAAAGGTTTGAGTTGAGTTCTACTATTGCAGCGTACCAAAAACTGATTTTTTATATTGAATATGCCAAATTTGTAAAAAATTTTGATGTGGTTTTCCCGGATATCGATGAGACTGTTGAATTCAAAAAAATTCATCATCCCATAATTTTGTTAACAAAAAAAGATAATTCGGTGCCTCTTGATTTTATAATGGAGGATGGGAAAAAGGTTGTTGTTATCAGTGGGCCGAACACGGGAGGTAAAACTGCGGCCTTAAAATCGATAGGATTAAATCATGTTATTGCCATGTGTGGGTTACCTCTTTTTGGACATTATGCAAAGATAAAACTTTTTAAAAATATAATGGCTGATATTGGGGACAACCAATCCTTAGTGATGGATTTGAGTACTTTTTCTGCTCATCTTATGAATATTAAAAATATTGTGGATTTGGCTGAAAAGTCATCTTTGGTTTTGTTGGATGAGCTTGGAACGGGTACTGAACCTAAAGAGGGTGCTATTCTTGCTGTGGCAATTATTGAATACCTTGTTAAAAAAGGTTCGAAAATTATTGTTACCACGCATTATAAAGAGGTAAAAGAGTATGCTTTGAAAAATGATTTTGCTGAAAACTATGCGGTGGATTTTGATTATAAAACCTTTACGCCGAAATATTCTTTATTAAAAGGGGTTATTGGTAAATCCGATCCTATTTTGATAGCCAGGCGTCTCAATTTTAATGAAGAGATAATAAGTTTGGCTTTGAAGAAACTTCAAGAAGATAAAACCAAAATGGAATATGAGCTTGAAAGATTAAATGATTTGAAGGTTGAGGTGGAAATATTACGAAAAAGATTGGAAGAGAAAGAAAAAGATCTGCAATTTAAAGAGGAAGTTTTAAGGAAGCGTGAGAAGGAACTTGAGGAAAAGTTGAGCAAAAAAGAAGAGCAATTGCTGGAAGAGGCGTATTATCTTTTACAAAAGGGGAGATCAATTTTAAAAGGGAAAATGAAAAAGGCAACCTTGGATGAGGTTGAAAAAGATATAAAAGTTACATCGAAAAAACTTGAAAAAATAAGTGAGAAGAAAAAGCCGCTGGAAGATGTAAAGGTTGGGGATAAAATAATTTTGGAAAAATATAATAAATTGGCGGAGATTCTTGAGGTTAAAAAAAAATCCGTGCTTGTGAATTTGGAGGGTATACGTATAGAGATTAAGAAGAAGGATTTGGTGGGTAAAAGACTTGAAGATGTGGAGAAAGAAAAACAAAAAGCTAAACAGTTGAGCGTAAAGGGGGAAGTTACAAAAAGTGTATCTTATGAGTTGAATATTATAGGGAAAAAAGTGGATGAAGCCATTGATGAAGTGGATAAATTTTTAGATAAATGTGTATTGGCCGGAATTAACAGTGCAGTAATTATTCATGGCAGGGGAACAGGCGCCTTGAGAAAAGGGGTGCATCAGTTTTTAAAAAATGATAGAAGAGTTAAATCTTTTAGGGTTGGGACATTTCATGAAGGTGGTGACGCCGTAACCATTGTGGAGTTTTAACTTATTGGCACTAAAAAACCTATTGAGGAATATAGGTTTTTAGACAAAAAGAGTAATGTTTCTTTCGGTTTTTTTAGTAAATATTTTAGTACCGATGAAATGCCTGGAAGGTATTATATAGATTGTATTTTACCTTATTTATGACTAGTGTTTGCATTGTATGTTGGATTTGTTTGGGATGGGGGCTTAGTTTCACTTTTGTGGGAAGGAGTTTTCACTGTTAACTACAGGGAGGATTGATGAAAAAAATAGCTGTTTTAGTCGTTGTTGTTTTATTGGTAGTTTTAATTCTATTAAGTGTAACTAAAAAGAAAAATCTTGATAGCCTTACAATAAGCGGCAGGATTGAGGTTGATGTTGTAGATGTATCTCCTAAAGTGAGTGGAGAGGTCGTTAGAGTTTATTTTGACGAAGGGGATGAGGTAAAAAGAGGAGATATATTGGTAGAGCTTGGTAGAGAAGAACTTGATGAAAAGACGAATCAGTTAATTGCAAAAAAAAGGCAAGTAGAAAACGGTATAAGAGCTAAGGAGAGTGAGATTCAATCATATAGAGTAAAATTGAAACAGTTGTTAATCAAGAAGGAAAAAGTGTCAAAAGATGTGGAACTTGCAATTGAAATTGCAAAGAATGAAATTAAAGTAGCCAGCGCAAATGTAAAAATATTGGAAGAAAAGAAAGATGTTATTTTTGCAAATTTAAGAAAGGTTGAGAAAGATTATAAGCGATACAAAACATTGTACAACGAAGGGGCGATTTCAAAATCTATGTATGAGGATATCAGCTTAAAGTTTGATACGTTAAAAAGTGAATTTGAAAGTGTGAAGAAGGAGTTGGAATCTGCAAGACATTATTTGAGTAACAGCAAGAAAAACCTTGAAAGGGCAAAATTGCAGCGCAAAGAGATAGACTTGCTTGATAAAGAGATAAAAGGGATTCAAGAGGTTATCAATATTAAGATGAGTGAAAAACAGGGAATGGTTGAGTCTCTAAATGAGGTTAAAGCGATGATAAACGAGTTGCAGATTAAAATTAATGATACCTATGTTAGAGCTCCCATTGATGGCGTGATTATGAGCAAAAATATCAATTTTGGTGAGATTGCTGTGGCTTATCAACCGGTTTATTCATTGTATGATCCGAAAAAAATATATTTTAAAGGTTTTTTCCCTGAGAAATATTTATCAAGAATAAAGCTTGGTGATAAAGTAAAAGTGTATGTGGATGGTCTTGAAAAAGGGTTTGATGCGAAAATTTCTTATGTGAGTGATAGAGCGGAGTTTACTCCAAAAGAGGTGCAGACGAAGGAAGAAAGAGTAAAGCAGGTTTTTGCTATTAAGGCCTATTTTAATAAACCAGATAAATATTTAAAGCCTGGTATGCCTGCAGATATGATTTTTCATTTCCAATGATAGTCAAAGCTGAAAACATCTGTAAATATTTTAAAAAAGGTTTTTCCTTAAAAAGTGTTTCTTTTACATTAAATCAAGGTGAAATATTGGGACTTGTTGGTCCTGATGGTGCTGGTAAATCTACTTTAATGAAAATTGTTGCTAATGTTATGGATTTTGATGAAGGCAGGCTTTATCTCTTTGATAACGAAATAAATCGTAAAAAAAGTTATGATGTATTGAAAGATAGAATTGCCTATATGCCTCAAGGACTCGGGTTGAACCTTTATCAAAAGCTAAGTGTAGAAGAAAATATCAATTTTTTTGCCGAACTTAAAGGGTTGGATATTGATGAAATAGAGGAAAGAAAAAGCAGATTATTGAGAATAACCGGGCTTGAGAGATTTAAGGATAGACTAGCCATGAATCTTTCCGGAGGGATGAAGCAGAAACTAGGAATTTGCTGCTCTTTGATTCATAGGCCTGAGTTGATTATACTAGATGAGCCCACAGTGGGGGTGGATCCTATTTCAAGAAGAGAGTTGTGGGATCTATTTATGGATTTTGTAAATCAGGAAAATCTTTCTGTAATTATTTCAACCTCCTATCTGGATGAGGCGGAGCGTTGTGATAAAGTAATATTTTTGCATAATGGGATGGTTAAATATTATGGTGTAATCGGAAAAGAGTTATATGAAAATATAGATGTGGTGGAAGAACCTGCAAGTTTGCATGACATCAAATATTATTATGAAAAATACAGAGGGGTTCGATTTAGGCGTAATTTGGTAAGATATGTAAAGGATAAAAATGAAGAAAGGGAAGAAAAATTTGTAGTAGAGCCGGTTTTTGAAGATGTGGTAATGAATCAGCTTGAAACAAAATATCTGGATATCAACTTTCCAAAAATTAACTCAAAATTTAAAGATGACAATGTGATTGTACTGAAGGGGATAAGTAAAACTTTTGGTGATTTTTATGCATTGAAAGAGGTTAGTTTCAGTGTAAAACGAGGAGAAATTTTCGGTTTATTAGGGCCGAACGGAGCTGGAAAAACCACGCTAATTAAGATTTTGACCGGATTATACAAACAGAGTGAAGGAGAATTCGAGGTTTTTGGAAGCAGCGGTTTGAGACAGTTAAAACATAGAATCGGATATATGTCTCAAAAGTTTTCCTTATATAGTGATTTAAGTGTGGAAGAAAACATCGAATATTATTCTAATGTATATGGAGTAAAAAACATAGAAAAATTTGAAAACATTATAAAAATAATCGGACTTGATAAATACAAAAAAGAAATTGTAAAAAAGTTACCACTTGGCTTTAAACAGCGTCTTGCACTTATTTGTTCCATTCTTCATTTGCCGGAAATTGTATTTCTTGATGAGCCCACTTCTGGTGTGGATCCAGTGGAAAGAGATGTTTTCTGGCAGCTTATAACAAAATTATCAAAATCCGGAATCACAGTTATCGTGACAACACATTATATGAGTGAAGCCGAATATTGTGATAGAATAGCTCTTATCTCTGCCGGCCAACTTATTGCTCTTGATGAGCCGGAAAGATTAAAAAAAGGATTAATTGAAGAAGCTGGTGACGTGTACGATCTTCAATGTGATGATTACTATAGGATTTATAGGAAGTTGAAAAAAGAGGGGTATAGAGCATCCTTACTTGGCAGAAAGATTAGGATTTATACCAAAGATGAGAGTTTTAAAGATTTCTTGAGTGAGAATTGCACTTTTAAAAAAAGTGTGCCTACCATGGAGGATGTTTTTGTCTATTACGCTTAATAAAAGATTGAAAAGGATTGTTTCCATATTCATGAAAGAGTTTAAAGAGCTTAGAAGGGATAGGATTTCAAGAATAATAGTATTTGTTGTTCCTTTTGTTATGATGATCATTTTTGGGTACGGTATGGCCCTTGATGTACATCATATACCTTTTGTGATTGTTGATGAAGATAAAACGGCATTAAGCAGAGATTTTAAATATCGCTTTATAAATAATAGGGAATATTTCAGTTTTTATGGTGAGGTAGCAAGCCAAGATGAAGTTATCAAACTGATAGATGAGAATAAAGTGAGGTTTGGTATAATTATTCCATCTGATTTTACAGAAAAATTGAAGAAAAAAGAAAATGTAAAAATTCAATTATTGGTGGATGGTATTTTTCCTTATAGAGCTGATGTTATTAAATCTTATGTGGAAGCTATGGTGAACAGTTTTAATCTGGTTTTAAACGATATCGATCTGAAAAAACTGTTTAAGCTAAATGTGAGATATTGGTTTAATGAAAATTTAAAAAGTGTGAAATTGACCACAAGTGGTTTACTGGCCATCATACTTTTTCTCAATCCTGCCATCTTTGCATCCCTTTTGATTGTTAAAGAGAAAGAGAGTGGCTCCATCTATAACATTTATACTTCTTCCATAACAAAATTTGAATATCTCTTTAGTAAACAGTTATTTGCAGTGTTTGTTTCCATTATAAATTTTTTTATACTTTTTTTACTTATAAAGTTTTTATTTGGGATACCGTTCAAAGGAAATTTTTCACTTTTTTTCATCTCATCGGTAATATATATTTTTGTTTCTACAAGTATAGGTCTTTTTCTTTCATCTTTTTTAAAAACACAAGTGTCGGTCATTGTAGGAATTTCTGTAATTGCCATTATCCCGGCTTTTCTTTATTCGGGATATCTCGTACCGGTAAGTTCTATGTCCAATGAAGCATATATACAAGCACACATTTATCCTACATTTTATTTTATGAATATTATTAAGATGAATTATTTAAAAGGAGTGAATATTAATTTTTTTACTCTAAATGTAGCTATTTTGATTATTTTTTACATAATCTTTTTCGGATTAACTTTTATATTGTTTAAAAAGAAGGAAAGATGAGATTTTTATTTTTAATTAAAAAAGAGTTATTGCACTTTTTGAGAAATAAAGGGCTTTTGGTATTTGTAATTTATCTTTTTACCGGAGATATCTATATTGCTGCCAATGGTATCGATTTGAGCCTTAAAGATGCAAAATTTTATGCTGTGGATTATGATATGAGCTTTCAATCGAGAGAGCTTGTTTCTAAAATGGTAAAACCCTGGTTTGATTTTAAGGGTTATCTTGTCAATGAAAGGCTTGCAGATGATTATCTTATTAGAGATAAAGGGGTAGGTGTTCTGGTTGTTCCTAATGATTTTAGTAAGAAGTTGAAAAAGGGAGAGTTTGATGTGGCTCTCTATTTAAATGGTGCTGATGCGAGTACCGGGTATCTTTTTACAAGTTATGCGTCTAACATTATGATTGATTATTATCTTGAAAATGTGCCAAGTAGGGAAAGGTTTGCAAAAGTTATTACGGAGTCACGTATTCTTTACAATGAAAATGCGCTGACAAAAAATTTTCTCGGATTGTCGGAACTTTTTTCAGTAATAACGCTTCTTGTTTTAATCCTTCCTGCTGCATCGATAATTAGAGAAAAGGATGAAGGAAATATAGAAATGATACTAATATCTCCTCTTAGTATAAAAAGGCTTGTGGTGGCAAAATTGATTGCCATGTCAATTGTTATCCTTTTGGGCACTTATGTTGCAGTAAATGTTGTCTTAAATATGGGACTTAATGTCCCTGTTAGAGGCAGTATAGGTTTATTTCTTTTATTAACATTGGGGTATATTTTTACTACCATGGGTTTGTCTTTGTTTATAGCTTCCATTTCAGAAAATATGTTGCAGGTGTCACAGCTTGCCATACTTTTTTTACTCCCCATTCTTTTTCTTTCAGGTTCCTGGACTCCATATGAGTCAATGCCTGTAATTTTTCAAAAAATGACATATCTTTCACCTTTGAAATATTATCTTGATGCAGGGTATGCTGTTATTTTAAAAGGGCTTGGGTTTAAGTTTATTGCTTTTGATATTTTTATGATGTTTTTTATGGGTTTGCCTCTGTTTATTGTAGGTACATATTTTCTCATGAAGAAACTTTAACCAACTTTTTGCAATTTCTGTGATATAATTTCTGTATAATGTTTGAGAGGTGAATTATGAGAAAGATTACTCTATTTTTGGCCTTTTTGATGATTTTGGGACAAGGAGTTGCGAAGGCTGATAAAGATTTATTACTTGAGTCACTGGGTACATTTATCGCTTCAGATTTACTTAGTAGTTATGTGGCTATTGGTTCTGTTAGTGATTTGTATGCCTATGGTAAATACAGTGTTGAAAATACAAAATCGATAATAAACTTTCAAAAGCAGATGATAAAAAATAAACAGGATGCAATCAAAAAATTAATAGATGCTGGGGATTTTGAAGGTAGCGATATAAGTTTTGGGTATCAAGTGATAGAGGTTTATGGCTATCTTGATCAAGAGTCTGCTTATTTATTAAAGTATATTGAAAGTAAAGAACATTCTGATGCTGATAATTTCCAATATTTCAGAAAGAAGGCTTGGGCAGGGATCAAATCACTATTGGGTATACAGTAAGTTGTAAAATTTTCTAATAAATATTCAATAACATTCTCTAAACTTAGGTTTCGAAAAGTCTGGGGAGGCAATCTCTTTCATTTCTTTGTCTCCCCAGTTTAGTTCGGGACGGGTTTTTTAGTTATGATTATTTACTCGGTTAATTTAATATTAAAGGCGAATTCTTTGTTGTCTAAAAACCATTTAACGGTTTTTTCTAGCCCTTCATTAATGTCAACTTGGGGTTGCCAGTTTAGTAGGGTTTTTGCCTTTGTGATGTCTGCCCATGTGGCCATCATATCAGCTTTATGAAATGGTTTAAATTCTTTTATTGCTTTTTTCCCAAGCAATTCTTCAATTTTTTCAATTACTTCACTTAATTTGTTCGGACTATTATTTCCAAGGTTTATTATTTCATATCCGACTGGTTTTAGTGCTTTTACAGTTCCTGCAGCTATGTCTTCTACAAAGGTAAAATCCCTTGATTGTGAACCATCTCCATAAATTATAATAGGCTGTTCATTGTATATTTGTGAGATGAATCTGAAAACACTCATATCTGGTCTTCCTGCAGGTCCATATACTGTAAAATAGCGCACTACACTTACATCAATTCCATAATAAAAATGATATGTATAGCAGGTTACTTCCGCTGATTTTTTTGATGCAGCATAAGGGGAAATAGGTGTGTTTACCGGCTTATCTTCGGTAAAAGGCATCGGTTGGCCTGCATAGAGACTTGATGTGGATGCAAGGACAAATTTATTTACTTCGTAATTTTTGGCTAGTTCTAAAAGGTTTACTGTCCCGGTAGAGTTTGTCTCATAATATACAAAAGGGTTTACAATGCTGTATCTTACCCCAGCTCGTGCTGCAAGATTTATTATGGCATCAAATTTATAGGTCTGGAAAATAACAGATAAAGCTTCAAAATTTGATATATCTACCCTTATAAATGTAAAATTATCATATTTCTCAAGCTCATTTTTTCTGTATTCTTTTAATCTGACGTCATAGTAATCATTTAGATTATCTATGCCTATGACTTCATGTCCTTCTTCTAATAATTTTTTAGTGGTGAAA
Organism: Deferribacter autotrophicus; assembly: GCF_008362905.1. Lineage (NCBI taxonomy): Bacteria > Pseudomonadati > Deferribacterota > Deferribacteres > Deferribacterales > Deferribacteraceae > Deferribacter > Deferribacter autotrophicus. The sequence continues at coordinate 174,422 of NZ_VFJB01000005.1, forward strand.
TAACCGATAAACCCTGCAGCACCCGTTAATAATATTTTCATTAGTTCAACTCCTCGTGTTTTCTTATGGCTCTAAATCTTGTACCTTTTGGTGTGTCAAGAAGTTCTATCCCCATTGATTCGAGTTTATCTCTTATTTTATCTGCTTTTTCAAAGTCTTTATTTTTTCTTGCAGTTGCTCTTTCTTCGATAAGTTTTAAAAGTTCATTTTTAGGTAGTGGTAGATTTTTTTCAAACCATTCTTCAGGTGTTTTAACGATAATGCCTAAAACCTGATTAACAATATCTTTCATCTGACTACTTAGTTTTTCTATTTCGGATAAAGTTTCTTCATCAACTTTTTGATTGAGGAGTCTATTCATATCTCTGATATAGTCAAATATGGATGCTAGCCCTTTGGCAGTATTGAAATCATCATCCATTGCTTCTTCAAAAGAGGAAATAAACTCTTCAAAAATCTTTTTTGCTTCATCTATACGGTTTTTACCTTTTTTTGTTACAATGTAGTGGTTTAAATCGTCAAAAAAGATATAAATTCTATTGAGTGAATTTTCGGCTTCTATTAAGTGGTCGAAAGAGAAGTCGATGGGGCTTCTGTAATGGGTAGTAAGAAGAAAAAACCTCAACACTTCAGGATCAAATTTCGTAATAATATCTCTGATGGTAAAGAAATTACCAAGAGATTTTGACATTTTTTCTTTGTTAACATTAACAAAGCCGTTATGTATCCAGTATTTTGCAAACATTTTCTCTTCAGCGGCTTCACTTTGAGCTATCTCATTTTCATGATGAGGGAAAATCAAATCTTTTCCACCCCCATGTATATCAAAAGGGATTCCTAAAATTTTAGAACTCATCACACTACACTCAATATGCCATCCCGGACGTCCTTTTCCCCATGGACTTTCCCAAAAAGGTTCATTCTCTTTGCTTTTTTTCCAGAGAGCAAAATCAAGAGGATTCTCTTTCTTTTCATTAATGTCCACTCTTGCTCCTGCCATCAATTCTTCAAGGTCACGTTTTGAGAGCTTTCCGTATTCTTTAAATTTTGAAACTCTATAGTAGACATCTCCATCTGCAACGTAAGCATACCCTTTTTCTATCAATGTTTCACACAGTTTTATCATTTCATCTATAAATTCTGTAGCTTTAGGGGTGTGGTCGGGGGGTAAAATATTGAGTTGACTCATGTCATAATCATGCTCTTTGATGAATTTTTCCGTTAGCTCTTTCCAGTGGATATTTTCTTTGTTGCTTCGATTTATAATTTTATCATCGATATCTGTGAAATTTTTTACAAAAGTTACTTTAAACCCTTTGTAAGTCAAGTATCTTCTAATAACATCAAAAACCACTGAGCTTCTTGCATGTCCAATGTGGCAGTAGTCATAAACAGTGACGCCACAAACATACATTCTTACTTCGTTATCTTTTAAAGGGATAAACTCCTCTTTTTCACCTGTCATCGTGTTAAAAACTTTTAGCATAACTCTCCTCATTCGTTTGTATTATTTAAACATCCTTTTGCACAATAACTTGGGAGCAGTTTTTCCTGCAATACCGTCATTGTGATCCGCCCCAGGGCGAATGAGACAATTTTATAAGCGCGAGATTGCTTTGTACCAAGCACCTCGCTTGATTCTTACTATTTTTTAACTGCTTGCAATCAAACTCACAGAACTTTTCAACTTCGAAAATATACATCGTGATGCTCGTTCTTTGCAATGACCCCAACATGGTTGTCATTCTGGCTTGCTGTAATATTTAATATCAAAGTTGTGTTACTCATAATAAGCACATCGTACGAAATGATTTTTTCCCACTTCAATGAGCTTTATTTCATTATCGCATTTTGCTGAGTATTTTTTACAACGTTCAGCATAAGGGCAACTGGATTTAACATTTTCATTTTTTACTTCATCCACCTGCAGATGCTTGGAATTTATTAATTGATATGTATAGGGATGTAAAGGATTTTTTAACAGTTTTTCCGTTTCTGCCATTTCCACTACGAACCCTTTATACATCACATAAACTCGATGGCATAAAAAATTAACTACTGCTAAATCGTGAGAGATTAAAATAATGGTTTTGTTTTTTTCTTTATTTAATTTCTTAAAGAGGTTTAGAATTTGTGCCTGAACGGAAACATCAAGCGCACTAACAGGCTCATCAGCTACAATGACTTCAGGATCCACTGATAGAGCTCTTGCTATGGATATCCTTTGTCTTTGTCCACCGGAAAACTGATGGGGGTATCTATAAAGATGGTCTTCTTCAAGCCCAACAGACTTTATCAGTGACTTGCAAATTTCATGAATTTCTTTTTTGTTGTTTGTAATATACTGCTTTATCCCATCTTTAAGGGTTGATATGATTTTCAGCCTTGGGTTTAAACTAGAATAAGGGTCTTGAAAAACCATCTGAACATTTTTTCTGTATTCAGAATAAGATTCACTATCTTTATGGATATTTTTTTTATTAAAATAAATATTACCTGAATCTGGCTTGTATATATTTGTAATAATTTTGGCCAAAGTGGTTTTGCCACTGCCTGATTCACCTACTATACCAACAATTTCTCCTCTTTTTACATAAAAGTTTACTCCGTTTAAAGCGTGAACTTTTACCTTACTCTTAGAAATAAATGTGGAGGAAATATCAAATGACTTGAAAATGTTATTACATTCTAAAATCGCCAATGGATTCATAGCCTTCTTTATATTTCATATTCACAATAATTCAATAAATATTTATCTGGGGTTACCCATTTTTTTGACACAGAACAATAAGATGTTATTAATTTCAATAAATTACGCAAAAAAAACCAGAGATAAAATATCTTCCTCATTCTCGTGGCACATCCAGTTCCACTGCGAGGTAAATCCCTCTAAAACCGCCATCCATGGCGGTTTTATGGGGATTTAAACCCGGAAGATATTTTATCTCTGGCGTATATAAACAAGGTTTTGTAAAAAATGGGGTGACATCAGATAGTTATGTTTTCCAAAAACAATAATTTTATTTTAGATTTACACAAAAGCAAGAGATTGCTTCTTTCCGAGTCTGTCATTGCGATATGTCCAAAAGCGACTCTCCCGACTGCCGTCGGGAGAGTCGGCAAGAAGCAATCTTATACTTTTTTATTGTTGATGAAAATCATAAACGATTTTTCCATCTTTAATGGTATAAATTGCAGCTCCAATTAATTTTTTCTTAAAAAATGGAGTATTATCAGATTTTGATTTGTTTACTTTTTCATCAAAAATGTATTCAATTTTATCGTCAATAACTGTAATATCGGCTTTTTTACCTTTGGCAATATAACCTCTATCTTTGAGGTTCAAAATTTCTGCTGGTTTATAGGATGTAAGATAAACGAATTTTTTCATATCAAACTGTCCAGATTTTACCAGGTTTAGTGTTAGAGGAATTAAAGTTTGCAATCCCGTAATTCCAAAAGCGGCATTGTCAAATTCAACAAATTTTTCAACTCTATGGTGAGGAGCATGATCTGTAGCAATTATATCAATGGTACCATCTTTTAATCCTTCGATTATTGCATTTTTATCTTCTTCTGTTCTTAACGGTGGGTTCATTTTGTAGTTTGTATCGTAATTTAAGAGTTCTTCATCGGTGAGTGTAAAATGATGTGGCGTTGCTTCAGCAGTTACATTAATACCCATTTTTTTTGCCCATCTAATCAGTTCTACACTTCCTTTTGTGCTTACATGAGCTATATGAACATGGGCTTTAGTGAGTTTTGCAAGAAGTATGTCCCTTGCAATCATCACTTCTTCTGATTCAGCCGGTATCCCTTTTAATCCTGTTATTGTGGATATTTTCCCTTCATTTATTACACCGTCTCCTGTAAGATTTTTATCTTCGGCGTGGCTAATGATAAACGATCCAAATTGACTTGCATATTCGAGGGCCCTTCTCATTACTTCGGAATTCATTACAGGTAGACCGTCATCAGAAAAGGCTATTGCACCTGCCTCTAGAATGTCTCCCATTTCCGTTAACTCTTCCCCTTTCATCCCTTTTGTCACTGCTGCAATAGGGAAAAGATCAATAAGTCCAATCTCTTTTGCTTTTTCTACCATATATCTTGTGATGGAGCTGTTGTCATTCACAGGTTTTGTGTTTGCCATTGGGAGACATGTAGTTACACCACCGGCCACTGCGGCTTTGCTGCCGGACTCAATATCCTCTTTGTATTCAAATCCGGGATCCCTGAAATGGACATGCATATCTATAAGACCTGGGACAACATATTTGCCAGAGCAATCAATTACAGTTGCACTCTCAATTTCTTCTTTTGTTATATCTTCGATTTTATCATTGTTAATCAAAATGTTTACATTTTCTTCAATTTTATCGAAATTTATTACAGTGCAATTTTTCAAAAGTAACATATTTAACCCTCCTTCTTATTAAGTGATAGCAGATATAATACTGCCATTCTGATGGCAACACCATTTTCCACCTGTTCAAGTATTACTGACTGTTTGCTATCGGCAAGGATACTTGGTAATTCCACACCTCTGTTAATTGGGCCTGGATGCATAATGATGGCATCTTTTTTGGCTAATGACAAGGCTCTTTTGTTTAGTCCGAAAAATTTTGAATATTCTCTCAAAGAGGGCAACAAAAGATTTGACTGTCTTTCCCTCTGAATTCTTAACATCATAATTACATCGGCATTTTCCACTGCTTCTTCCATGGATGAGCAAATCTTACAGTTGAAATGTTTAAAATGTTCAGGAAGCATTGTTTTAGGCCCGAAAAGACGGACGTTGATTCCTAATTTACTCATTCCCCACAAGTTTGATCTTGCTACTCTACTGTGTTCTATATCTCCCATGATTGCAACATTTAACCCTTCAAAACCACCTTTGTGTTCTTTTATAGTCATCAAATCAAGAAGAGCTTGTGTGGGATGTTCATTAGTACCATCACCGGCATTGACTACGTTTGCCTTTGTATTTTCAGCAATAAATTTAACCGATCCTGAAAAAGCGTGTCTTACTACGAAGATATCAGAGTGCATGGCTTCAATATTTTTCACTGTGTCAATGAGAGTTTCCCCTTTTGAAGTACTACTTGAAGAAGCAGAGAAGTTGATAGTGTCTGCAGAAAGCCTTTTTCCTGCAATTTCAAAGGATGTCCTTGTCCTTGTTGATGGTTCAAAGAATAAATTAACAACCGTTTTCCCTTTTAAAGTTGGGACTTTTTTAACATCTCTTCCATTAATTTCTTTTAATTTTTCTGCTGTTTCAATAATAAATAAAATCTCTTCCTTACTAAGGTCTTTTAGACCTAGAAGATCAGTTTTGGTAAAAGACATAACACCCCTCACTTAATATTTTTACTAATGCTGATACTATCTATTCCATCTAGTTCTTTCAATTTTACATTTATTCGTTCATCAAAACTGGTGGGAACGTATTTCCCTTTGTAATTAGGCTGGATAGGAAGTTCTCTGTGACCTCTATCAATCAACACGGCAAGAATAATCTTTTTTGGCCTACCATAGTCCATTATGGCATCAAGAGCGGCTCTTGCTGTCCTTCCTGTAAAGATCACATCATCTACAAGTATGATATTTTTATTTTTTACATTAAAAGGGATTTCTGTGCCTCTTATAATGGGAAACTCCGAAATTTCCGTTAAGTCATCTCTGTAAAGAGTGATATCCAGATATCCTATTTCGATATCCTTATCTTTAAACTGTTTTATCTTCTCCCTGATTCTATCAGCTAGTATGGCACCCCGTCTTTTGATCCCTATTATTTTAGTGTTTTCAAAATCAGTACATTTTTCTAAGATTTGAAACGTTAATCTTGTAAGGATGTTATCAAGTTCGTGGGCATTTAAGATTTCTTTTTCATATTTCATAACTGCCTCCTAGTTAAAAAAAAAGCCTTCCGGATTAACCGGAAGGCTTTTTAGCATATTTATTTTATAAACCTAAAACCTATGAATATGTTCAACATCAGCAACCCTTGTTGATATTGTCAATTTTTAAAACAGATGTCAAGATTTTTCATTGATTAATCTTTACTTTTTTGCATCTGTTATTATATTCTATGAAAACTTCGAAACTTGAATGGGGAGTGGAGATGCCGCAACTTACGGATAATATTTTTGATGAATTGCACGAGATAATTAAGGGGGATGTCTATACCGATAAACTCAGAAGGTATATGCATTCCACGGATGGGAGTATTTACAGGGTAGAGCCATCCTGTGTCGTATATCCAAAGGATGAAGAGGATGTAAAATCTGTAATTGATTTTGCTTTGAAATATGGTTTGTCAGTGCATCCTCGTGGTGCAGGTAGCGGGTTATGTGGTTCTGCTATCGGTAAAGGTATTGTGATAGATTTTATGAAATATATGAACAGACTTCTGGAAGTGAATTATGAAGAAGGTTATTTCGTGTGTGAACCTGGCTATCGTTTTGGTGAACTAGAGAAAGTAATTTCTAAAGAAGGTTTTTTCTTCCCACCTGATCCTTCCAGTGGTGAATATACATCCTTTGGGGGTATGTTCGGAACAAATGCCAGCGGTGCGCATTCGGTGAAATATGGCAATGTTTCAGATTATGTGCTTGATGCAGATATTATTTTAAGTAATGGTGAGAAAATTGTTATTTCTGAGGTTTTAAAAAAGGATTATGATGAACTGGATGATAATTTAAAGAGAATTTATGATCTTTATGAAAAGAATAAAGAAAAAATTGAATCAGCTTACCCCCCTGTAAAATATAATGTGACAGGGTATAATCTGAGGGAGCTTGTAAAAGGTGGGAGGCTCGATTTATCCAAGCTGTTCTGTGGTGCCGAAGGTACTTTGGGAATTGCTACAAAGCTAAAGTTTAAAATAATCCCAAAACCTAAATATGATAGTCTTATTGTGGCTTATTTTGACGATATTATTGCCAGTGCAGAAGCAGTGCAGCTTATTTTGCCCATGGGGCCAAGTGGAATAGAAATAATGGATAAATCGCTTTTGAAGATTGCCAAAGATAATGATGAGACTTTACGTGATAAAATTCCTGATGGGATAGATAATGTATTGTTAATTGAGTTTGATTCCTTTGATAAAGATGAAGCGAGGTTGATGGCTGAAAAGGCTAAGGCACTTATAGAAGAGCATGGTTTAACAAATAGTGCTTTTTTGGCAGTGGAAAAGGAGGAAAAGGAAAAATTCTGGGCTATTAGGAAAGCTGCAGTACCGATACTGTATAAGTTGAAAGGGAGAAAGAAGATTTTAGCTTTGATAGAGGATGCTGCAGTACCTACTGATAAGCTTGTTGAGTATTTTAAAGGGCTGTATGCTCTGCTGGAAAAACATAAAGTTGATTTTGTTATTTATGGACATATTGCGAAAGGGTTACTTCATACAAGACCACTGCTTGATTTGCAAGATCCTCATGATATAGATTACTTGAAAATATTAGCTGATGAGGTTTTTGAGCTAGTAAATTCTCTGGATGGTGCCATTTCGGGTGAGCATGGGGATGGAAGGATTAGAAGTTATTATATAGAAAAACAGTATCCTGAGATTTACCACCTTTTTAAAGAGGTAAAAAATATATTTGATGAGAATAGTATCTTTAATCCTGAGATAATAACCCATAGTGACCCATATCAGGTGAAAAAATTCTTAAGATTCGGCAAAGATTATCGAAGCTATGATTTACCTAATAAATTGCTTGTATGGAGTGAAGGCTTTCTTGATGAAGTGGAAAAGTGTCATGGATGTTCAAAATGTACCACCGTAACTGAAGCAACAAGGATGTGTCCTATTTACAAATTCACAAGAGATGAGGCGGCTGCGCCTAAGGCTAAAGCTAATATTTTAAGAGCTTTGGTAAGTGGTGCCATTGATGATAAGGCTCTGTTTGATAAAGCGTTTCAATATGTAATAAATCACTGCGTGAATTGTGGAAGCTGTTACAAAGAATGTCCTTCAAATGTCAACATTCCCAAAATGGCTATGGAAGCAAGGGCTCAATATGTTAAAAAATTTGGTGCCGGAATCGAGAAAAAACTTGTAGTAAGTGTTGAATTGGCTGCAAGGACTACAAGAAAGATTTCGCCACTGCTTGAAAAAGTTATGAAGCCGAAAATTGTAAGAAAAATAAATGAATTATTTACAGGGCTTGCTGAAGAAAGAGAGTTTATTGCTTTTAAGAGTAAATCACTTTTTGAGCAAGTGGAAAGGGAAGAGGGGGCAGGTGATAAATCGGTACTTTACTTTACAGGTTGTTATGCCGGGTATATAGAGCCAAATATAGGGCTATCTACCATAAAACTTTTAAAGGCCATTGGATACAAAGTTTATATTCCAGATCAACATTGTTGCGGTTTGCCTATGATTTCAAAGGGGATGGTGGACAGTGCCAAAAAGAAGGTTAAGAAGAATTTGTCAAAATGGGGAAATCTCATTGATAAAGTAGATTATATTGTGGTTTCCTGTTCATCCTGCGGATTATCATTGCTACAAGAGTGGGGGTATCTGTTAAATACGGAAGAGATTGAGAAGATAAAAAGTAAGGTTGTTCATATTACAAAACTGTTAAACGATAACCTTGAAAAGTTAGAAATAAAACCTGATGGTAAAAAGTATGCCTATCATATGCCTTGCCATTTGAAGGCTCAAAAGTATGCTAACAGTTCTATTGATCTAATGCAAAAAAGTTTGGGCTATGATATCAAAAATTTAAATTCTCACTGTTGTGGTATTGCAGGAAGTTGGGGGCTTTCCGCAGAAAATTATGATTTGAGTATGGAGATTGCCTCTGATTTACATAGAAAACTCAATGACTCAAATGCGGAAATAGCGGTTACCGATTGTCCGACATGTAGAATACAGATGGAACATATAAGTGATAAACATGTTTTGCATCCTGTGGAGGTGCTTGCTAAGTGCTTAAAAGATTAATAGTTTTTTGTTTTTTTATTTTTACTTTTTTCTCTACTTATGCCGAAGATAGCTCAGACTATTTTTTGGCGGTTTCCACTTACAAGGATGGTTTTTATGATGTGGCGGAAATGAGTTTGCATGATTATCTGAAAGATGCGGAAGATAAAAAGAAAATTTTATTTGCAAACTATCTACTTTACAAAATAAACTTTAAAAAGAAAAATTTTGATGAGGCACTGAAATATATAGAGCTGATTGAAAATACAAAGGATGAAAGAATCAATTTTAAGGATGTTAAAGCTGATAAACTGTTGATTCTTGCTACGAAAGACTGTAAAGTAGCCAAAAGGTATTTGGATAAAAACTTTTTTAATGAGACTTTAGCTGCCTATTTAAAATCAAACTGTTCCGTGGATAAAGATATTTCTAAAGAGAGTTTAAAATTAAGATTGCCAAATGATATGAGATTGCTTCTTGCCGTAAAACTTAAAGATTATCCTGATGAGGTGGTAAAACAGTTTTCGAAGCTCAATGTGAAAAAAATTGCAAACAAATATAAAAAATCTTTTGCCGTGTATTTTTATAAAAATAAAAAATACGATTATTTTTGGAAAATATACAATCTTTATAAAGACAGTGACCTTGTGAATCTTGCTCTGGAAAGGGTTTGGAACTTGAAGAGGTATGATTCCTTTGTTAAGAGTTTTGAGATAAATAGAAAGAAATTCCGTGTTAACAGTGTGAATTATTGTAGAGCTTATGAAGCGTATAGAAAGTTGGGTAAAAGCGCTGATTGCAATTTGCTTGATAAATGTTTTAAGAAGAAAGATGGTGCTTATTATAAGGCAAAATTATCCTGTTATCAAACTAATAACGATAAGGAAGGGTTTGTTAAAACTTTTTCTATTACTTTCAATAAATATAGGAATGTTGCATGTGAGTTTGGAGTGTATGGATATGAGATTGGTAAAGTAGGCATAAACGATTTGCAAAAATGTGATAACAGGTATGATATTGCTGAACAGCTGATTGCAGATGAGAAGGGAGAAGCAGTGTTGAAGCTTATGAGCGTTGATAATAGTGATAAGGGAAAATATTATAAGGTATTGGCATATTTACTTTTAGAGGATACAAACTCAGCGGAGAAAGTTTTTAATTCCATTAAAGATGAAAAAATAAAGAAGGAATTGTTGAAATTGTTACAATGAAAAAGGTTATAATTTTAATCGCGGTATTATTTTTGATAGCTGCCGGTACAGTTTGGTATTATTTAAACAGTGCTACTTATAAATTGTACAGGGAAGCTGCAGCTTTGGCGGAAGAGGAAAAGTATCATGAGGCGTATGCAAAGATTATTGAATCTTTAAAATATTATAAATTCAATAAGAAATCTCTGGTACTGAAGGCAAGACTTTACAAGATAATCAAAGCTGAAGAAGACTATAAAAAGGCTGAAAGACTTTACAAAGAGGCAAAAAAAGCGTATTTTATAGAAGATTATGAAACGGCAAAAAAATACATCGCCGAGTGTTTTGATTTGTTAATTAATATTCCAAGCGATGTACCTATTAAAGAAAAAGCCGATATGCTTCTTGAAGAAGTAAAAAAGGATATTGATAGATTTTCTATAGTGATTTCTAAAGCATATATTAATAAAGCATTAACTCTTTCAGCTAAAGGCGATTATGTGGCGGCATATGAGTATCTGGAAAGGCTAGGGTTTGAAAATGAAAAGGTGAAAAGATTGAAGATGGATTTTGCCTTTGAAATCGGAAATAAAAGGTACACTTATGTGCTTTCCCATAAAGGGAGTGCTGATAAAACTTATATTAATGATGCAATATATTGGCTGTCAAAGGTGGATAAAACACATCCAAAATATGAAATGGCTCAGAAAGAGCTGAAAGTGTTGAAGGGTTTATTAAGTAAATGATATATTTTGTTTTGAGATTGCTTCCCCGACCAACCGGTATATACATCTTTGTGAGGATCCGCCCTGGAGCGGAGAAAAAACAATTTTAAAAATAAGGAATTAAGAGAGGAGTAATAGGAGTAAGATATGAGTAAACTTTATATAAGAACCTTTGGTTGTCAGATGAATGAATACGACTCAGAGAGGATTGCTTCTGTTTTTGCAGAGCGTGGTTATGACTTAACAGATAATATAAAAGAGGCTGATTTTGCCGTTATCAATACGTGCAGTGTAAGGGAAAAGCCTTATCATAAGGTGGAGAGTGAGCTTGGCAGATTAAAGTTTATGAAAAGAAATAAGCCTAATTTTAAAATAGCTGTATGTGGTTGTGTTGCGCAGCAGGATGGCGAAAAGTTTCTTGATAGATTTGACTATGTGGACTTGGTATTCGGGACAAGTGCTATAAACAGGCTTCACTCTTTACTTGATCTGGTAGAGCAAGGAGAGAGAGTATGTGATGTAAATGAAGCGGAGGATGAGCTTTCCATCCCTGTTTTTGCAAGGGAAAAAAAGGTATCAGCTTTTGTAACGATTATGAAGGGGTGCGATAACTTTTGCTCATACTGTATTGTACCTTATGTCAGGGGTAGAGAAAAGAGTCGTAAACCTGATGAAATATTGGATGAAGTAAAATATCTAGTGGATAATGGAGTAAAAGAGGTTACTCTCCTTGGACAAAATGTAAACTCATATGGGAAAAACCTTGATGAAACAATTACTTTTGCAGAGCTACTTTATAAGGTTCATGAGATAAATGGGCTTGAAAGATTAAGGTTTGTTACTTCTCATCCAAAGGATTTTGGTGATGATTTGATTTTTGCCATCAGGGATTTACCGAAAATATGCGAATATCTTCATTTGCCTCTACAGGCAGGCTCAAGCAGGATTCTTAAACTAATGAATAGAAAATATTCTTATGAAGAGTATAGAGATAAGGTTTTAAAGGCAAAAGAGATGATTCCTGATTTAGCACTGTCTTCCGATTTCATTGTGGGATTTCCAGGTGAAACTGAAGATGACTTTGAGATGACATTAAAGGCTTTGGAAGAGATAAGATATGAATCTATTTTTGCCTTCAAATATTCACCAAGACCGAAAACTAAAGCAAGCATGTGGGAAGATGATGTGAGTGAAGAGGAAAAATCAAGAAGGCTTGATGAAGTTTTAAAACTTCAATCGAAAATTACTGAAGAAATTAATAAGAGTTATGTGGGTAAAGTACAAGAGATATTGGTTGAAGGGGTTAGCAAAAAGGATAAAAATGTTTTTTCGGGTAGAAACAGGCAAAATAAGGTTGTAAATATTTTGTCAAATTATAAATTAAATATAGGTGATATTGTTACCGTTGAAATTACTGAAGCTAAAAAGAATTCATTATTGGGAAGAGTGGTTGAATATGCTGGGAGGTAGTATTTTATGAAGGAAGCATCTGTAAAATGTGTGATTAAGGATCCTCTTACTTCACGTTATGTTTTAATACTTGAAACAAAGGATGGTTTTTATATACCTATTAAAATAGGTGTTTTTGAAGCAGAAGCAATTTATACAGAATTAAATCAGATTGTTCCACCAAGGCCAATGACATACGATTTCATAACTGGTATTTTATCTGCCATTGATGATGTCAAGGTTGAAAAAGTGATTATAGAAGATTATGAGGACGGTATATTTAAAGCGAGTCTTTATTTAGTAAATGGGAGTAGCTGCAAGGTAATTGATTGCAGGCCTTCTGATGCCATAGCCCTTTCTTTAAGAGTAAAATCACCTGTTTATATTGAAGAGGTTGTGCTAAGTAAGTGTAAGTGTTTTACAAAAGATTGTATTAAAGGGGAAACAGGCGCAGATATTTTAGAAGAAATCTTAACTGACCAGGGTACTACCTATTGGGATGTGTAAGGTTTATTCATTTTGCTGACTTACATATTGGAAGAAGTTTATCTTTTTTAAGAGCTCATGGAGATTATGAGCTTTTCAAAAGTGTTCTTCACTTTATAAGTGATTTAGCGGATAAATATGATGTAAGTTTCTTTGTTTTACCGGGAGATATTTTCAACTCCACTATTATCGATTATAAATTCAAATTTCTTTTTGCAAATTTTTTAAAAAAAAATAGTAACAGACGTATTTATTTTTTATCCGGCAATCATGATCCTTTTGAAAACAGGTTTTATGATTTTTTTAGAAATTATGATAATTTTATAATTTTTGATGATAATGAAATTACATTTTATGATGAGGATGAAATATGTGTTGCCGGGGCTAATCTTGATTTTTCTTTAAGAAGTGTGAATCCTTTAAAGAAATATGATAAGGGAGTTTTTAAGAAACCCACTGTTTTTCTAATGCACTCAAATTTCACCGGAATTGTCAGTGACCATGAGAATTACCTCCCTGTCGGGTTTAATGATTTGATAGGATTTGATGTTCCTTTTTATCTAGCAATGGGGCATATTCATCAATTTTATCTTGAGACGGTTGATAATGTTACGGTCTCTTATCCTGGTTCACCTCTTCCCGTTAGAATTAATGAGGTAGGGGAGAAATATTTGAATCTAGTTGAATTTGATGGTTATAATTTTTTGGTAAAAAAGATTATGACAGGCATTGTAATTCATGAAAAAGAGCTGAATGTAACAGAAGATGACAGGTTGGAAGATCTTTATGATAAACTATCTAAAATTATTTCGGACGAGTTTTATTATTCTGTTAAAATAAAAGGTGTTGCAAACGGAAGTTTGAAATGGGAATTGATGGAAGCTAAAAGAGATTTGCTGGATGAATTTACGAATATTGTGGATATAGCAGATGAAAGCTTGACTGCTCTTGAGTTGAAACAGATTGATAAAATGGGAGTTTTTCAAAAATTGTTGTATGAGGAGTCTATAAAAGATATGGAAATATTTGATGAAAGTATAAAGAAGCTAATCAAGAAATATGATATTGATTTTGATTATGAAAAATTGAAAAAAAATGCTTTATCCTACTTATTTGCCAATATTGCGGATGATGAATGATAGTTAAAAAATTAAATTTAAATATTGAAAATTTATTGGATGTTAAGTTTACTTTTGATAATAGTGTAAATGTGATTTATGGCGAGAATGAAGCCGGAAAAACTACAATTTTAACTTTTTTTAGGTATTTGTTTTTTCCGAAAGAAAAAAAAGCGAAACCATGGTATATTTCAAACTTTTCAGCAGATACTGTGATTCAATTTTATGAAGAGGATTATGTAATTAATTTTGATAACAATAATCTCAGAGTTATTCCTTCTGAAAGAATTTTCTTGAATATTAATGAATTGTTTGATTTTGAATCTTTCAAAAATAGTTTTGCTATCACTCAGGAAGAGCTATTTAAAGTGGAATATTTTGATTTACTTAAAAAGAAGAGGGAGTTGTTTTTAGGCGTCTCAGGTCTTTCTTATTCTAACAATTTGTCTGAACTATTTAATTCCTTAAGAAAAGATATTGATAAATTATATAAACAAAGAGGGAGAAAACCGTATATCAACCAGCTTAAGGATAGGTTGAAGAGTTTAGAGAAAGAGATAAGTGAAGCTAAAGATGAAATTCAGGATGTTGATTCTGATCTGATCAGAAAAAAAGTGCTTGAAGAAGAACGTCAAGATTATGAGAAGCGAATTATTGGTTTAAAGAAAGAGATAGAGAATATTAGAAAACTACTAACCCCTTTTGAAAGCTATCTTGAAATAAGAAATAAAAAGCAGAAATATAACGGGTTGTCAAAGGAAGTGATAGTTGATGAGCAAAGCTTTAATAATATAAAAAGGTTAAGAAAAGAAATGGAGGAGGTAGAGAGGTCAATTGAGGAGAAAGTCTATAGACTTTCTGTTTTAAAGGGTGAAATTGGGAAAATAGATTATGATATAAAAAGAGATTTACTTGATAAATTTAAAAAAGGTTATTTTTTGTATGGTGATTATGATTTTGATGAACTTTTTCACAAAAAGGAAAAACTAGAATTAGAAATAAACAATTTTTTTGAAAATGTAGAATTTAATATTGAGGAACTTTCGATTGTAGAGAAGAAGATTAAGAAACTGTTAAATAATTACAATTCTTTAAAGCAAAATCTTGAGTTGTATAATACAGAGTATGAAAAGAAAAAGGGTATTTTGACAGCTGTCGATGAGAATGAACTAAAAGAGAATCTATTTCGATTGAAAAAGAAAAGAGAAAAAATAAGAAATTTGATTGACATACTTCGGGAGAAAGAAAAAATTTTAAGTAGGATTAATGAACTGGATGAACATTTAAAAGATATTGATTTAGAAAAACTGCAAGATTTAAATACAAAACTTAGAAAGTTTAATAACAATCCTTTGGTTGATTTTGATGAAAAGGAAATCGAGAAAATAAAAAGTTTATTGCCAAAAATAAAGTTGATAAGTTTTTCCCTTATTTTAGCAAATATTTTAGGTTTGGTATTTGCAATCGGTAAAAATATTAGTTTTCTAATTGTGGGATTAGTTCTGTTGTTTTTAATTTCTGCATCAAGTTATTTTTTATATTTTAGGTTATTAAGAAAATTTAAGGTATTTTCATATAAAGAGTTTTTGGAATATTTTAATGAATTTCAGAATCTTAAGAATTTAAAAAATGAAAACATCGATGATGTTCTAAAAAAAATAAATGAGATTGAATTTCTGAGAAAGGAGAAAGAATCTTTAATAAATAAGTTGAAGCAGTTTGATGATGTTGTGGGAGATATGGAAACGTTAGATAGAGAGCTTTATGAGGTGGAAGAGGAAATTGACGGATTAAAGCAAAAATTGGCTGGGTTGAAGATTTTGAAAAGTGAGTATGATGAATTAGTTACAAATATTGAGAAAGTAAAAATGGATTTGGGAAGAATAGAGTTGGAAATTAAAAGTTTTGGGTTTAATCTGGAAGATGAAGAAAAGATTTTATTGGATATAGAGAAGGTAAAAAATTTAATTGCCGAGAAGAAAAAAATTGATGATCTCATTGTTAATATAAATGATTTTAATCGTACTGTTAATAGTTTAAAAAATGAATTGAAGCTTAGTGATGATATAAGTCTTGATGAATTAGCCGAATTTGTAGAAAAAGTGGTAACAGGGCAGGATTACAAGTTGAAATTGGAAAGTGAATATAATTTAACCCAAAGTGAATTGGTGCAGTTGAGAATAAAATTTAAAAATTTGCAAAAGAATGTAAAAGATATTTTTGTTAAATTTGGAGTGAATAGTTTCGATGATATGGAACTTGGTTTTGAGAATTTTAAGGTGTTAAAAGGCTTAAAGGAGGAAATAAAAGAGCGTGTTTCCACTTTTGAAAAGCGTTTTGGTATTGAGTATGAAGATTATTCAAAAAGAGTGGAAAATATTTCTGAGATACAGCTACAAAATTCTTTAAATGAAAAAATGAGTGAAATGGAACATTTGCAAAGAAAATTGCAAGAAGTGGCTGAAGAGATCAGTAGATTGGACGAAAGGATCAATATTTATTTAAACAAGGATATTCTCCATGAAAAAGAGAGTGAACTTGAGAAGTTAAAGGGTGAGTTTAAAAGTAAGCTGGAAGAGTTTGCTGTAAAAAATCTTTCTTTGAAAATTTTGGAAAATACATTGAAAAGGTATGAAGAAGAATATCAGCCTGAATTATTGCAAAACAGCTCAAAATATTTTGAAAGGTTTACTAACGGTAGATATAAGCAAATTCGAACAAATATAGAGGGTAATCTTTTTGTTTTGAGTAATGATGATAGGATAAAGGAGATAGATGAGTTATCTGCTGGGACGAAGGATCAGCTTTATCTTGCATTGAGGCTTGGATATATTGATTTGATTGATAAAAAATTGAAGTTACCTCTGTTTTTTGATGAAGTTACGGCAAATTTTGATGATGAAAGAGAGCAAAACTTTTTGGAAACATTGGAAAAAATAAGTGATGATAGACAGATTTTCATTTTTACTTGTAAAAGAACATTAGTTTCAAAACTTATTGAGAGATTTTCTATTTTCGAGCTTTAAATTTACATGATTGTTTATTGATTATTATGTAAAATTTCACTTATTTGCCATTTTGAATAGAAGAAAAATCATATGTGAGATTGTTTCGCTTTGCTTGCAATTAATGATAAAAATTATTATGAGTGAGTTGTTGGCAGAACGATGACTGTGAGTGGGCAGGTTAGTTGTAAAAGTCTGGCATCACCCCACTTTTTTATAGATTATATGATTTATCAACCAATTGAGTTTAATATAAGCCCAGAAATAACATTTCCTTCATTCTCGCAAAACGTCCAGTTTTGCTCCGAGGCAAGTTCCTCTAAAACCGCCGTCCATGGCGGTTTTATTGGAACTTGAAACCAGGAAATGTTATTTCTGGGCCTAATGACAATGTATAATTTTGCAAAAATGTGGTGATGCCAGTTGTAAAAATTTCTGGAAATATGGGGAAAATTTAGGTATATTTAGCAGTTAATTTATTTAGCGGAAATTGGGTGACGGATGAAATTTAAAAGATTGATATTAAACGGATTTAAATCTTTTGTGGATAAAACAATAATCGATTTTCCCGAAGGTATTACCTGTGTAGTGGGTCCCAACGGTAGTGGTAAAAGTAATATTTTAGATGCCATCAGGTGGGTTTTTGGAGAACAAAGCCCAAAAGAGCTGCGTGGCAATAATATGGAAGATGTCATTTTTGCAGGTAGTGAAAACAGAAAACCTGCAGGTTTTTGTGAAGTGACACTGGTTGTTTCGGATGTCTCTGAGGAGATAGCTGAAAAATGGGGGACACTGTCGGAAATTTCCATTTCCAGAAAATATTATAGGACAGGTGAGCGAGAATATCTCATCAATGGTAGAAAATGTAGGTTAAAGGATATAAAGGAGCTTTTTTACGACACCGGGATTGGCGCAAGAAGTATATCTATTATTGAGCAGGGAAGGGTGGAAAAGATAATTCAAGCATCTCCTGAGGAGTTGCGATTGTTTTTTGATGAAGTTGCAGGAGTAACCAAATTTAAAGAGAGAAAGAAGGAAGCTTTGAACAGGTTATCCCATACAAAAGAGAATTTGCTTCGTCTTGCCGATATCCTTGGTGAAGTGGAAAAGAATAAGAACGTTTTGGAAATTCAGGTTAAAAAGCTGGAAAGATACAGAGAGATAAAGCAAAGATTGGATTTTTTGGAAAAAGAATATTTATCCAACAATTTTGTTAAAGTGAAATCTGACTATACAAATTTGTTGACTGACTTAAATGATAAAAAAGTTACTTTGAGTACCAAAAAAAATGAATTGCAGACATTAGAAAGTGAACTGAAAAGCAATAAAAATATATTATCAGAAAAAAGAGGAACTTATTCTAAGGTTACTGACTCAATTATTGAACTTAATAATAATATTTCGAAAATAGAAAATGAGATTGCTATTTTGAAAAATAATATTGAAAGTGCCAGCAGGAGGAAAGAAGGATTAAGGCGGGAAATACGAGAGGGTGAAGAGAAACTAAAAGAGTTGAGTTATAAGAAAAGCGAAATTCTAAAGCAGCTTGAGGATATTGAAAAGAATCGTGAACAACTTTCTAATCAAATTAGTGAAAAGGAAGAGGTTATTGAAGAATTTAAATTAAAAATAGAAACATTAAAGGATGAACTGGATGAGTTTGATAGCCAGTTTTTGGATTTGAATGATGCAATTACCGAAAAAAGAAACCAAATAATTAAGCTTGAGACCGAGATTGATTCTGCAAAACGTCAGATAAAAGGGAAAGAGGCAGAATTTGTTGGATTATTGGAGGAACTGAATAAAAATAAAGAGAATATAAGTTCTCTTGAAAAAGAGCTTTCTGATATTGAGGAAGATAAAAATATTTATGAAGATAAGTTGAGTTTGATACAGAATGAACTTATAGCCGTTGAAAAAGATATTAGCCAGTTGAATGAGAAAATAAAAGAAAAGACGATCTTGAAAAATTCTCTTGAAAAAGAATTAAAAATTTTAACTACGCAACTTGATAAGTATACCTTTGGGCAGGATAAGGTAAGTTCTGATCTTAAGGAAATTCAGAAAGGTTATATTACAGATTTTATTAAAGGGATGGATGATGAGGTTAAACTTGAGTTTGGCGATATAGTTGTTTTTGCTGATGAGGATAAGGATAAAGTTTTTGAGTTGATTGGGAAAATGCAAAATGGAATTAGATTCACTTTTGTTTCCATGTTAGAGGAGATTGAGAAAAATATTATAGGCCTGGATTCCCAAAAAATTGATGACTCGCTAATCTGTGTAAACAAAATATACAGGAAAATGGGGAAAGATGATAAATCTATAATGATTAAGGAGATTAGAGAAAGGATTTCGCAGATTGAAAATGAGTTAAAACAGGTTAACGAATCTATTGATATAATGGGAAAAAATTTAGAAGAGAGGCAGAAGAAGCTGGACAATTTAAAGTCTGAGCATGAGAAATTTACTAAAGTTATAAATGAAAAGAAATTGGTTTATGAAAGAAAATCTGCAGAACTTTCAAATCTTAGAAATTATATTGAAAAAGCTGAGAAATCTATCGCTATAGTAGAAAAGGAAAAAGAAATTTTACAAAATTCCATCGATGCTGCTGAAAAAGAGATTTTAGGGTTGAAAGGTGATATTGAGACGAAAGCGGAAAGATTAAGAGAGATTGAAAATCAGAAGGATGACGTTGAAGGAGAGCTTGAATTTTATGAAGAGAAAATTGATTTAGAAAAAGGTGAACTTACAGATTTACTGGTGGAAAAAAGAGGTTTGGATGAATCTTTTAACTCTTTAAATAGAGAATTGCGTTATTTTGAAAAAGAGTTAAACTCAACATTGAACCAGATTAAAGCAAAACAGGAGCGATTGAAAAAACTTTTGACCGTAGACATTACAAACTGGGAAGAAAGCTTGAATGAGAAAAAGGAGAAAAAAACATTATTGGAAAAAGAAAAGCATAATGTTTTGATGCAAAAAGATATGTTGGAAGCCGAAATAAATGAATTGGAACAGAATGTAAATACAAGTGAAACAGCAATTGCTAAAAAGAGGGGAGAGATTGAGGCAATTGAAAGGGAAGTCTACGATATTGAGATTAAACTTGCCGGTTTGCAGACGAAATTATCGAATATCAGGGATCAGTTTTATAATAGCTTTGGGCTTAATATTGAAACCGTATGTGAGGAGTATATTAGCGAGAGTTTTAGTGTCAGGAAAAACAGGGATGAATATAAGGGGTTGCAGGAAGAGGTAGAAAATTTGGGCCCACTAAATATGGCTGCGGAAGATGAATACAAGTCTTTGGTTGAGCGTTATGAATTCTTAAGTAAACAGAGAGAAGACCTTGAAAAATCCATTGAGAGTATTCAGAATTTGATAAATGAAATTGATGAAACCACTGTGAGTAGATTTAAAACCACCTTTGAGCATGTGCGTCAAAATTTTCAAGATGTATTTAAAACCCTTTTTGGTAACGGTAAAGCTGAGTTGAAACTCACTCAACCTGAAAATATTCTTGAAACAGGTGTTGAGATTTTTGTTCAACCGCCTGGTAAAAAGTTGACAAACATGAATCTGTTATCCGGTGGAGAAAAGGCTATGACTGCCTGCACACTACTTTTTGCCATGTTTCTTTATAA
Organism: Deferribacter autotrophicus; assembly: GCF_008362905.1. Classification (NCBI taxonomy): domain Bacteria; kingdom Pseudomonadati; phylum Deferribacterota; class Deferribacteres; order Deferribacterales; family Deferribacteraceae; genus Deferribacter; species Deferribacter autotrophicus. The sequence continues at coordinate 194,977 of NZ_VFJB01000005.1, forward strand.
GCCTACACCGTTTTGTTTCCTTGATGAAGTAGATGCCCCTCTTGATGAGGCCAATATTGATAGATTTTTGAAAATTGTAAGAAAGTTGTCAAAAGATACACAGTTTGTCATCATTACTCATAATCAAAAAACTATGAGTGATGCTGATTCCCTTTACGGGATAACAATGGAAGAACCAGGAGTCTCAAAGGTTCTATCTGTGAGAATGGAAAATGTTTAGGAGTATTCAAAGCGATAGGAAGATGATTATGATAGATGAAATGGGGGAGATGGTATTTAGCTGGAATATAAAAAAAGAAAAATGGTATGATTTTCTCATGATTGTTAATCATCTTTTGAATGCTTTCAAAGGAAAAGATTATATTAATGCAGTGAGTTTCTTTTTTAATAAGGGGAAGGTTGCTGGCGCCACCCCATTATTTGTGGAGGAATAGCAATTATATATGTATTATTAGTAGATTACATAGTAAATACAGTGGAAAAACATTTTTCTCATTCTTGTGGCACATCCCGTGCCACTGCGAGGCAGGTTTCTCAAAAATCGCCATCCATGGCGATTTTTTGGAAACCTGAACCCGAAAAATGTTTTTCCTCTGTATTTCTAAGACGTTATTATGTAAATTTTGGGGTAACACCAGGAAGGTTGTTCTGTTTTTTGTCAGTGAATATTTGTTGGCGATATTTCTTGGTACCAATGAGTTTTGTTCTAAAAAGGAGTTGGAAGAAATTAAAATAAAGATAGAAAAAATTGTGAAGGAGTAAAGTATATGGGCTTTTTTGATATTTTTAAGAAAAAGAAAAAAGATGAAAAAATAGAAGAGGAGAAAGTTGAAGTTTTAGAAACGGAAGAAGAAGCAAAAGATGATGAGGTAGCAGCGAAAGAAGATTTAAATTCTGAAGAAAAGAAGGAAGTTGTTGTGGAAATTGTTTCCGAAACAAATGTTAGACAAGAAGATACTTCAGAAAATGAAGATGAGAAGCAATCTTTTTTTAAACGCTTAAAGGAAGGATTAAGCAAGACTTCCAATAAACTTGTGGGTGGAATTGAAACCATATTCTTTGGAAAAAAAGAGATAGATGAGGATTTGCTTGAAGAGTTGGAAGAGTTGTTTGTTACTTCCGATGTGGGGGTTAATACTACTTTGAAAATTATTGATGAGGTTAGAGATGAAGTTTCGAGAAAAGTTTTAAAAAATCCAGAAGAGTTAAAAAATTCGATAAAAGATAAAATCTTTAATATCTTAAGCTTGGATAACTCCTTAAAACAGGTTGATGAAAAGCCTTACGTTATCCTTGTGGTGGGAGTTAACGGTGTAGGTAAAACTACAACCATTGCCAAGCTTGCAAAAATGTTTAAGGATGAAGGGTTGAAAACTGTTTTGGCTGCCGGAGATACGTTCAGGGCTGCAGCCATTGATCAGTTGCAAATCTGGGCTGATAGAGTAGGTGTTCCTGTTATTAAACAGAAAGAAGGCAGTGATCCGGCTGCGGTTATTTATGATGCCGTAGTATCTGCAAAGGCTAAAGGGTATGATGTGTTGATTGCCGATACTGCTGGAAGATTGCATACAAAGTTTAATCTTATGAATGAACTTAAAAAAATTGTGAGGGTTATTAAAAAGGAGATGCCTGAAGCTCCACATGAGATTTTGCTCGTTTTAGATGCAACATCCGGGCAAAATGCAGTTAGTCAGGCAAAGATTTTTAGTGAGGCTGTAGGGGTTACAGGTATAGTACTTACAAAACTTGATGGGACTGCAAAAGGTGGAGTGATTGTAGGGATTGTGGATGAGTTAAAAATACCTGTGAAGTTTATCGGATTTGGTGAAAAGATGGATGATTTAAAGCCTTTTGATGCTAAAACTTTTGTGGATGCTCTTTTTGAGACTGAGTGGTAGGAGTTCAATGTTCAAAGTTCAAGGTTCAATGTTTAGGTGTGGTTGAAAAATGAGGTATATTTCTAATTTTGATGGACAGATTGATAAAGAGAGCTTTAATTGGTTGTACAAAAGGAGTGTGAATTCTATTTATCCGCCCATTATTGCAAGAGTTGATAATAGATTTTACCAGTTAAATAATTTTGATTATGATGGTGACGATGTTTTTCTTGAAAATTTTGAGTCTTATGAGAGTGTTGTAAATTTTTCTACATCCTTGTATTCGAATATAAATTTGGTTGAGTTAGCTAATATTTTGGAAGTTGCGGAAAATTTTAAGTGTAATATTGATAAGGTTAAAGTTTTTCAAGAAAGAGGGGTAAAGGGTAAAAAAAATTTTGAAGCATTAAAGAATATTTTGAATATGCCTGATAAATTTAAAAGTTATATCGTCGATAAAAACATAACTCTAAAATACATATCATTGTTTTTAAGGTTGAAGCAGAATTTGAAAGATATTGTTTTGGATTATATTGAAAAAGAGACTCCTTCTGTTGGAGATTTTAGAAAACTGCTTAATTTTTTGTATGACTATTCGAGACTTATTAATATTGATTTTTATGATAAAGAGTATTTTGAAAGGATTAAAAGAGAAAAGAATAAACAGCTTTTTGATGTTTTGGTTGCTTTTGATGAATTACAAAAACAGTTTGGTAAAAATGTGAAAATAATATCTAAATCAAATTTTGAAACATGCGATTTCGAGTTGAATGTGAGATTTTCAAACACTGATGAGCTTTTTATGGAGATAGAAAAAATAAAAGAAAATAAGGATAAAATCGAAGAATTTTTTGAAGAATTAAAAGATTATGATTTATGTTGATAAAGCTTCTTTAAATTCAATACCTGTAAAGATTATCGAGAAGAAAGGTATCCCTTTTGAGGTTATTTCTGAGAACGATTATAGTGAAATTGAGGATAAAAAGAGTAATATCCTTATTACGAGTAGCTTAAATAAGTTTGTACATCCTTGTCCGGCAACAAAAAATTATAGATGTTGCAATTATCAGGTGGTTGATGCCATTGAAGGTTGTCCATATGACTGCAAATATTGTATTTTGCAGGTGTATCTCAATCACGAATACATCAAAATATATTCCGATCTTGAGGTTATTAAAAAGGAAATTTTAGAACTAAATAGCAGGGGTAGATTTAGGCTTGGCACTGGAGAATTGTCAGATAGTTTGGCTCTTGACAATATTTTTGAGTTTTCAAAATTTTATGCTGATATTGTGAATAATCTTGAAAATATACAGTTTGAGTTTAAAACAAAATCAAAAAATATTGAAAACTTATTAAATTTAAACCCTAAAAATATTGTAGTATCCTGGAGCCTAAATCCTGATTTTATTGTAGAAAAAGAAGAGATTAGAGCTGCCCCCCTTTCTGAAAGGATAAATGCAGCAAAGATGTGTGCAGAAGCAGGTTTTAAAGTGTCTTTTCATTTTGATCCTTTAATCTATTATGAGAATTTTGAAAAAGGGTATTCGGATGTGATTGAGATGCTTTTTGAAAATATACCTGAAAAATCAGTGGAATTTATTAGTGTTTCTACTTTTAGATTTATTCCTGAGTTGTATGAAAGGGTTAGAGAAAAATTTGGTGAGACAATACTTTTTGAAAACAATTTTATTGTAGCCGGTGATGGTAAGATGAGGTATTTTAAGGGGTTAAGAGTTAATATGTTGAGATTTGTCATAGAAAAGATTAGAAGTTATTGGAAAGATGTTTTTATATATTTTTGTATGGAACAAAAAGAGATATGGGATAAGCTGATGAATTTTGATCCTGGTGAGAGGGAGCAGTTCGAAAAAAATTTTCCGTGGTATTGCTGTAGTTAGCATTCTTTTGGCTAGCTAATTAGTTCTCACTGAAAAAGTGAGAACTAATTAATAAATAAAATTTTTATAATTTTAATAAATTTTAAATTAGTTCCTAGCAAATAGTTAAAGAAGAATGACACACATATGAAGACATGAATAAGGCACAATATTATAATTTCCATCCCCTAAATTAGTTTTCTTTTAAAAACTAATTTACTAAAAATAATTATTTACAGTCTTATCCTATTTTTAGGGGGATATAAAGGGGGGTACCCCTTTTATGTCCTGTAAAAAATATTCAAAAACTGGGGAGAATTTTTATGGTAAAATTGAAATGAATCAATTATTATAAATTAGTTGCCACTTTTTTAGTGGCAACTAATTATAAGCAATAATGTAACTCCCTCGTGTTTTTGCTTGATTTTGCAAAAAAGTGATTGAAACGTAAAGGCGGCTATTGCGAGGAGTGAGTGCCTCAATAGGAGTCTTACTGTTTGTTATTAAATTGAATATTTATTAATATCGAAATCTTACATCGAGGTGCTCGAAACAGAGTAATCTTTTTGTTTGAAAGGAGTTTCTCAGTGACAACTGCTGTAAGAGGTGAAGTTGCTGTATTTGACATTGGGGGTACAAATACTAAATTTGCTGTTTTTAACAGTAAAAGAGAAATTTTATCTAAAGAAGTTGTCAAAACACCATCAAGTTATGATGAGTTGTTATCATTGATTCGTGAAAAAAAAATAAATAGAGTGGATGTGGTTGTTTTAGGTTTGCCGGCTGTAATTGATTACAGCAATTATAAAGTTATTTATGCACCAAATATTGATTATCTCACAAATAAAGATTTGGTGAGAGATTTAAACTTGGAAAATGTCTTGATTGAAAATGATGCCAATCTTGCTGCTCTTGGCGAATATCATACTTTTTGGAAAGATAGTTCAAGTATGCTTATGGTTACCATTGGTACGGGAGTCGGAGGCGGTTTAATACTTGACGGTAAACTATTGAAATCAAAATTTTCAGTGGCTGAGATAGGGCATATAAATGTTGAAAATGATGGAAGAGTTTGCGGATGTGGTAACAGAGGATGTTTAGAGGCATATTGTGGCAAAAAGGGGATTCTTACAACCTATGAGATTTTGGGGGGTGCAAAATATAATTCAATAAATAAGATTTATGCCGAAGCTAAGCAGGGAAAGCTTATAGCTTCATTAACATTTAGACAATTCGCTCACTATCTGTCAATAGGTTTGGTATCTGCTTTGAATGTTGTTTATGTGGAAAATATTGTTATTGGTGGCGGAATTTCCCATTTTGGAGATATATTTTTCAAAGATTTAATAAAATTTTTTAATTCAAAAATATACCCACCGTATAAAAAAAGTGTTATAATAAGTATTGCTAATCTTAAAAATGACGCGGCCCTTTTTGGAGGATTCTATTATGCTAAAGAAAGTAATTTTCTTCTTGATAATAATAGCACTAATCATTCCAAATAATTATGCTGCCATTAAAATATATTTTGGAAAAATTACCGAGATAAAAGGGACGCCATTAGTTAACGGTAAAAGAGCTAAAAAACGAAAAAAGGTATATGTGGGTGATAAGATTGTTACCGATTCCAAATCGTCTTTATCAATTATTATGAAAAACAAGACGGTTTTCGTTATTTCTCCTGATAGTGAGGTTATCCTTAAAAAGACTGATAGGCGTAATGGTAATACAGAAATTGAACTGAAAAAAGGAAGTGTTAGATCTGTAGTGGCAAAGTTAAAGCCTAGGGATAGGTATTCCATTATTTCGGCTGGTGCTGTGGCTGGGGTAAAGGGGACTGAGTTTATTGCATTTTCAAACAGCGAGGCTCTATGTGTATTTACTGATGAAGGTGTGGTAAACATTTTAACGGATAACGGTTCAGTGGACACTAGAAAGGGAGAGATGACGCAAGCTTCAAAAGGGATTATGCCTCTTGAGCCTGTAAACTTTGAGAAAGATGAAAAACTCAAAGAGATGTTTCAGACATTATTGTCGATTACGGATTTTAAATTGCCTGATGAATTAGAAAAGAGTAAGAGGTTGCCCGATATTATTGCTAGATGGAATATAAATTATGCCAACTATTTAGCTGATAGTAAAAAGTATAATGAGGCTTTGAAATCATTGGATTATGCATATTTATTTGCAAAATCACCTGATTTTAAGGCAGAGGCATTATATAAAAAATCGATAATTAAGTCGAAATTTTTTAATGATTTAAGCTCTGCTGAGAAACATTTATTAGATATTTTAGTGAGTTACAAAGATACAATCTATTATGAATATGCTGTATTTCAAATAGGATTTATTGCCTATGAACAGAAAGATTACGAAAAGTGTAAAGAGTATTTTAATAAGTATAAAAAAGAATTTCCAGAGGGTCGTTTTAACTCAACTGTGGACGTGATACTGAATTTGATCCCTAATTAAGAAGTTAATTATACTATAATTAAAGAGAAAAATGTTGAAAAAAATCGTTTATTTTTTAATAGCCATTGCTGTTTCACTGTTTATTTATTTTCTCTATTATAATCAATATGACTTTCTGAATAGTATAGATACAAAGTTGCAGGACAGTAAGTTCAGACTTAGATATTTTAAAAAAGCATCTGATAAAGTAGTGCTAGTTGCCATCGATGGTAAAAGTATAGATAAGTATGGCAGATGGCCCTGGGATAGAAAACTATTTGCGAAGTTGATTGATAAATTAAACGACTATGGTGTGAAAACCATTGCTCTGGATGTTGTGTTTTCCGAACCATCCAATCCTGACTCAGATGCTGCCTTATCAAAAGCAATCTATCGAGAGCAGAATGTAATTTTGGGCTATTTCTTTAGAGACACCATTAGTGAAGAAGAAGCTGAAGCCGCTATGGAAAGGTTGCCTGATTTTTCAATTGAAAATATAAACTTGCTTGAAGAAGTGGATAAATTGCCTATTCTGTCTTTTCGAAGTGCCGAAACCAATATTGATGAAATTGCAGAAGGAGCTTATTCAAAGGGATTTTTCTCCGTTTTTCCTGATAGGGATGGAATTTTAAGAAGAGTTCATCTTGTGGCCGATTTTAATGGTTTTATTATGCCCTCTTTGGCACTTTCTGCTTTGTCTCATTATCTTGATGAGGAGATAACACTTTATGTGGACAGATACGGTATAAATAGGTTGCTTTTGGGAAAAGAACTTATTCCTGTGGATATGGATGGAAGTATTCCTGTAAATTTTTACGGGACAAAGGGGACCATAACTACCATTTCGGCGGCTGATATCCTTGAAGGAAAAGTTGATAGTAATTTGCTAAAGAATAAATTGATTTTTCTTGGAATAACAGAAATTGGTGTGGGTGATTATCAGGCTACTCCTGTTGATTCTAGCTTTCCAGGTACAGAGATTCACTGCACATTTGCATCAAATGTTTTACAAAATTTCTTTCTGATTAAAGATAGTAAGACTGTAATAATGGATATTGCGACAATTTTTCTTTTACCGTTGATTGTCGCTGTTATTTCCGTTTTGTTTCGAAGAGGGATATACTCTTTTGTGACTACATTATTTTTTTCGTTAGCTTATTTTTATTTTAATTTTAAAATGTTTGATGTTTATAATTTTCAACTTTCCACAATCTATCCTTTTTCATCTGTAATGTTATCTTTTATTCTTATTGAAATTTATAAGAATTTTGTAGTGGAGCAGAAAAGCAAGTATCTTAAAAAGGCTTTTAGTAGCTATATTTCTGAAGATCTCGTTGAAGAGATTTTGCAAAATCCTGATAGATTGAAATTGGGAGGTGAAAAAAGAGATATTACAGTTCTTTTTTCAGATATTAGAGGTTTTACAAGCATTTCAGAAGAGTTGGATCCTGAGTCGCTTGTTAGCCTTTTAAATTCTTTTTTGGGACCAGCTACTGAGATTATACTTAAAAATAGAGGTATGCTTGATAAATACATAGGTGATGCAATCATGGCAATTTTTAATGCTCCGGTAAACCTTAAAAATCACAGAGATATGGCGGTAAAATCGTCTATGGAAATTGTATCACTTCTAGATAGGCTTAATGATGATTTTGTTAAAAAAGGGTGGCCTAAACTTGATATTAGCGTAGGGATAAATAGTGGAGATGCAGTTGTGGGAAATCTTGGCACTGAGCGGCGCTTTGACTATACTGCAATTGGGGATACCGTAAATCTAGCAAGTAGATTGGAAGGGCTCAATAAATATTATGGCACTAAAATATTAATTTCAGAATTTACTAAAGCAGGATTAAATGAAGACTTTCCTTTGAGACTTGTGGATACTGTAAGAGTTAAAGGGAAAAATAAACCTGTTGATATTTTTGAGGTAGTTGTGAGGAAAGTTGATGATGAGTTTTTCAAACTTTATGAGGAAGGCTTGGCATATTACAGAGAGTTCAATTTTGAGCAAGCAAGAAAAAGGTTTGAGATACTTGCTGAAAGATACCAGGATTATTTAGCTGAAGTTTACTTGGAGCGTATGGCTAGTTTTAAGGGCGCTAAGGAAGAATTTGATTATATAACAACGTTTTATAAAAAGTAATGAAGCGTTGTCAAGTAATGAACTAATTTTCATTGTATATTCACTGTTTACAGTAAAATAAAAATACTTTTACTATAAAATAATTGTTGACATTTTTTAGTTAAAGTGCTATTCCGTTTTGCATGGAGAATATAAAACGTTATAATAATATAGAGCGTTATTACAAAATTTGTGATACTGCTACTAGTTCTAACTACCAAGATTTTCTTGATCTATTAAAATCTGCTGAAACTTTAAAAGAAGAAAATAAAAGCGTTAAAACCTATACCTACAGTGTAAAACCAGATGTTGTGGTTATATCAAATGATGATTTATTTTTAAAAAAATTTGAAGATACTTATTCAGGTGTTTTAAACGTTATATCAATTTATATATCTGAAAAGACAAATAATGATTTTTATACAGCAAGTGAGTTTGAAATAACTGGTGGGTTTCCTGAATACACTGTTAATGTTAAGGTTTTTTCTCCTATAGATTTTGAGAAATGTGTATGGTGTGGGAAATGTTACATTACATGTCCCGAACAATGTATTGATTTAGATTTAAATATAGATTTTTCTAAATGCACATTTTGCGGTGAATGTGAAAAGGTATGTGAGTTTGAGTCAATCCAGATAAAATTAATAAATGAGTTGAGTATAAATGCTTCTTTTATTGTCATTGATAACGATGATTTGAAAAATGAGTTTGCAAAAATAGGGGTTGAGTTATTTGGTGCTGATGAAATAGATAAGTTGTTTGAAAGAGTAGGCGAGTATCAAGTAGAAGAATTGGTTTTACATGAAAATGAGATCTGTCAATATTCTCCAAAATTAGGTATAGGCTGCAGGCGGTGTTTGCAAGCATGCAAATATGATGCTCTGTATGTGGATGATAATGGTATAAAAGTTAATCATCTTTTGTGTGTAGGTTGTGGTGGATGTATTTCTGTTTGTCCTACTGGGGCTATGCAAAATGGTTATTTTAAAGATGATGTTTTTATAAAATACTTTCAAACATTGCAGTTGACTGAAGATGTTATACTACTACTTGGTGATGAGGAAAATATAAGAAAGTTTTTGTGGAGTAATCATAATAAAAGTTTTGAAAAGAGTTATCCGATACCGGTTGATCCTAAATTTTTAAATGTAATGCACTATCTCTTTCTATTTTCCATTGGGGTAGCAAAGTTATATCTGCTTAATGATAAACTTGCTGATAAAAACGAAGTTAAATTTGTTAATTCTTTTATAAAATTTCTTTTTGGTTATTATCCTTTTATAGAGTTTATAGAGAAATATGATGAATATTCAGAAAAAAGCTACCAAAATCCTTTGGAAAATAAGTATAACAATTTCAGCTTCAGTAGCAGAAGAAAGAAACTTGCTGCAATCTTAAAGTTTCTTTATGAAAACTCTGAAAAACGAAATGTTTTATTAAAGGATAATATCTTAGATATATTTGGTAATGTATTGCTTGATAAAGATAGATGCACACTATGTCTTGCTTGTGTAAATCACTGTAAGATAGGTGCACTTTTAGCAAAAGAGACAGATTATACTTTAAATCATAATCCGTCCATTTGTATTCAGTGTAGAATATGTGAAAAAGTGTGTCCTGAAGAGGCTATTGAAGTTGCTTCAGGTTTACTGTTAGCTGATGAATTTTTTGAGTTAAAAGTTTTGAACAAGGATGAACCAATGGTTTGTCCTGGGTGTGGTAAGGTTTTTGGGAATAAGAAAAGTTATAATGCAGTGAAGGAGAAGTTATCTTTGGCAGGTTTGTTTGAAGTTAAAGGGAAATATCTCAATTATTGTGAAACATGCCGAGTAAAAATGCTTTTTGGAGAGGAGAAAGATGCCCAATGAAATAGACGACACAAGGGTTTTTTTGTATGATTTATTGAAGTCTTTTTTTGTTGATGAACCTAATGAGAAGATTTATTCTGAATGGATCGCTATTTTCGATAAGTTCAAAAGAGATAATCTTGAGATAAATGATCATTATGAAAAGATGCTTTCATATTTTTTGGAAGTTTTTCAAAACTATAATCTCGATAAGCTTAAAAATGAATATTATGAGCTTTTTGTAAATCCTTTTAACGATAATCTAATCAATCTAAATGCTTCCTATTATCTTGATGGTAAGAATTTTGGAGAAACTCTTGTCAAATTGAGAGGATTTATCTGGGATAAGGGGTTGGAGAAGGATGAAAATCTGAAAGAGCCGGAAGATTCAATAATTTTTATGTCTGATGTGATGATTTACTTGATAAAGAATATGGAAGATGATAAAGTAAAATATGGTTATAATATTCAGAAGGATTACTTTGAGACATTTCTTGAACCTTTCTTTGATCTGTTTTCTAAAGCTCTTAAAAATCATGAATCAGCATATTTTTATGCTTGCTGTGGTATGTATTTAGACTTTTTAACTAATCTAGAAAAAAGTTATTTAAACGAAGTCGTTTAAGTGGAGGTGTTTATGAATTCGAAGAGAAGTAGCAGAAGGGAGTTTTTGAAGTTAGGTGCTATTACCACTGTGGGAGTTATGGCAACTTTGAAAGGGAAAAAGGTTATTGCGAAGGAGCTACAGGAGAACAGTTCTGAAATTCTATATCGTGAAACTGAACATTTTAAAAAATATTATGAATCTTTGAGAAGCTAAGGAGGTTCAAATGGCTGGAAAAAAACTAAAATCTGTTACTAGAAGTATTAGTTCGGGAAATCTTATTACAGTGGATAGAAATCCTCAAATTGGTAGAAGAACATTTCTAAAATTATCTGCAGCTACAGCTGCTTTTGCAGGAATGTCTTTATCTCCAACTTTTGTAAAGAAGGCAAACGCAGCTAAAAATCCTTATCCAAATTCTAAAATAGTAAAAACAATTTGTACTCATTGTGCTGTAGGATGCGGAGTTTATGCTGAGGTTCAAAATGGTGTATGGGTAAGGCAGGAAATAGCTCAGGATCATCCTATTTCTAGGGGTGCTCACTGTTGTAAAGGTGCTGGCGCCATTGATATGGTTACAAGTACAAAAAGGCTTAAATATCCATTGAAAAAAGTAAATGGCAAATGGCAGAAAATAAGTTGGAAACAAGCATTGGATGAGGTTGCAAATAAACTTCTTGAGATTAGGAAAAAAAATGGCCCTGATGCAGTAATGTGGATTGGTAGTGCCAAAGTTTCTAATGAGATGGCTTATCTTCAAAGAAAGCTTGCTGCATTTTGGGGTACAAATAACATAGACCATCAGGCAAGAATTTGTCACTCAACAACAGTTGCAGGTGTGGCAAACACCTGGGGCTATGGTGCCATGACAAACAGTATTAATGACATAAGGCATTCAAAATGTGTTTTTATGATAGGTTCAAACGCTGCAGAAGCACATCCTGTGGCAATGCAGCATATTCTTTATGCAAAAGAAGTAAATAATGCCCCAATCATTGTAGTTGATCCAAGATTTACAAAAACGGCTGCTAAGGCCACAGATTATGTAAGAATTCGCTCTGGTACGGATACTGCATTTGTAATGGGTTTAATAAATGTAATTATTCAGAATGATTGGTATGATAAAGAATTTGTTAGAACAAGAGTTGCTGGTTTTGAAGAGCTTAAAGAAGTTGCTAAACATTATACTCCTGAAGAGGTAGAAAGAATTACTGGTGTGCCTGCAAAAGAAGTTGTTAGAATAGCCAAACTTCTTGCTGATAATAGGCCAGGTACTGTTATATGGTGTATGGGTGGAACTCAGCATTCCATCGGTAGTAATAATACAAGGGCATACTGTATTTTACAGCTAGTTCTCGGTAATATGGGTAAGTCTGGTGGTGGTACAAACATTTTCAGAGGGCATGATAATGTGCAAGGTGCCACAGATATGTGTATTCTTTCCCATTCTCTTCCAGCATATTACGGTCTTTCTGATGGTGCATGGAAACATTGGTGTAGAGTTTGGGATGTAGATTATGAATGGATGAAATCAAGATTTAAAAATAAAGAGTATATGAATAAAAAAGGATTCACTCTTGCTAGATGGTATGAAGGTGCTATTCAGGAAGATAAGATTACACAATACACACCTTTGAAAGCTGTTGTATTTTGGGGTTGTTCATCAAACTCTCAATCACAGTATCATAAACTGAAAAAAGCACTTGATATGCTTGACCTAGTGGTAATCATTGATCCTTTCCCAACTATGACGGCTGTGGCAAGTGACAAAGATAATGTTTATCTTTTACCTTCTTCAAGCCAGTATGAAACTGAGGGAAGTATCACCAACTCTCAAAGAGGAATACAGTGGAGATACAAGGTAGTAGATCCAATTTATGAATGTAAAGATGACTATACAATTATGCAGGAATTAGTAAAAAGGTTTGGTTTTTATGATAAGTTTTTCAAAAACATCAAGAAGATACCTGAGGATGTAACAAGAGAGATTAATAAGGGAGCCCTTACCATAGGTTACAACGGTCAAACCCCTGAACGTATTAAAAAACATACAGACTACTGGCACACTTTTGATGTGGATACTCTTCAGGCTAAAGGTGGTCCATGTGATGGTGAATACTATGGATTACCATGGCCATGTTGGACTACAGAACATCCAGGAACACCAATACTTTATGATATTTCTAAACCTGTTGCTAAGGGTGGTTTACCTTTTAGGGCAAGATTTGGAACATCTTATACATATCCAAATGGTAAAAAAGAGAACTTGCTTGCAGCTGATGGTGTTGCCAACCCTGGTAGTGAAGTAAATGGTGGTTATCCAGAATTTAAGGATGTAGTTCCAGGCACAAACTGGAAGACTGATTTAAGTCAAAAAACAATTAAAGAAGCTATAAAGCGTGGGATGGCTCCATTTGGTAATGCAAGAGCAAGATGTTATGTTTGGAACTTCCCTGACCCAGTACCAGTTCACAGAGAGCCAATTCACTCTCCAGATCCTGAGATGATTAAGAAATATCCAACATATAATGACAAGCCTGATCATTACAGAGTTTATACAAAATATAAGAGTGAACAGAAACTTGATTGGGTAAAAGAGTTCCCACTTATTCTTACAACAGGTAGACTTGTGGAATATATGGGTGGTGGAGCAGAAACAAGAAGCAATAAATATCTTGCTGAATTACAACCAGAAATGTTTGCTGAAATCAACCTTAAAACAGCAAATGATTACGGAATTAGAGATGGTGAAATGATATGGATAGAATCTCCAAATGGTGGAAGAATAAAAGTGAAAGCAAAAATCACTGATAGAGTAGATGATAAGACTATTTTCCTACCATTCCATTTTGGTGGTTTCTTCATGGGTGATTCATGGGCAGGAAAATATCCTGAAGGAACAGAGCCTTATGCGCTTGGTGAAGCTGCTAACGTTGTTACAAATTATGGTTATGATATTGTTACGCAAATGCAAGAGACCAAGACAGGTCTTTGCCGCATCAAAAAGGCTTAATGGAGGTTTATCATGGGTAGAATGAAATTTTTATGCGATGTTGATAGATGCATAGACTGCAATGGGTGTGTTGTAGCTTGTAAAGAAGGTCATCATGTTCTTGTAGGGATTAACAGAAGAAGGGTTATTACAATAAATGAGGGGAAACCTGGAGAAAAAAGTGTATCAGTTGCCTGTATGCATTGTTCTGATGCTCCTTGTATTGCAGTTTGCCCTGTTGATGCGCTTTATCAGAGGGAAGATGGCATTGTATTAGTAAATAAAGATGTATGTATTGGATGTGGCTACTGCTTCTTTGCATGCCCATTTGGTGCACCACAGTTTCCTAAAGGTAATTCCTTTGGTGCAAGGGGAGTTATGGATAAGTGTACCTTCTGTGCAGGGGGACCTGCAGAAACCTTCAGTGATAAAGAAAAGAGATTGTATGGTCAGAACAGAATTGCTGAAGGGAAAGTTCCTCTTTGTGCAGGGATGTGTGCTACAAAGGCGTTGCTTGCAGGTGATGCTGATAAAGTGGCAGATATTTACAGAGAACGCGTATTCAAAAGAGGCTCTGGAGCAAACGCCTGGGGTTGGGATAAAGCTTACAATAGAAAATAGAGGGGAAATTTCCCCTCTTTTTAATTAAAAGGGTGGCCGATATGTATAATAGACTGGTAACTGTGGCTATTTTTTTGTTTATAACTGTGTCCTTGTCTTTTGCATATTTTCATGATTATGAAAAATATAAGCTTGAGTATACACAAAGCTATGGAGTTGTGTCCACCACCAAATCCTACAATGAGATTACTAACGTTTTTACAGGAGACTGGCAAAAATTCGGTCAGAAATTTACCATTTTACAAAAAAAATATTTCAGAATAATATATTTTTGGCTAGTGATTGGTATTCCTGCCATATTTTTACTCCATTATCTTGTGATTGGTCCTAAAAAATTTAGTCATGAAGGTGAGAAAATTCTGGTTTTTAACTTGTTCAACAGGTTTGTACATTGGATCACTGCTGCATCCTTTACAATTTTGATAACTTCAGGATTGGTGATAATATTTGGTAAATATTTTGGCGGTGGATCGTTTGTAAGAACTATGCGTTACATTCATGCTCCTGCAGCTTTGGTGTTTGTCCCTTTTGCTATATTGATGTTTTTGATGTGGGTAAAAGATATGATAATTGCTCCTGGTGATATCACTTGGTTTATAAAATTTGGTGGTTATTTAAGTAAAAAGACTGAAAATATAATGCCAGTTGGTAAGTTTAATCCTGGACAAAAAAGTTGGTTTTGGCTTGCCACATTGGGTGGTATGGTAATGGGATTTACTGGATATTATATTTTTAGTTTTGACACGCATGTGGATAATTTGAGATTGTATGCTATGATACACAACATATTAGGTATGGCAATGGTGGCTATGTTTTTTGTCCATCTGTATATGGCTATTTTTGCTATCAAAGGTTCTTTGAAATCTATGATTACTGGTTATAAACATGAGGATGAGATTCGTGTGTTACACTGTAAATATTACAAAAAAATTACTGGTAAAGAATGTAGTAAATAATAAAAAATTCTAAGAAATGATGGGCGCTTTTTAATAAGCGCTCATTTTCTTTTCTAACTTAGTTCTCACTGAAAAAGTGAGAACTATTTATTAAATGAAATTTTTTTATGATTTTATTAATTTTTAAACTAGTTAAAAAAAAATAATTTTCCTGAATAAATAAATATAATATTGTTTTTATCCTATTTTTGGGGTTCTTAAAGGGGGTACCCACTAAATTAGTTGCCACTATTTCAGTGGCAACTAACTTCTTCTGGAAAAATCATAAAATTTCTCCTATATTCCTTTAAAGAGGTGACAAGTGGAAATATCATGTGCTATTCTTGCTGGCGGTCAAAGTAGAAGATTTGGTAGTGATAAAACTGTTGCAAAATTATGTGGTTACTCTTTCACTGAGATACTTTCAATAAAATTATCTAAAATTAGCAGTGATGTAATGGTTATAAGTAAGGATAATTCAAAGTTTGATTTCAAATATAAGAATGTTCGATTTGTTAATGATGAATTTGAGGCACAGTGCCCATTGGTGGGGATAATTACGGCGCTTGAAAATGCGGTAAATGAGTGGGTTTTTATAACATCAGCTGATTCACCTCTTTTGAAAGTTGAAATTATTGATTTACTTTATAATCATTTGGGGAATTATGATGTATTGTTACCGGTTATTGATGGAAAAATTTATACACTTACAGGTTTTTATAATAAAAGGATTTTAAATATTTTATTAGATTATTTCAGAAAAGGTATATATCGCTTACTTGACATATATCCTGAATTAAACATATCTTATTTTAATGATGTTGGAAAGATCAAAAAGGTGGATACAAATTTACTCAGTTTTATAAATATAAATACAAAGGGTGATTATGAGTATGCAAAAGAAATTGCCGAAAAAGTTGGTTTGGGAATTTAAAACAAAAACATATGATGCAAAAAGAAAGTTATTTGATAAAAGTGAAAAATACGTAATCAGGGAAGAAAGCTATGGAATTTTTATAAATGGTAAGAAATTTACATCTGTTATGCTTGTACCTGAGTATGAAAAGGAATTTATTTATGGTTTTCTTTTTACATCAAAAATTATTGATAGTGTAAAAGATATAAAAAGTTTCAGAATGTGCGAGAACAGGAATGCTTATATTTTTCTTAATGAGTACAAAGAATTTGTAGATGAAAATAAATGGACAGTTACATCTGGTTGTGGTGGTGGAAAAGTACTTGAGAAAACTTACAGAGGATTAGAGAAGATTGAAACAGATTTCAAAGTTGATGCAGATGAAATTATCGAGATCTTCAAAAGACTTGAAAAAGAATCACATCTTCACAGTCATACAAGATGTGTGCATAAATCATATTTTTTTGGTAGAGATGGGTTTACTTTTACTTGTGAAGATATTGGGAGACATAATACAATAGACAAGACAATTGGTGCCATTATGCTGAATGAGAGAAGTTATGACGGTGTTATATTGACAACAGGAAGATTAACATCAGAGATGGTGCTGAAGTGTGCTAGAGCGAAAATTCCCGTTGTGGTGTCCAGGACTGCGCCATCAAAAATGGGTATTGATATTGCAAACAACACAAATATGACATTGATAGGTTTAACATCTACTAGAGGATTTACTGTTTTTACTAATGAGTTTAGGTTAAAATGTTAAATGATGAATTATAAATGCTTGTTTCCGACCGCTATTTGGCAAGTCGACGTCGATCGTATCAGAATGACAGGAGAAGGGGCATTCTGAGCGTTAGCAAAGAACCTCAATTGTCATTTATCATATTTAAAATTATATTAATGAAGGGTAAGGATGGGATTTAAGCTTTTTTCTGATTACAAGCCGGAAGGTGATCAGCCTAAAGCAATAAAAGAGATAGTGGAAAATTTTAAAGCCGGGATTAATAGGCAGATTCTTCTTGGTGTTACCGGTTCTGGTAAAACTTTTACAATGGCAAATGTGATAAAAGAGTTAAATGTTCCTACACTAATAATTTCACACAACAAAACCCTTGCTGCTCAGCTTTATGGTGAATTTAAAAGTTTTTTTCCGGAAAATGCAGTAGAATATTTTGTTAGTTATTATGATTATTATCAACCCGAAGCTTATATTCCTACCACAGATACATATATAGAGAAGGACTCTTCTATAAATGAACACATTGATAGGATGAGGCACTCTGCAACAAGAAGTTTGTTAGAGCGAAGGGATGTTGTCATAGTTGCTAGTGTATCTTGTATTTACGGACTTGGATCACCTGAAGCTTACTATGGCCTACTTGTAAGCCTTGAAGTAGGTGATGAGGTGAATCTTGAGGAGGTTATTGAGAAGCTTGTGGAGATACAGTATGAGAGAAATGAGTATGATTTTCATAGAGGGACTTTCAGGTTAAAAGGGGATATTCTTGAAGTGTTTCCTTCCCATGAAGATAGTATTGCATACAGAATTGAGTTTTTCGGTGATGAGGTGGATGCTATTTCTGAGTTTGATCCCGTTACAGGTAAGACAATAAAGAATAGACCTAAAATTGCGATCTATCCGAATACTCACTATGTAACAGCAAAAATTACAATAGAGGATGCCATAAAACAGATAAAAATGGATTTGATTAAGAGGGTTCAAGAATTTGAAGATGCAGGGAAGCTTTTGGAAGCTCAACGATTAACTCAGAGAACAATGCATGATATTGAGATGTTAAAGGAAACGGGGCATTGTAAAGGGATTGAGAACTATTCGAGATACTTTGAAGGAAGAAAACCCGGTGAGACTCCGCCTACTCTGTTGAGTTATCTACCTGAGGATGCATTGGTGATAATTGATGAATCTCATATAACCATCCCACAAATTAGAGGGATGTATCATGGTGACAGATCGAGGAAAATGAATTTGGTGGAATACGGTTTCAGATTACCTGCAGCATTGGATAATAGACCTTTAACTTTTGATGAATTTTATCAAAAGGTTGGTAGGGTCTTGTATGTAAGTGCAACCCCAGGGGAGTTTGAAATCGAGGATAGTAAAGGGGTTGTGATAGAACAAGTGGTTAGACCGACTGGTTTGATAGATCCAAAAATTGAAGTTAGGCCTGCAAGAAATCAGGTGGATGATTTGTATAATGAGATATTGAAAACTGTAGAAAATGGAGAAAGGGTTCTTGTTACAACACTTACTAAAAGGATGGCTGAGGATTTAACATCTTACTACAGGGAGCTTGGAATAAGAGTAGAATATATGCATAGTGAAATAGATACCATTGAACGTATAAAAATCATAAGAGATTTGAGGCTTGGTAAATTTGATGTGCTTGTAGGGATAAATTTACTTCGTGAGGGGTTAGATATTCCAGAGGTAAGTTTGATTGCAATTTTGGATGCAGATAAAGAAGGGTTTTTGAGGTCTGAAAAATCTTTGATTCAGACAATTGGTAGGGCAGCAAGAAATGTGAATGGAAGGGCTATTTTTTATGCTGATAAAATAACTAATTCTATGAAAAAAGCTATTGAGGAAACAGAGAGAAGAAGAAAAATTCAATTAGAATATAATGAAAAGCACGGTATTACTCCTGAATCAATTAAAAGTAAAATCCATAATATCCTTGAAAGCATTTATGAAAAGGATTATTACACAGTGGACGTGGATGATGAGCTTGGAGTAACTCTTACCGGTAATAAAGAGAAAGACATTGAAACATTGGAAAAAGCAATGTATAAAGCAGCAGAGAATTATGAATTTGAGAAGGCTGCAAAAATAAGAGACCTTTTATTTGAATATAAAGGGGTATTAAAGTGAAAAATATTAAATTTACTGTTGATGGAATGGGAATAAAAGGAGGATTCCTCTGAATGGGGTGTCCTGATGCTATTTTGGCTCATCTTGCCGGGTTGCAGGATGTAAAAGAGATTTCATTTGATATTAGAAAGAGAGTTTTCACTGCTGTTGTGAATGATGACTATGATAAAGAAAAGTTGCAGAAGGAAATTGATATAGTGTCAATAAAAGAAGGCAGAACGTTTACATTGGAAAGTTATGAAGAAATTTTTTAAGTACTCTTTATTAACATTTTTTATAATAACTTTTTTAGTGACTGCTGTTTTTTTTGTTTATATTTACAAGCTTAGCAGTGAATTACCATCCATAAAAGAGTTGAAAAGTTTCACTTACAAACAACCCAGTATAATTCTTGATGCTAAAAACAGAACTATAGCTGAAATTGGTACAGAAAGAAGATACCCTGTTCCGTTGTCAGATGTGCCTGAATATTTGAAGAATGCTGTTGTCGCAGTAGAGGATAGCAGATTTTATGAACATGGAGGGGTAGACTTTTTAGGGATTGTTAGGGCGTTTATAAAAAACATCAGAGCTGGTAGGATTGTAGAAGGCGGATCTACTTTGACTCAGCAGCTTGTAAAGGTTCTTTATCTAACGCCAGAAAGAAAACTGAAGAGAAAAGTAAAAGAAGCTATTCTTGCCTACAAACTGGATAATTACCTGACAAAAGATAAAATTTTAGAGATGTATTTGAATCAGGTGTATTTTGGAAGAGGTGCTTATGGAGTGGAGGCAGCGGCAAGGGTTTATTTTGGCAAACATGTCAGTGAGTTGAGTATTGATGAAGCGGCACTTATTGCAGGTTTGCCGAAAGCACCAGGTCTTTATGCACCACATATTAATCCTGAAAAGGCCTTGAAGCGAAGAAACCATGTTTTGTATAGAATGTTTGAAGAAGGCTATATAAATGAATTGCAGTATAAAGAGCTTTCTGAAAAACCGATAGAAATTGTGCCTAAAGCACCAAAAATGATAAAGCATGCAGAATATTTTGTGGATTTTGTTACCCAATATATCAAGAAAAAGTATGAACTTGATATAAAAGATAAAGGGTATAAGATATTTACAACTTTAAATTTAGATTTCCAGCTTGCTGCTGAAAAATCTGTTCGGCAAAACCTCTTAAATCTTTCAAAAAGACAGGGGTATTTTGGCCCTTTAGGGAATTTGGCTGACATAAAGTATGAGAAATTGAAGAAGAAATATTTTTATATAAATGAGTTGGGTTTTGATTTTGCTGTAGTTAAAAAGGTAGATAGATTTAAAGTTATATTGGATATTGATGGAGAAATTGGTGAATTGAATCTGAAATATAACAAGTGGGCAAAACCTTATGGTTCTAGGTTAAGGTATCTTGATGATTTTAGGAAGATATTAAGAGAAAATGATGTGATATTAGTAAAAAAATCAAAAAATAAACTTTATCTTACTCAAATTCCTCAAACTGAAGGTGCCCTACTTTCCATATCGCCAGAAAATGGTTCAATATTTGCTATGGTGGGTGGCTTTTCTTATAATAGAAGTATGTTTAACAGGGTGGTTCAGGCGAAAAGACAGGTGGGAAGTCTCTTCAAGCCTATTGTTTATTCTGCTGCAATCGAAAAAGGTTATAATATAAATACATTGATTTATGATGCTCCTGTTATCTTGAGTAAAGGTAAAGACAAGGGGTACTGGAAACCTGAAAATTTTGAAGAGGAATTTTATGGGTTTACCACTCTAAAAGAGGCGCTGACACATTCCAGAAATGTGGTGACAATCAAACTTGCAGAAAGACTCGGTGTAGACACCATAAAAGCTTATGCAGAAAAATTTGGTATAACATCTCCTTTAGAAAATGATTTATCCATCAGCATTGGTTCTGGTTCAATCTCACTTATGGAGATGGTATATGCCTATTCAACTTTTGCTAACCTTGGGATGAGAGTTCAACCTTATTTTGTGAAAATGGTAGTGGACAATAACGGTGAAATTTTGGTGGAAGAAGTTCCTCATGACAAAATTGAGGTATTAAAACCATCTACTGCACATATTATGTCTGACATTTTAATAAATGTAGTGGAAAATGGAACTGGAAGAAGAGCAAAAGTTATTCCTCGTATAATTGGCGGCAAGACAGGGACAACAAACGAATACCGAGATGCATGGTTTATAGGTGTGATGCCAAATATCGTAACAGGTGTATGGACAGGATTTGATGATTTCAAGCCTATAGGTAGGCTTGAAACAGGTTCAAGAGCGGCACTCCCTGCTTTTGTATCATTTACAAAAGCTATTGTGGATTATTTGCCGTTTAAAGAGTTTCCAGTATCTTCTGATGTTACATACTATAAAGTGGATTTGAATACTCACAAAATTACCGATAGTTATTCCACAGAGTTTTCCTTTGAACCGTTTTTTGATAACAGTTCTAAAGAGTCCATAGAAATTCAGTAACTGATGAATGCAATAGATTTGTTCCCCTATATTAAAATAGGTAATGATGGTGATATTATTGATTTTAACAATGAAGGTGAACAGATTTTAAACAAATTGTCTTTATCTGGAGTAAAAGAGGTTGGTAATTTTCTCCTTGATAAAATAAAAGATAATAAAAAGTTGATAGCTATTCAGAATAGTTATTACACATATAAAGTGCATAGTACTGATGATGTTTATTCACTGTTTTTTTTACCTTTAGATTATCTTGATGTTAGCGCTTTTTTTGATATGGGGCTTTTACAGCATGAATTGAAAAACCCACTCACAATTATTGATGGAACAATTCAGCTTATGATGAAAAAGAGCAATGATGATTTTACTCTAAGATGTGCTGAGGTGATAAAAAGGGAATGTTCAAGACTTTATGAATTTGTACAAAATTTAAGGATATTTTTTGATCTAAAAGTTGATCTTTCAAAAAATAATATAAATGAGCTTGTAAAAAAACTTATTGATTCAATGTCGATGCTTTTTGCTGATATTATTTTTAGAGTGGAGATTGATCCTTCTGTATCAGAATTTTTCTTTGATTATCAAAAAATGTATGTTGCATTACAAAATATTGTAAAAAACTGTTGTGAGGCTCAGAAAAAAGGAGAGATATTTTTGCTTATTCATATAGATCCTACAATAAAATTTCAGGATTCTGAAAAAAATAAGTTGTATCCTATGATAAAAATTAGTATAATTGATATAGCAGGTGGAATGGACAAGCAGATGTTGGACAATATTTTTAAACCTTTTTTCACTACTAAGAATAAAGGGATGGGGTTAGGGCTTTCTATAGCAAAGGAAATCGTTACTGCTCATAAAGGTAAAATTGAAGTATCGAGCGAAGTTGGTAAGGGAACAGTTTTTAACATATATTTACCTTATATAAACTAGTTAGCTCTGATAAAGTACTAATTATTTAAAAATTTGGAAATTTTTATGGGGTACTTTGTTTGCTTTACTCATTCAGAATGACATTTTTACTTATGTGTCATTCTGAATGTATAGTTTTAATGATGAAAAATGATTTTTAATATATGAAGTAGTAGGTGGTTCAGTTGAGTAAGATAGGTAATGTTTTAATTATTGATGATGAAGAGCATATTTTGTGGTTGTTAAATGAGTCTTTACAGGATGAGTTTAATGTATTTTGCGCTAAAAATTCAGCGAAAGCAGAGCATTTTATGAATGATTACAACATTGATGTTTGTCTTATTGATTTGTTTCTTGAAAATGAACATGGCCTTAATTTAATTGAAAAATGGAAAGACAAATATGATACAAAATTTATTGTCATTACTGCTCAAGATTCAAGTACCTCTGTCATTGAATCTATGAAGGCTGGAGCTGTCGATTTTATTTCGAAGCCTTTTGAACTTGATGAATTGAAAGAAAAGATTGTTGATGCATTAAATTTTCAAAAAAGTGATATAGAGCTTCCGTCTGTGGAATACGACTTTCAATCAAAATCGAAAAGGATGCTTGAGATATATAAGCTGATTGGGAAGGTCTCTACATCGAATATCAATATTTTAATAACTGGAGAGACAGGCACTGGTAAGGAAGTAATAGCAAGATTGATTCATAAAAAAAGTATACGTGCGAACAAGCCCTTTGTAGCAATAAACATGGCAGCTATACCTCAAGAATTGATTGAAAGTGAGCTTTTCGGTCATGTTAGAGGTGCTTTTACAGGAGCAAATAGCGATAAGGCTGGGAAATTTGAAGAAGCTAATTACGGTACAATTTTTTTGGATGAAATATCGGAGATGGATCTAAATTTACAGGTAAAGCTTTTAAGAGTATTGCAAGAGAGAGAAATTACAAGACTTGGTTCGAATAAGCCTATAAAGCTTGATGTGAGGGTAATTGCAGCTACAAATAAGAACCTTGAAGAATTAATTGAAAAAGGGAAATTTAGAGAGGACTTATATTACAGATTGAATGTAATAAATATAGAACTGCCACCTTTGCGGGAGAGAAAAGAAGATATACCTATACTAGTTAGTTATTTTCTTCAAAAATATAGATATATTAAGAATAGACAGTTAAGTATCAGTAATAGGGCGCTTGAAAAACTGATCTCATACCATTGGCCTGGAAATATAAGGGAACTGGAAAATGTTATTCAGCATATGATTGTGCAAGCAGGTGGGGATGTAATTGATATATCTGATATGCCTGAAAAGATTTTAAAGAGTTCGTTTAGTGGAAACTCCATAAAAAAAGAGCTTTATGAATTAGCCATGAAACTTATATCTGGCGAAGATAAGATAAATGGACATACTGTTTATGAAGAGTATGTTAAAATTGTGGAAAGACCGCTTATTGAAGCAGCCCTTGAAAAAACAGGTAACAATAAATCAGCTGCAGCGCAGTTGTTGGGTATTAATAGAAATACTTTAAGAAAAAAAATAAAGGATTATGAAATTGGATGAGATAACTAAAAAAGAAATAATTGAACTTTTAAAGCAATCTTCAAAACCTCTCAATTTTAATCAAATTTTGTATTTATCAGGGATTGAAAAAAAGGTTTTAAGGAAAACACTCAGAACTCTTATAATTGAAGGAAAAATAATCAAGTTTAAGAATGGTAAATATGCTCCTTGTGAGGTATTGGACCTAGTTATAGGAACTGTGGACGGTCATCCGGATGGTTATGCTTTTTTAATACCTGAAGATAAAGAGCTTGAAGATGTGTTTATTCCACCTAAAAAGCTCAATGGCGCAGTTCATGGAGATAAAGTTACAGCAAGAATAGTAGAATTTAGAGGGAAGAAAGAAGCTCATGTAATAAAGGTTATTGAGAGGGGATTTAAAAGAGTTGTAGGTAGAATTGAGAAATCAAAATACTTTGCATACGTTATACCTTATGAAAAAAAGTTTTTTTATGACATATATATCCCTAATAAATACGCTAAAAAATTGAAAGATGACGATGTTGTTATTTGTGAGATAATAAAGTATCCGGAAAAAGGTAAAAATCCCGAAGGTAAAATCAAAAAAGTATTGGGAAATTTATACGATAAAGGTATCGAGAATAAAATAGTTTTAGCAAAATATGATTTACGCATAAATTTTCCTAAAAGTGTTAAGAAAGAGGTAAAGGAGACTGCTGATTTTTATTTCAAAAATGCAGGAGAGAGAACAGACTTTACAAGACTTTTTACTGTTACGATTGATGGTGAAGATGCAAGGGATTTTGACGATGCTATTTCAATAGAGAAAACTAATGGTGGCTATATCCTTTATGTGCATATTGCCGATGTAGCTCATTATGTAAGGCCTGGTACTAATATTGATAAGGAAGCATACAATAGAGCCACAAGTGTTTATTTCCCTGAATTTGCAATACCTATGCTCCCTGAAAAACTCTCTAATGAACAGTGCTCATTAATGCCTAATGTAGAGCGTCTTGCAATGACTGTAAAGATAGAATATGACAAAGTAGGCAATAGAAAAAAAACATCATTTTATCAGTCGATAATAAAAAGCGATTATAGATTAACTTATAACTACGTAAATGATTTGATTGATGGAAAAGAGGAAACAGATGATGAAAATTTGAAGTATCTTGTGGATGTGAGCAAGGAGTTGACAGATAAATTGATAAAGAAGAGAAAAAGGATAGGGATGATAGATTTTGATTTGCCTGAAGCTACTTTTATATTTGATGATGATGGTAATTTGATAGATATTGTCCCTTTTGAACGTAAATTCTCACACAGAATTATTGAAAATTTCATGATAGAAGCTAATGAGGCTGTAGCTGAGTATCTGGAAGAACATATTGATATTTCAGTATTCAGGGTGCATGATTATCCAGATGCGAAAAAGGTAAAAGAGTTTAATAAGATGTGTCAGTTTTTTGGTATTGATGTGTTGATGCCAGATGAGATTACCCCGGAAATGATCCAAAAGATTGCAGAGAAAGTAAAAGAATCAAAGTATGGTTATGTACTTGGTTCTATGCTCGTAAGGACAATGCAGAAAGCTCTTTATTCCATAGATAATATAGGGCATTTTGGGTTAGCATCGGAATCATATACTCATTTTACAAGTCCCATAAGAAGATATCCAGATTTACTTGTTCATAGAATTTTAAAAACATTGTTGTTTAGATATGATTACAAGATAAATAAAGAGTATTTGGGTAAAGCTGCTGATCACTGTTCTAATATGGAGCAAAATGCTGAAAGTGCTGAAAGGGAAATCCATCAGTATAAAAAACTTAAGTTTTTACTTGAAAATAGAGACAAAGTGTATGATGCTTTTATAAATCGTATTTCTTCAAACGGCTTTTTCATCTTTATTGAAAAGTTGTTATTAACAGGGTTTGTGCATATTTCTTCTCTTGATAATGATTATTATGTTGTTGATATAGAGACAAATACTATTTTCGGTAAAGCGTCGGGTAAGAAATACAGAGTAGGGGATTTTGTTAAGGTAAAAGTTGATAAGGTTAATTTTGACTATCTTGAAGCCGATTTTATTTTAGTTGAATAAATTTACTTGCCAAGAAAATTTTATGCGATTATATGGTTAATTATTGCTGGTATAGCTCAGTCGGTAGAGCAACGGATTCGTAATCCGTAGGTCGCCGGTTCAAGTCCGGCTACCAGCTTAAAATTAGAGGTAAGGTTCTCCTTACCTCTTTTTTATTTAAAGTAATAGATTGATTTGATAAACTTGAAAAATTATTCTACTGGTTTATCGATGAGTTGTTCTTTAATTTCTTTTCCAGGTTTGAAATAAGGAACTTTTTTGGCAGGGATTTGAACCTTTTCTCCAGTTTTAGGGTTTCTGCCTACTTTTGCTTCTTTTTCTCTTACTTTAAAACTACCAAAACCTCTAATTTCAACAGGTTCACCCTCTTTTAATGCCTCTTTTATTGTGTTAAATACACCATTCACAATAAATTCTATCTGCTTTTTTGTTAATTTAGGATACTGCTCAGAAATCTTCTCAATAAGTTGAGATTTGGTCATTTTATAACCTCCGTAAAATTTTAGATATTAAACCGTATTTTAATCTATAAAATTATAACCTAATGATAAATTATAGTAAAGTCAAATTGTAAATTTTTTTAAACAAACTTTTAACTTTATTAAAAAAAATATTTGAAATATATTGAATCAAAATTTAGGGGTAGTTTGGGTGTGAAGAGTTTTCTTTTTTCTGTTTTAAAATCATCTTTTGGGGTTCTTACAAGTAGAATATTAGGTTTGATAAGAGATGTTTCAATAGCCGCAGTATTTGGCGCTAATGCCATTACGGATATCTTTTTTGTAGCATTTGCCATTCCTAATTTATTTAGGGCATTGTTTGCCGAAGGGGCTTTGTCATCTGCTTTTGTGCCAATCCTGGGTAATAAGTTAAAACAAAATGATGAAGCCGGTAATATATATTTGACTAATGTTTTGTTATACCTTTCTTTTTTTAGCCTTGCCGTCGTTATAATAATTTCAATTTTTTCAAAGCAAACGATTTTGATTTTTATGCCTGGTTATTCGAATGATCTTGCTTTAGTAAAAACTGCATCTGTGATCCTTGTAATCGTAATGCCATATTTATTTTTTGTGAGTATTTCAGCTCTTTTTGCTGGATATCTTAATTTAAAGGGGAGTTATTATATCCCTTATGCTTCTACAGCACTGTTGAATTTATCTATGATTATATCGGTGTATCTATCTTATCTTTTTAGTAAAAATATTTATTTTTTAGCATGGGGGGTATTTTTTGGGGGTATTTTGCAACTATTATTTGTTTTCTTTTATGCAAAAATAAAAGGATTTTATTTCACTAAGGTAGGTAAGAAAGATCCAGATGTTAAAAAAACATTTTTGTTAATAGTTCCATCGATTCTGGGGGTAGGAGTAAATCAACTGAATTTTCTCATTGGTAGAATTCTTGCATCTTTTTTGCAATATGGGAGCATTTCTTATTTGTACTATGCTAATAGATTGTTTCAATTTCCATTTGGATTGTTCTCGGTTACTATTGGCACAGTTTCGTTAACAGAATTGAGTAAAAATGATGAAGAGAAAAGGAATGAGATTATTTCAAAGGCTCTAATTTCGATTTTTTTAATAATTATACCATCCACTATAGGGATAGTTCTTTTATCAGATGAAATAATAAAGTTGGTTTTTCAAAGAAGAGCTTTTACTTATGCTGATGTTTTAAATACATCTTCAGCTTTGATCATGTATTCGATAGGGTTGGTTTTCTTTTCGATGAATATGACTTTTACAAAAGTATTTCACTCGGTTCTTGATACAAAAACTCCTGTTAAAATTTCTGTTGTGTTATTGGTGTCAAATTTCCTTTTTTCAATGCTTTTGTTAAAAAGTCTTAAACATGCCGGTATTGCGTTAAGTGCTACCATTTCTGCTTTTATTGGTAGTGTAATTTATATATATTTGTTAAAAAAGCGGAATCTTTTTGATTTCATGATTTTTATTAAAAATAAATTATTACTTCTGATGAAAATTATTTTTGCAAATGTTCTTTTGTCATTTTTGATAGTAATATTAATAAAATTTAGGATACATCTTTTGTTGATTATTTTTGCTACTGTTATTTCTTACTATTTTATTTTAATGTTGCTAAAAATTAATATATGGAGGGTGTTGAGATGAAGTGTGTAATACAAAGGGTAGATAATTGTAGAGTTGATGTGGATGGTGCTTTTTATTCACAAATAGGTAAAGGACTTTTAATACTTTTTGGTGTGGAGAAAGGGGATGTTGAAGATTCAATAACTTGGTTGGCCGATAAGTCTTGTAATTTGAGGATATTTAGTGACGATAATGGTAAAATGAGTTTAAGTGTTGCTGATATAGGTGGTGAAGTGATGATTGTGAGTCAGTTTACGTTAGCGGGTACATTAAAAAAGGGGAGACGTCCTGATTTTACTTCTGCGATGGAACCTGAAACTGCTGAAAAATTTTATGAACAATTTGTTTCTGAATGTAAAAAGATTTTAGGTGACGAAAAAGTAAAAACAGGAGTTTTTGGAGCAAGCATGAAGGTACATCTAGTAAATAATGGTCCGGTAACAATTATCTTAGAACACCCTATAAAAAAATAATGAGGTGGGCTATGAGAATAGACACAATTATTGTTGGTGCTTTATATGTGAATTGTTATATTATCAGTAAAGGTAATGATGCAATTGTTATTGATCCAGGAAGTGATTTTCATAAGATTAAAGAGTTTATTGTATCAAAATCTTTAAAACCTCTTGCCATTCTGAATACCCATGGTCATTTTGACCATGTGGGTGCAATCGAGGATGTAAAAAATGAGTTTAACGTTTCTCTTTATATGCATAAAGATGATGAATTTCTTTTAAAAAGTGCTCCACAGCATGCTTTGATGTTCGGTTTGGATGGTGTTAAAACGTCTAAGATAGATTATTACATTGAGGATGGTGAGATACTAAATTTCGGAGAGATAAATGTAAAAGTTCTTCATACTCCTGGGCATTCACCTGGTGGGGTATGTTTTTATATTGAGGAGATAAATTCTGTTTTTACAGGAGATACTCTTTTTTGTGAGTCTGTTGGAAGGACGGATTTCCCTTATGCTAACTTTAATGAGCTTAAAATTAGTGTTCAGCAAAAACTATACTCTTTAGATCCTGAAACAAAAGTTTATCCTGGCCATGGACCTTCAACATCTATTGGTCATGAACGCAAAATGAATGCATTTATAAGAGCTAAAAACTAAAATAGATAAATGTAAAGGTGGCAAAATATTGCCACCTTATTTTTAATTTTATTTGGATATTAAAAGTTCTGCAATTTGGATGGCATTTAATGCCGCACCTTTTCTGAGCTGATCACCAACAACCCAGAAATTTAAAGAGTTTTCCTTTGTTATATCCTCTCTGATTCTTCCAACATAACAATCATCTTTTCCTGATACAAAAAGTGGCATTGGATACTCGTTTTTCTCTGGATTGTCCAATACTTGAATACCAGGAGCCTGCTCAAAGAGCTCTCTTGCTTTATCTGGTGTGATTTTTTTCTCAGTTTCCACAGTCACAGCTTCAGAATGCGCTGTTAATACTGGGACTCTTACGCATGTTGCTGTAACTTCGATGGAGTCATCTCCCATTATTTTCTTAGTTTCATTGTACATTTTCATTTCTTCTCTTGTATAACCGTTATCCATAAATACATCTATATGTGGGATAACATTAAAAAGTATCTGGTGCTGAAAAGCTTCTATTTTTAAAGGTTCTCCATTTGACCAAGCTTTTGCCTGATCCATAAGTTCCTGCATTGCTTTAGCACCTGCCCCAGATGCTGATTGATATGAAGAGACAATCACACGCTTTATTTTACCATAGTCATGTAAAGGCTTGAGAGCTACTACCATTATAATAGTGGTACAATTTGGATTTGCTATAATACCATTATGTTTAAATGCATCCTCAGGATTTACTTCAGGGACAACTAGAGGAACATCTTTGTCCATTCTAAAAGCGGAACTGTTATCAATAACAACTGCACCGGCTTTTACCGCTGAAGGTGCAAACTCTTTACTTCTACCTCCACCTGCAGAGAAAAGAGCAATATCTATTCCTTTGAAACTATCGTGGGTTAGTTCTTCCACGGTGTATTCTGTATCTTTAAATTTTATTTTTTTCCCAGCCGAGCGTTTAGATGCGAGAAGACGCAACTCATTGATTGGAAAATCTCTTTCAGCTAAAATATCAAGGAAAACTTGGCCAACTGCACCTGTTGCTCCTACGATTGCTACATTATACTTTTCTTTTTTTGCTAACGCCATTTTAACCCCCCAGCAAGTTTTAAAATAAATATTATTATTTATTTATTAAGTCAATTTTTTAATAAAATAAGCTTAAATTAAAAAATAGTTTTATTTTCTAAGGTTGCAATGTGAAAATAATTAAATATTATGATTGCATGAACTTTTGGAAAAAAATAAGTAGAAAAAAAACATTTAAAATAAAGATTGGTGCTTTTGGAAGTGGTGATCATGAAACCACACAAAGTTGCTTAAATTTTCTTGAACTTATTCCATTAGAAAGGAAAAATGTTCTTGATGTTGGATGTGGCACAGGAATTTTGAGTATATATGCGTCAATTCTTGGTGCTAAGCGGGTGATTGGATACGATATTTCTTTTAACGCTTGTAAAGTGTTTAAAGAGAATGTCTCTTTGAATAGACTAAAAAACTGTTTTGTGATTTGCAGTGATGAAAATGCAATTAATGGTTGTTATGATGTTGTTATGGCAAATATCTATTTTGACATCATTCTAAACCTAAGGGATAAAGTTGACGAATGGATTTCTCAAAAAGGTGGATATTTGCTTTTGTCAGGGATACCAATTGAAGAAAATTATGAGGTTAGAAAAAATTATGTAAATAGAGGATATTCAATTATTAAAAGCTTTTTTGGTGAAGAATACACTACTTTTTTAATGAAGAAGGAGGTTTGAAATGTTTTTAGGTCATCTGAAAGATATGAAAGAAGTTCCAATGAATATGGAAGGAGCCGTAAAAGTATTTAAAAAAATTGCAATTGGTAAAGATGAGGGGTGGGATGATTATGTAATGAGAGTTTTTAGAATAGAAGCAGGTGGACATACGCCTAAGCATAAACACCCTTGGCCTCATATAAACTACGTTATTAGAGGTGCTGGTAGACTTCTTATAGATGGTAAAGATTACAGTATTGAAGAAGGGAGCGTTGCTTTTGTACCTTCCAACTTGGTGCATCAATTTAAAAATGATGGTAATGAAGATCTTGAGCTTATCTGTATAGTTCCGACAAAAGGAGAGTATTGATTTTAAAGAGGTATATCTTAAGGGTGTAATTTTATATTATAATAGATAATTAAAGTTTTTGGCGTCACCCCATTTTTTTGGATACAGAGCAAGGATAGCTTATTAATTTCAATAAATTATGCAAAAAAAAAACAGAGAGAAAATAACTGCTTCATTCTCGTGGTACATCAAGTGCTACTGCGAGGTAAATCCCCATAAAACCGCCGTCAATGGCGGTTTTATGGGGATTTAAACCCGTCAGATATTTTCTCTCTGGTATATATAAACGAGGTTTTGCGGATTTTATTGTTAGAAAGTATAATATAGAAGTTGATAAAGATTTTGTTGAACTTACAGAATCTCATATTAAGCTGAAATTTCTTCCTGTTTAGTTGCTACTTCTTCATTATCACTTGAACCAGATGTTGAAATAGATACAATAACACCTTTTTTGGGTTCTACTAATTCTATTTCATTATCAAGCTTTAGGTCTTCAATTTTGATAGATTCATGTAGATTTAAATTAGATATATCCACTTCAATATATTCAGGGATTTTATCTGGGTATGTTCTTATTACAATATGGTCAACTATCTGATTAACAATACCGCCATATTCTTCACCTTTGGCTTTTCCCACGATTTCAACGGGAATAGAGACTTCTACTTTTTCATCAGGTTTTAATGCATAAAGTTCAAGGTGCAAAATTTCATTTTTGATATAATCATACTGGATTTGCTTTAAAATGCACTGTGTTGATTCATTAAGTTCTTCAATTTCAAGATTGATTTTAAATGCACCTTCGGGGCGTTTAGAAACATCAGTCTGATTTAGATATACGTCAATGTTTTGAAAATTCTTACCTGATATCGATGCGGGGATAAATCCTTTTTTTCGCATATTTTTGATTTGGCTTTTAGAGTGATTTTTACGAGGAATAGCTTTCCATGTTACTGTTTGAAGCATATTCCCCTCCTACTAAAATTTTCAATTTTTAAATTAATATCTTGTTTTTTACTGTCAAGAGCTGATTAAAATTTAATCAGAGCCTGATTAAATTTTTCCCATGATATGTATATGTTGAAAATATAAAGATGGTAAAATTAATAGCTTTTAATATTTTGATTATGGCATGTTTTTTGATTTAGTGATCATATATTCAATTATGGAGGTTTTAATGAGGAGATGGTTTAGCTTTATTATTTTTATGGGTAGTGCTGTTAATCTTTTTGCTGCTGATGGTAAAATTGATAAGGCTGATACTTTATGGATAATTTTATCAGCAGTTTTGGTGTTAGGTATGACGCCTGCTCTTTCAATATTTTATGGTGGTATGGTAAGGGCAAAAAATATTTTATCAACTATGTCGTATAGTTTTGTTTCAATGACTGTTGTTGGTGTTTTGTGGTTTTTATTTGGACATACAATTGCATTTGGCCCGAATGGTTCTGCATTTTTGGGTAGTATGAAGTATTTGTTTGTGAATAAGGCTCTTATGACCGATATTCATGGGACTATCCCTGAATCAGTATTTGCTTTTTTTCAGGGAATGTTTGCTATCATAACTGTTGCGTTATTTAGTGGATCTGTTGTTGAGAGAATGAAGTTTTCTGCATATGTTATTGTTATAGCTTTATGGTCGCTCTTTATATATGCTCCTCTTGCGCATTGGGTGTGGGGAGATACAGGGTGGCTTGCAAGTCTGGGGGTTTTAGATTTTGCTGGCGGTTTAGTGGTACACTTATCATCTGCAGTTGCAGCAATAACTTTGATTTTACTAATTGGGAATCGTAAAGGTTTTCAAACTAAGCAGTTTTTACCTCACAATCTTGTGCTTACTGGTATTGGAACAGGGTTACTTTGGTTTGGCTGGTTTGGTTTCAATGCTGGTAGTGCTCTGGCAGTTAACTCCACTGCATTTTATGCTTTTGTTAATACATTTATTGCCGGTGCTGCAGGTGGCTTTATGTGGATGGTTCTTGAAATGAGGAATGCAAAACCAAGTTTTCTTGGAATTTGTTCAGGGATTATTGCAGGACTAGCTTCTGTTACAAATGCTGCTGGTTTTGTTACACCTCCGGTTGCTCTTTTGATAGGGTTTATGGGAGGTTTTATTTGTTATTATGCAATTCAGTTAAAATTTAAATTGAACTATGATGATTCATTAGATGTTGTAGGTGTGCATGGTGTTGGTGGTTTAATAGGTGCAATAATGACAGGGTTATTTGCTTCAATTAACGGTAAAGGGTTGTTTTTAGGAAATGTAAGTCAACTTTTTTATCAGCTTGTGGGTATTTTTGTAACAATAGTATTTACTGCAATTGGTACACTGATTATTGCAAAAATCGTAGATGGGATTGTTGGCCTTAGAGTTGATCAAGAAGAGGAAGTTGAAGGGCTTGATTTATCACAACA
The DNA here is from genome assembly GCF_008362905.1 of Deferribacter autotrophicus. NCBI lineage: Bacteria > Pseudomonadati > Deferribacterota > Deferribacteres > Deferribacterales > Deferribacteraceae > Deferribacter > Deferribacter autotrophicus. The sequence continues at coordinate 228,845 of NZ_VFJB01000005.1, forward strand.
TGGTGAGAATGCTTACAACATGTAAGGAAGATATCTTCCTTACATGTTTATTTTCCTGGACTTTTGTGGATGTGAACAACTTTTAATTCACCGTTAAATTTTACAATAACTCTTGTTTCATTTACCACTTTATAATTTGTTTCAATTTTAGTTGTAGACAAAATTAGGGTATAGGATAATAGTATTGCTGTGTTTTCATAAATCTGTGCGTGGTTATTTGTCAGATATATATTAAAACCTTTATAAGAACCTGCCCAGTCATTTTTTCATCATAAACTCATGAAAGCTTAGACTATCGATTCTATGAGAATCTACAAACCATTCACATTCATAGATGGATGAATCGGCTACAAAAGTTTGTTTGTATGTTTTAAAGTCATCAGTATATATTGCATAAAGATAGCGTTCTAAAAGTTTCTAAAGCTCTCTTTCACCAACAACAGTTTTTCTTAAAATTTTTTTTACAACCACTTTTTTTATGATATAATATATTGGGCATATGAAAAGTAAAAATAAAAAGGGAGGGAGCTTGATGAAAAAATTTCTTGTTGCTGCTAGTATAATGGTGATTGTGTTGATGATAGTTTCATGTGGTCCACCGAAAGTAGATCCTATGTCTTTATCTATTGTTTCTGCTGACACTGAGCAGGTTCAGGTACCTGAGGTTTGTAAAGCACAATATGAAACAAGAAAGTTGAGAGTTGCTGTTGTGGATTTTGCAAATAATACCACTTTTGGTAAAATGGCGGGTGTTAATACTAGTATCCAAGGGCAGGGGACAAGAACACATACTTCTGCAGGTGTGGCAGGTGTAGTGGTTGCACCAGGGGCAGCTGGGATTGGATATGCTACAGCAAGTAAGACTAAAATTAAATATTCAAAAAATATTAATACATTTATGCGTCAAATAGCCCCAAATATTGGTGAGTATGCTCAAAGTGCAGTAGAAGATATTCTTGTAAATATGGGTGGTGTTGAAGTTTTTACAAGAGCAAATATGAAAAAAGTAATGCAAGAACAGGGATTTCAGATGAATGTAGCTGATCCTAATACTCTTGTACAGTTTGGAAAGATAGCTGGGGTGAGTTATATTATAACAGGTACAGTAGATAATATAAAAGCTAACTATGTTCAACCTACAAAAAGTGAGAGTACCGATACAGGTAATGCTCTTGCGAATTTAGCTCTTTCTCTGACAAAAGCTGCTGTTAAAGCAGCAACTGAAGGGTGGAATGTTAATGTGGAAATGACTGTTCAGGTTATTGATGTATCAACTGGAAAGATTATTGCTTCCAAAAAAGTTAAAGGACGTGAATTAGCTGGTACTCAGCCATATTTCAATCCAGAATTAATAATTACTGCAGCTAAAAAAGCTATGGGTGAAGCTGCTGAAGATATAAAACCTGAATTGTCTGATTTGTTTGCAGTGAAGGGGTATATAATTCAGCTTAGAGGGAATAAAGAAGTTGCTTTAGTTAATCTTGGAACAATGAATGGAATTCAGCCTGGGCAAGAGCTTGAAGCTTATGAGTTTATGGAAATCAAAGATCCATTTAAAGGAACAGTATCATGTAGCAAAGCAAAGATACCAGTGAAATTGGTTGTTTCAGATCAGGTAGATGAGAATCAATGCTGGGTAAAAATTGAAGGTGATGATAAAAATAAGCAAAGATTGAAAATAGGAACCCTTGTAAAAAGGGCAAAACTTCATGGTCAGGGAGTTGTGGAAAAATTGTTCTAGGAGGATAAAATTATGAAAAGGAATATTTTACTGTTATTTACTGTAATTACTGCTTTTATCTTTGTTAGTTGTTCAAAACCTAAAACTGTATGTAATTTACCTACAGATAATCCTCAGCATAACTATTTTACTGGGATGGAATTGTTAGAAAAAGGTGATGTGAATAATGCTAATATGAAGTTTGAAAGATCGATACAGTGTGATCCTAAATATTCTCCAGGTTATGCTGGAAAATCATTGGCACTTGCAATGATTGCAAATACAAAAAATGATATGGGGGAAAAGCAGGTTTGGGTGGAAAGAAGCCTTGAAAGTCTTAAAAAGGCAAAGAAATATGCAAAAAATAAAGCACAGGAATATGTTTATTATGTAACGGCAATTAGAACGTATACGGAATTAAGGATAGAAGACTGGCTTGATAAAGTAAAAGATTTTTATGATGACGCTAAAGATATTGAGAAAAGAGTAAATTTCAATGAGCTTCCTTATTATCAGGGACCTGAGGCTTTAGAATATTTTATGGGTGTGGCATATTTGAAAGGTGAGAAGTTTCAAAAAGCAAGAGATGCTTTTGCTGGTGTACTAAATATGTCAAGACAGAGTAAGTGGCATGCATCGGCAAATACAATGTGGAAAAAGGCTGATAAAATTGTTAGGGCAATGGCAGGTATAACTGTTGGTAATGTGGGTAAAAAAATTGCTGTAAAAGATGCTGTTTCAAGGGCAGATTTTGCAGCTTTACTTGTAGATGAGCTAAGAATTGAGAAAATTATGGAAGGAAGAATACCAGTAAAATCTAAAATTGCTAAAATGAATCCAGAATTTATACCTGCAGATATTCTAAATAATCCATTTAGACCTGAAATTGAAATTGTTTTAAAATGGAATATAAGAGGATTATCACCAATATATGATGAAACAACAAAGGCGTATCTCTTCTTTCCTAATAAGCCTCTTACACGAAAAGAATTTGCTTTGATACTGGAAGATGTGCTAGTAAAACTTACAGGTGATGAGTCTTTACCAAGGAAATATTTTGGACAAGAAAATTCTCCGTATCCTGATGTTAGAGCAACTGCCCCATGGTTTAATGCTGTGATGAACGTAGTAACTAGAGGACTTATGGAAACAGAGCTATCCGGTGAATTTAGACCAGATGATTATGTGGATGGTGCGGAAGCATTACTTGCTATAAGAGTTCTTAGACAAACTCTTAATGTGTACTAGGAGTAGGAGGGCGAAATGAAATTTTCTAGATTATTAGTTGTAATACTTATTGTTTTATGTGCAACATTTGTTTTTGCGCAAACTTATGGTCAACCACAGCCATATAATCCTGGGTATCAACAACCTTATAATCCTGGATATCAACAGCCTCAGCCATATGGTCAATCTGTGCAAAATTATCAACAACCATATGGTCAGCCTCCATACGGGGCCGGGCCTTATAATCCACAAATGGGACAACCTATGATGCAGCACCAGCCCATGGGGCAACCAATGATGCAGGGAGGAATGCCACCTTTACCTCAACCAATTACTAATCCGTCTGCAGTATTTTCTCTTGGTTATATAAGAGTTATAGGGGAATCTGAAGCAGGGCAGAGAAGGTATGCTGCTCTTAGGGCTGCAAAGGTAATTGCTCAAAGAGACCTCCTTGAAGTAATTCAAGGAGTGACAGTGGCTGGTGATACAACTGTACAGAATGGTTTATTAGTAAATGATGTAATAAGGTCAACAGTTCAGGGGTTCTTACAAGGAGCACGAGAGTGTGGTAGATATTATGATATGACTCAGGGTGTTGGGTATGTATGTTTGGAAGTAGGGACAAAGTCATTTGTTACTGCGATGTTTCAAGATCAAAACGCAAGACAGGCAATATTTCAGGCTGTTCCACCTGCCCCTGTTTTTCAGCCACAAGTTGTACCTCCAGCACCTCGAGCTTATGATGGTTTAATAGTTGATACTACTGGAACGAACTTTAGGCCTGCTTTGATAAACAGAATTTTAAGCGATAAAGGGGAAATATTATATGATCCTACTAAGATTGCAGAAGATATTTTAGCTCAAAGAGGGTGTGGCGATTACACAAATGAAATAGGAAAAGCTAAAGCTATTCTTTCTGAAAGAGGTGTTAATAACCCATTAATTGTTAAAGCAATTGGGGTTGTAAAGTATACTGATGTAAAAATTTCTGCCGATGATGCCACTACTGTATTTGCATCAAATCAAAAAACAAATTTTTTAGAGGGTGCAAAAGTAGTATTTGTTCTTAGGTAAGGGGGTTCCCCTTACCTTTTTTTTATCAAGGGGGTAATATGAAAAAACTGCTATTTTTTGTCCTGTTGCTATTTCCTGTAATTGTTTTTTCGATGGGGGAACAAGGGATATTTATACAAGCTTATGGTGAGGCTGAGATTATTAATGATGATGTTCAAACGGCAAAGTTGCAAGCTGTGGCAAGAGCAAAGTGGTCTGCTTTAGAACAGGCGGCAGGTGTAAAAGTTAAAGCACAAAGTGTGGTACAAAATGCCATTTTGGTGGATGAAGCAATAAAGTCGGAAATTCAAGGAGTTATTAAGGGGTTTCAAATCGTTAAAGAAGGACAAAATCAAGGAGTTTACTGGGTTCAGATTAATGCCTTTATAGTTCCTAGCAAAGCTAAAGATGCTGTGGGTGTAATTTCAAGAAATACTGCTATATCCGTGATAATACCTCTGATTTTTCCTGATGGCAGAGTGGAGGAATCTAATCCTTTGAGTGAAAGATTGATAAATGAGCTATCCGTTCAGGGTTATGATGTGATAGATATTGCAAGTGGTTCTAATGTAACTGTCTTTCAGCTTGATCATGCCTTGAGAACAAATAATTTCTTGATGATTAGAAATCTTGCATATCAATATTTATCAAATGTGATGCTGGTGGGCAAAGTGACTACCACAATGACTGCAAAGGAGGGTAAAAACATAGGTTACGGGGTTAGTTTACCATACAATATTGTAACAGGTAGGTTGGTTTATCGCTTGATTACGGAGAGAAGGGGGCAAAGAGTGATACTAGCTAGTGGTTATTTATCTGGACGTGGTATGGGGGCATCAGTTGATGATGCGACATATAAGATGTTGGAAGATATGAGTGAGAAGGTAGCTAACCAATTGGTCAGTATTATTATAAATAAAATTAAAGGTTCTGCTAAGAAAATCAAAGTGGTTTTAACAAATGTGAGTGATATGCAGAAAATGATGGAGTTTAAAAATTTTATTCAATATGTGAGCTGGGTCTTGTCTGTACAAGATCAGGGTATAAATACTTTTTTAGTGGAATATCCTGAGAAGGCTCTGTATCTAGCTGCTGCAATAAATAGCAGACCAAACTATAAAGTGGTAAAGTTTAGTGAATATGAGATTGATGTACAAATTCTTAATTAGTTTTTTAGTTTTTTGTTCTGTAGCGTTTGCTGATAATTCAACAACGAGTGGTAATCGTGAAGTATCCGATATTCTTTTTGCTCGTCAGTCCATCGCTGAAGGAAAATATTATGTGGAGGTAGGAAAATATCTTGATGCTTTAGAGTATTTTGAAACAGCTCTTGAGGCAACAAGTAACAAATATATTGTGGCTGATGCCCTTTTGCAGAAAGCCACACTTTTTGCCCATTATCTCGATAAACCAGAAGAGGCTGCTAATATTTATGAAGAAATATTTAAAAGATTTCCTGATTTACCTCAAGGGGAGACTGCTCTTTATAAGTTAGCTTTACTTTACAATGATTTTCAAGATGAAAGAAAAGCTTTACAGTATTTCAAACTTTATTTGCAGTATTATCCAATGGGAAGGTTCAGATTTACTGCTTCTTTCTTTGTTGAAAGATATACAAAAAAACCGTTGTATACTCCTAGGCAAAGGTTTTCATTACCACCTGTTACTATAAAAAATGCTCCTGATATAAGGGTCAGGTTGTACAAAGGCAAAGCTGCAAAACTAAAAGGGAATATGATTTTGAAAGATACAGCAGGAAGAATACTTTATCAATATAATGGTGTTCTTAATCTTTCTGCAAGTGGTCAGTCGATAATGGTTAATTACAGGCCAATTAATACACAGACGCTTTTTATTTACAGTAACGGTAGTTATCTATCTATATATAAAAAGAAGAGTTTTAGGAAGTATCGTGGGTATTTCAAAGCTTTTGTTAAAAAAGGTAAATTATATGTGGTTAATATTTTAAATATTGAAGATTATTTAAAGAGTGTTGTGACAAGTGAATCGCCTTCCGGCTGGCCATTAGAGACATTGAAAGCTCAAGCAGTGGCAGCTAGGACTTATGCTTTGTATCAGAAATTACACAGGGAAGATTGGAGCTATGATGTGGTGGATAGTGAGGGGGATCAGGCTTACAACGGAGTAAGAAATGAAACAGATAAGGGGATTAGAGCAGTAGCTGAAACTACAGGATTGGTATTAACATACCGAGATAGACCCATTTTATCTTTTTTTACTGCAAGTACAGGATGGTATATAGATGATCCTAGGTATATTTTTGGTTCGGGATATCCATATTTACGTTCTAAACCAGATCCTTACAGTGCTAAAGAAAAGATGGGTAGATGGACTAAAAAAGCGACTTTGAGCCAAATTGAAATTTATTTAAAGAAAAAAGGTGTAAATCTAGGGACTATTTATTCTATTCAGCCGTATAAAGTAACGCCTGCTGGTAGGGTAATAAAAGTGAAAATAATCCATTCAGGTGGTAGTAAAGTGATGAGAACGTATACTACGGTGAGAAGGGCTGTAGGGTTATACGATATCCTTTTCAAAATAAGCCAACAGGGTAATAATATAGTTTTTACTGGAGGAGGTTTTGGGCACGGTATTGGTTATTCTCAATGGGGAGGCAAGGCTCTGGGAGAAATGGGAAAAAGATTTGACGAAATACTAAAATTTTATTATGAAGGTGCTGTCTTGAAAAAAATGTGGTGAGGGTATGTGATGCAAAAAGGGATTACAAGTCTTGGAAGATTTTTAATTGAAGAGCAGAGGAAACATCCTGAAGCTACAGGTGATTTTACGATTATTCTCGAGCAAATAGCTTTTGCCGCTAAGATAATAAGTAGAGAGGTGAATAAAGCTGGTTTAATCAATATCCTTGGTAAAACTGATTCTATAAACGTTCATGGTGAAGAGCAGCAGAAACTTGATGTATATGCAAATAGCAAGATGATACAGGCTCTTGATCATATTGGTAAGGTATGTGCTATGGCTAGTGAAGAGGAAGATGAGGTAATACAAATTCCTGAAAAGTATCCAAAGGGGAAATATGTAGTGGTATTTGACCCGCTTGATGGTTCAAGTAATATAGATGTGAATATCAGTATAGGTACTATTTTTGGGATTTACAAAAGGGTTAGTGAAGGAGGGAATGGTTGTAAAGAAGATTTTCTACAAAAAGGTAGAAATCTTGTGGGCGCTGGCTATGTGATTTACGGTTCAAGTACAATGTTTGTCTATTCCACTGGAAATGGAGTGAATGGTTTTACTTTGGATCCAAGTGTAGGTGAGTTCTTACTATCACATCCAAATATAAAAATTCCTGAATATGGTAAAATATATTCAATTAATGAGGCAAATTATCATAGATGGAATGAAAGAATAAGAAAGTATGTGGAGTATATTAAAAATTATGAGGAGAGACAGTATACATCAAGGTATATCGGTTCACTTGTGGCTGATTTTCACAGAAATCTTTTAAAAGGTGGAGTATTTCTTTATCCTGGAGATTCAAAGAACCCAAAAGGAAAACTTAGATTATTATATGAAGCAAATCCTTTAGCATACATTGTTGAACAGGCTGGTGGCCTTGCAACAGATGGTGAGGAGATGATTCTTGATATTCAACCTGAAAAATTACATCAGAAAACACCACTAATTATTGGTTCAAGGTGGGAAGTAGAAACATTTCTAAAGTTTATGAGGGATGAGGCCTGATGTCAGGCCTCATGTTTATTGGAGCCCATGAATCAATTGCAGGTGGTGTTTACAAAAGTATAAATTTTGCCATATCTGATGGTGATGAATGTCTTCAAATATTTGTAAAAAATGCTAGCAGATGGAAAGCAAAACCTTTAACTGTAAATGATATAAATAGATTTATTGAGAAGGCGAGAATTTTTGGAATCGATAGAATATGTGCTCATAGTTCATATCTGATTAATCTTTGTTCTCCAAGAAAAGACACTGAAGAAAAATCCATTGAGTGTTTTATTGATGAAATGTCTAGATGTGAGCAGCTTAAAATACCTTATTATGTAATGCATCCAGGCTCGCATCTTGGTGAGGGGGAAGAATACGGTTTGAAAAAACTTGTAAACAATATTGATAAAATATATTCAGAATACAATTTTGATGTTATGCTGTTACTTGAGACAACTGCAGGACAGGGTACAAATCTTGGATATAAATGGGAGCATATACACTATGTCATTGAACATTCAAAATTCTCTGAAAAAATTGGAATATGTCTTGATTCGGCACATCTTTATGCTGCAGGTTATGATTTAAAAAACAACTATGACGAGGTGATAGATCTTTTTATAAGTAAATTTGGAGATAAAATAAAGGTATTTCATCTTAATGATACCAATAAAAACTGTGGTTCAAGGGTAGATAGACATGAGTACATTGGAAGAGGGATTTTAGGCTTGGAATTTTTTGAAAAAGTGGTGAATGATAAAAGGTTAGGTGGAGTGCTTGGAGTTTTAGAAACACCAATTGATAATGATGAAACTTATAAAGTGCAGGTAGAGATTTTAAAGTCCCTGAGGAGGGAGTTATGAAAAAGGCGCTTTTAGTAATTGATATGTTAAATGACTTTATTTTGGATGGAGCTCCATTACAAGTACCAGATGCAAAAAATATTATTCCTAATATAAAAAGAGAAATTGAGAAGGCAAGAAAAGATGGGTATCCGGTAATTTATGTGTGTGATGCCCATGATGAAGATGATGTTGAGTTTAAAATTTGGCCCAAACATTGTGTAAAGAATACAGAGGGGGCAAAGGTAGTTGATGAATTGGCGCCTAAAAAAGATGATTACATTGTGGAGAAAACAAGATATTCCGGATTTTTCAATACAAACTTAAATGATTTGCTCCAGGATTTGGGTGTGGATACTTTAATTGTAACAGGAGTGGTTACAAATATTTGTGTTATGTATACAGTAGCTGATGCAGTTAGTCTTGGATATAAAGTTATAGTGCCAAAGGATTGTATAACTGGGCTTGATGAAAAGACACATGAATTTGGTATTTATCAACTGGAAAAAGTTCATATGGTGGAGTTGATTTAATGAAAGATTTATCTCCTGAAGCTATAATTTTAAAGGAGCTTGTTAAACCTGAGAGAATTGAAGAAACACATATATCCTATGCAATGATAACAGATGAATATGTGTATAAGTTAAAAAAACCGGTTGATTTTGGTTTTTTGGACTACAGGCTTTCAAAAAGCAGAAGAAGATATTGCATACTGGAAAAAGAGTTAAATTCTAGATTTAGCAAAGATGTTTATCTGGATGTTTTGAAAATAATAAAATTTGGAAAAGAGTTCAAACTTGTGCCACATACCAACACGATGTTTGCTATTGATTATGTTGTAAAGATGAGAAGGATAAAAGATGAAGATTTTTTTAGCACCAAATTAAAAAATGGAGAGATCAACAGTGAAAAAGCCTATGAAATAGGAAGACAAATTGCAAGTCTTTTCAGGAAGATTGAGACACCTATTGAGCAGGCAATGGAGCATGGTTCTTATGATGTGGTAAAGTTTAATTGTGAGGAGAACTTTACTCAGACTGAAAAATATGTGGGTAATTTAATCGATGAAAAGATTTTTGATTTTATAAAGAATAAAACGTTAAAATTTTTAAATGATAATAAATCACTTTTTGATAAAAGAGTAAAAGAAGGTTTTGTGAAGGATGGACATGGCGATTTGCGTATTGACCATGTTTATTTTGATGGAGAGGAGATAGGGCTTCTTGATTGTATTGAGTTTAACAGAAGATTTAGATTCAATGATGTTGTTTCTGAGATTGCTTTTTTGAGTATGGAGTTGGATACAAAAGGTTATTATGAGATTTCTGATAATATAGTAGAAGGATTTTTTTCAGTATTCAGCGATGAAAATAGTAGAAAATTGTTAAATTTTTACAGATGTTACCGGGCTTATGTGAGAGCTAAGGTTACATGTTTTCTTCTTGAAGAAAAGGGGGAAGAATGGGATGGTTATGAAGTAACAAAACAGAATTTAGATAGATTGTTAGATGCTGCCTTTGTTTATGCTTTGAATATGGATGGACTTAAAAATTATGTTTTTTATGGTATTATGGGGTCTGGAAAGACAAAGAATTCAAAATATTTTACCAAGAAATTTCCTTTTAGACATATAAATACAGATGTGGAAAGAAAATTACTTTTTGGATATAATCCTGAAGAATCGGTGAAAGTTGATTTTAATAAAGGGTTGTACAGTTACGAAAATAGCTTAAAAACTTATGGGCATATTGCAAAAAAAGTTAATCACTTAAATAGAATTGGGCGAGCTGTCGTTATTGATGGGAGTTTTTCAAAGAAAGAATATTTTTCTTTGCTTGATGAACAAAAATTACGTTATTATAAAATAATGTTTACAGCACCACTTGAAGTTCTTAAAAAAAGACTTATAAGAAGAGAGGACAAAGTATCTGTTTCGGATGGGCGATTGGAACTTTTAGATAAGCAAGTAAATAGCTTTGAAACTGGAAATATGGCTGATTTGGTGGTGGAGACCACGGGAAGTATTGAAGAAAATATAAAAAGAATAGTTGAGTTTATTTTAGATAATGAGGCATAATTTTACAATAAAACAGATTAATTCCCCTTTTGAGGATACAGCATTTTTTGTTAGAAATGTTTACAAAAGACAGGCTTTTTTGCTTGATTGTGGCAGACTTGGTAATATAGAAAATTCTGAAATTCTTAGTATTTCAGATATTTTTGTTTCACATACACATATTGACCACTTTTATGGCTTTGATAGAATTTTAAGAGGTTCTCTAAGATCTGATAAAAAAATCAGAATTTTTGGCCCTCCTGGTATCATAAATAATGTAAGTGGTAAGATACAGGGATACACCTGGAATTTGATAAAAAATTATACATTTAAAATTGAAGTGGTTGAATTACGTGGTGATGGTAAGATAAAACAAGCGTTTTTTAATGCGGAAGATGGTTTTATCCCTTATTTTGAGGAGAATGTTATAGATAGAATTGAGCTTGAGGACGGTTTTATTTTAGAATATGAATTTTTTGATCATGACATAATTTCTGTGGGTTATAGAATTAAAGAAGATAAACATGTGAATATAAAGAAGGATGTATTTGATAAGTATGGCTATATACCAGGGCCTTGGCTCAGCACTTTGAAAGCAAAACTTAGAAACTGCACCGATTTGAATGAAATGATTCCAGTAGAAACCGTAGATGGAACGAAAGAAATTGCACTTAAACAGCTTGAAGAAGAGCTTGTTATATATAAAAAGCCGCAAGATATTACATATATTACCGATATTGCACCAACTTATGAAAATTTTGTAAAAGCTGTGAATTTTGCTAAGAATTCATCTATATTACTTATTGAGGCAATGTTTTTAAAGTGTGATATAATAGATGCAATTTATAAAAAACATTTGACAGTTGAACTTGCCAAAGAAATTTTTGCATCAAGTAATTCTATTTATGTTAAATTTTTTCATTTTTCTCCAAAATACGAAAAGGATAAGGGAAAGTTTTTTGCAAATTTGTATTCAGGTATTTCAGATAAGATTTTAAAAACATTATAAATATTTACAGTAATTTTTGAGCATATCTTATATCTATTCTGGAGTCACCCCATTTTTTTGACATAGAGCTAGAAAATGTTATTAATTTCAATGAATTACTCAAAAAAAGCCAGAGATAAAATATCTTCCTCATTCTCATGGCACGTCCAGTGCCACTGCGAGGTAAATCCCTCTAAAACCGCCGTCCATGGTGGTTTTATGGGGATTTTCAGGGTGTTGCACATGGTGCCAAGATACATCCTGTGAGCTATTTTAGCAGTTATTATTTATTATTTTAAAAGCTGATGTTTATCTTTTGTGCTACACCCTGAACCCGAAAAATGTTTTTCCGTAAACCAGATATTTTAAATTTTTGTAAAAAATGGGGTGATTCCAGATATCTATTTCATTGACTAATAATTGTAACTTCTCTAATATTTTTGTATGAGGATAAATTTATCGTTAAAATGGAAATTGATAATCTTTTATTTTTTCTTGGGTATGTTGCCGTTAATTCTTATTTCGTTCTATTCATCTTACATTGCTTCAAAATCTATTAATAGAATAACAGAAAAGCAGATAAACGAGTTGATTGTGGGGATTTCTAACCAGATAGTTTCAACCTATGACAAAATGAAGGGCGATATTTTCCAAATGGCTGATAATCCAATGATTCAGCTTTCTTTTTTACAGTTTAAATATGGTCAGAGAATGAATATGGTGAGGGATAAATTAGCGTTATATAGGAGTAATAATAAATTTTATGAAAGGATTACACTGTTTACCGGTGATGGTGAACCGGTTTTAACGGTTCCTTCAACTTACAAAAATTTATACGAGCATGTAGACAAACTGTTTTTGCGCGAGGTGTTTAATTATGACTTTTATTTAAAAGAAGATCTGGTGGGTGATAAGTTTTTAGTTATGATTAAAAGAGTATATGATTTTGAAGATAATACTTTGCCTGTGGGGCTGTTGGTTTTTGAAGTTCCCGCCAATAAGGTTTTGGCATATTTTATCAATTTGGATTTAGGTTATAAGGTTTCAAAAGTAGTGGAAAATACAGATGGAAAGATTATTTACAAAACAGCAGATACAAATGAAATAGTGGGTTCAAAAGTTAAAATATATAAAGGTGAAGTTCCTTTTCTAAATTGGGTAATAAAATTGGGAATCCCTGAGAATGTCTTATTTAATGATGTTTATGAACTTCGGAATAAAAGTTTGATATTTTCTATTATTGTCAGTTTCGTCGCTTTTATCGTTGCTCTTTACTTTGTGCAAAGGTTTTTAAAGCCTATTAAAGAAATAATTTATGGCACAGAAAAATTTTCACATGGTGATTTTGACTACGAGATAAAATTGAAAAGCGGTAAAGAATTAAAAATTTTGGCTGAAGCGATTAACAAAATGGCTAAAAGGCTTCAGAAAAGACAAAATGAACTGATACAGGCGAATAAGCTAGCTTCATTGGGGCTTTTGGCTGCCGGAATCGCTCATGAGGTGAAAAATCCATTGGCAGGAATAAGGGCAACTATACAATTGATTTATAAAAGATCCAATGACACAAATGTAAAAAATATGGCTGAAAATGTGATCAGCGAGATAGACAGATTAAATAAAATCGTTGTTGATTTACTTCAGTTTTCAAAGCCTGATGAAATTCATAAGGAGCGTTGTTTATTGGATGAAATTATAGAAAAGTCTATCAATCTTGTAAGAAAAAAAATGGATGAAAAGAGGATTACGATTTTAAAAAGTGTTGAAAACTGTTATGTCATAGCGGATTGTGATCATCTTTTACATATTATTATAAATATTTTATTGAATGCTATATCAGCAGTAGAAGATGAAAAAGGGGAAATAAAAATTATAGGGAGAGTTAGTGGCTCTAAGTATATTTTAGAGATTTGTGATAATGGAATAGGAATTTCTGAGGATAAAATTGAGCATATTTTCGATCCTTTTTTCAGTTTAAAAGAGGATGGTACAGGACTCGGATTATCTATAGTTTACACTCTGATGCAGAAAAATGGTATAAAATATGAGATTAAAAGTAAAAAAGGTGAAGGTACTGTATTAAAATTAATTTTTGAGGATTTTATAAATGAAAAGCATAGCGATAGTTGATGATGAAAAATTATTGGTAAATACATTGAAGGACCTTTTTGAAGATGAAGGTTATATTGTTCATACTTTTGAAAGAGGAAAAGATTTTTTAAGTAGAGTTGATGATTTAGATATTGATATCTTATTACTTGATCTGAAATTACCTGATTGTTTTGGCATTGATCTTTTAAAATATATCAAAACACAAAATATAGATATTGTGACTATTGTCATTACTGCGCATGGTGATGTTTCTTCGGCCATAAATGCCATCAAGTTGGGAGCATACGATTTTGTTTCAAAACCTTTTGACCTTGACGAAATGTTGATGTTGATTAACAGGGCTATTGATGAACAGAAATTAAAAAATGAAGTAAGTGTTTTACGTGAAAGGATTTATGGACATCCGGATGATGTAAGGATAATAGGTGAAAGCGAGCCAATTTTAAAATTACTGGATGAAATAGAAAATGTTGCAAAAACTGACTCTAGTGTTTTGATATACGGGGAAAGTGGTACGGGCAAGGAATTAGTGGCCCAATATATTCATAAAAAGAGTAAACGAGGTAAAGAATCATTTATCGATATTAACTGTGCCACTATCGCAGAAAATTTACTCGAAGTGGAACTCTTTGGTTATGAAAAAGGTGCTTTTACTGATGCTAAAATGAAAAAAATAGGTCTTATAGAGCTGTGCGATGGTGGAACACTTTTTCTAGATGAGATTGCCGAAATGCCTATCTCTTTACAACCCAAACTTTTAAGATTTTTAGAAAATAAGAAGTTTAGAAGGGTTGGGGGTAATAATGATATCCAGGTTGATGTTAGGATTGTTGCCGCCACTAATAGAAATTTAAGTCAATTGGTAGAAGAAGGAGTTTTTAGGAAAGATTTATATTTTAGATTAAATGTTTTTCCCATTTATGTTCCACCATTGCGTGAAAGGGGTAATGATATAATTTTACTTGCGGAGCATTTTTTGAATTATTATTCAAAAAAGTTCGGAAAAAAAGTTTATAATTTCACTAAGGCTGTGAAACAATCTTTTCTTGATTACCATTGGCCCGGTAATGTGAGAGAATTGAAGAACTTAATAGAAAGACTTGTTATATTAACGAAAAAAGAGGTTATTGATATCGAAGATTTGCCCGGCGATATTTTTTCAGTAAAATCGGAAAAAAGAATTAAAGAAAGAATAAAATCTGATAATACCCTGGATCTTGATACCAAAGTGTTATTGTTTGAAAAGGAACTTATTCTTGATGCGTTGATAAAAGCTAAAGGAAATAAGAGTGAAGCTGCAAAGTTGTTAGGTATCAGTAGATATGCTTTATTAAGGAAAATAAAGAAATATGAAGAACTTGGTTTATAAAACTATTTTATTGTTTTTTATATTAAATGGTCTTCTTTTAGCAGAAAAAGTTGCTCTCATTAATTGGAATCGAGACGGTTTGTTTGAGAATGGTTTTAGGAATGAAATATTGGATAACTTTAAAAACATCCGATTTTATTCTTTTAGTTGCAATAAAGATGAGTTTTTGTTGAGAGAGTATATTAAATTTGTCAAAAAACTAGATGTGGATTTGATTTATGCGGTGGGTTTTCCTGTAGTGAAAACAATTTCTGAAAATTTTTTTTATACGCCAGTTGTTTTTGTAATGCATCATGATCCTGTAGAAGCAGGCATTGTTGCATCCTATAAAAGTAGTGAAAACAATTTAACTGGTGTGGTAGCAAAAATTCCCATTTTGCAACAATTAAAAACGGTGAAAAAAATTGTTGATTTCAGAAAAGTTGGGATTATTGAAAACAAAGGTGATTTTGAATATAGGCTATCACTAAAAGAATTAACTAGATTAGAAAAGTTTTTTAATTTTAAAACAGTTGTATTAAGAGATAATGAAAATACGGAGAATATATTTCAATCAGAAAGATTAGATATACTTTATATTTTTAAATCTCAAAAGATAAACAAGTCCTTGATTGATCTTGCTAATAGTTTTGGAATATTAACGCTTGCTGCAGATTCAGATGTTGTTAAAAATAAAGGAGCTTTGATTTCATTGGTAGTTGATGAATACAGGGTTGGGCGTTTGGCCGGTAAAAAAGCTGTTGAGATACTTAATGGTAAAAGAACGTCAAAAATACCAATTACTACAATTGAACATTTTATGTTGGTAATTAATATGAAAACTGCTAAAAAGATCAATGTTGATATACCTTTATCGTTGTTGATTATGACTGATAAAATAATTAAGTAAATGTAAATATATGTGTTCGCTATCCGCACACTGTTAATTATCTGAACATGTGTAATTTTAAAAAACCTTTTGTTTTCTGGATTCCATAAATGGCATAAGCTTTGCATTGTAATTCCTGAATAAATTCAGGAGGTAGTGTATGTATAAAAAGTTTTTGAGTATGTTTTTAGCTGTGATGTTTTTCGTAACTTTAGGTATTTCAGAATCAAAGGCAAGTGACAAAAATCTAATTATTGCAACTGCAACAACCGGTGGAACTTACTATCCTGTTGGTGTTGCTATAGGTACTCTTATTAGTATTAAATTAGCTAAAAAGTACAAAATTACTGCTACTGCAATCAATTCGGCTGGTTCTGGAGAAAATATCCAGATGCTTAAAAACAAAGAAGCAGACCTTGCGATTCTTCAGGCGCTCTTTGGTGCTATGGCTTATAACGGTAAAGGGCTTTATGAAGGAAAACCAGTTAAAGATTTCAGATCAGTAACAATGTTGTGGTTAAATGTTGAGCATTTTACATTACTTAAAAAATATGCGAAAACTGGAAATATTATGGATTTGAAAGGGTTGGGCAAAAAGTTTTCAATCGGCAAAAGAGGAAGTGGAACTGAAGGATCTGGTCGTACAATTCTTGGTGCTCTTGGTATAGAAATAGGTAAAGATATTATACCTGAGTTTCTTGGTTACAACCCATCAGCTCAAGCTATGATGGATGGAAGAATTGTTGGTATGAATACACCTGCAGGGCCTCCTGTATCAGCTGTAACACAGCTTTTTGCTCAATTAGGTGCTAAGAAAGTTGTTATTTTAGAATTTACTGATGAGCAACTTGAAAAAATTAGAAAAGTCTATCCTATCTGGAATAGATATATTATTAAAAAAGGCACCTACCCAGGTTTGAAAAAGGATGTAAGAACAATAGCTCAGCCAAACTTTCTTGCTGTAAGACCAGATCTTCCTGAAGAGACTGTATATCTTATTACTAAAACAATTTATGAAAATTTACCATTTTTAAACAACATTCACAAAGCTACTAAAGCTATGAGTCTTGATAAAGCTATTGATGGTTTACCAGTTCCTTTACATCCAGGTGCTGCTAAATATTACAAGGAAAAAGGTATTAAGATTCCTGCAGCATTACTTTCCAAATAAATTTAGGCTAATTAGTTAATTATAAAATGGTGGCGTTACGCCACCATTTTTGTTTTAGGAGGCTTTTATGTCTATTGAGAATAAAAAGACACAAGAAGATGTAAGTGGAGAAGTTATAACAGTTCAACGAGAATTAGGGGATACACTAAAAAAGATTGTTTATGTGGTTGGTATCCTGACATCTCTTTTTCATTTGTGGGTTAATACCATCGGTATTATGCCAGAAATTCAAAGAAATGCTGTGCATTATGGTTTACTTTTATTTTTGGGCTATTTATTATATCCATTATCAAAAAAGAATCCTGAAAAAACATTAACTATCGATTTTATATTTGCTGTTTTATCATTTTTGGTGGGATTATATCTGGTTTTATTTGAAAATGCATTGCATGCAAGAAATGAAGTTCCGATTTTACCAGATTTAATCGCAGCAGCTATTGCTATAATTTTACTGTTAGAGATTACAAGAAGAACATCCGGTTTAATAATTCCTTTCCTTGCATTTTTCTTTTTAGGATATGCTCTTTATTTTGGTAAATTTTTCTCAGGATTATGGAATTTCCCTGGTGTGAATATTCAAAGACTTTTATATAGAATGTATTTTGCTCCAGATGGGATATTTGGAACCATTGCAACGATTTCATCCACGTTTGTTTTTCTGTTTGTACTTTTTGGAGCGTTTTTAATTAAATCAGGTGCTGGTGATTTTATCATAAAACTTGCAGTAGCACTTATGGGTAGGACGATAGGTGGACCAGCCAAAATGGCCGTGTTTGCAAGCGGATTGATGGGAAGTGTTTCTGGTAGTGCTGTGGCGAATACCGTTGGTACTGGATCCATCACCATACCTATGATGAAAAAAACTGGTTTTTCTCCAAAATTTGCTGCAGCTGTGGAAGCAGCTGCATCCACAGGTGGACAGCTTATGCCACCGATTATGGGAGCCGGTGCATTCATTATGAGCCAGTGGACACAAATCCCTTATTTGAAAATAGTGGGTGTTTCCTTTATCCCGGCCATTATGTACTTTTTGACTGTTGCTTTTTTTGTCCATCTTCGTGCTAAGAAAATAGGATTGAAACCACTACCAAAAGAGGAAATTCCTAAATTTAGTGAAGTATTGAAGGAAGGCTGGCAATTTTTTATACCGATTATAGTACTTATGGGATTTTTGATGTATGGCTATACACCTACTTTTTCTGCATGTGCAGGGATTGCTGCTATTGTGGTTTCAAGCTGGTTTAATAAAAAAACACGAATGGGCTTAAAAGATATTCTTGATGCTCTGGCTCTTGGTGCTAAAAATATGGTTACAACGGGAGTTATACTCCTTTGCTCTGGTATTGTGATAGGTATTGTTCTACTTGTGGGTATGGGGATTAAATTTTCTATGTTGATTCAAGCAATATCCGGTGGAAGCTTGTTGTTAACTATAGTGTTAATTGCATTGGCGTCATTAATTCTTGGTATGGGATTACCGGTTACTGCTTCATATATAGTGTTGGCTGTTCTTGCTGCTCCTGCTATGACGATGCTTGGAGCTAGCTTAATTGCTGCACACATGGTGATTTTCTGGTATTCGCAGGATGCAAATGTAACTCCACCTGTGTGTCTTGCTGCCTATTCTGCATCGGGGATTGCAGGGAGTAAACCCCTTGAGACAGGTTTTGAAGCTTGGAAACTTGCAAAGGGACTTTATATTATACCTTTACTGTTTGTTTATACTCCAATACTTTTTGAAGGAAGTATTTTAGCAGTGGCTGAAACCGTAATTACTGCAACATTGGGGTTATATTCATTTGCAGTATTTTTCGAAGGATTTCAGTTGAGAAGTCTCAATATTATTGAAAGAATTTTATTTGGTGTTGTGGCATTTTTACTTCTTTATCCCAAGCAATACTTGCATGCTGCTGGGGTAATACTTTTTATTGCATTGATTATTATTCAAAAATTAAGTAGTTCTCACTGAAATAGTGAGAACTACTTATTAAATAAATTTTTATCATTTTAATAGTTTTTAAATTATTTTTTTAGCAAATAGTTAAAGAAGAATGATCCTCTTCTGAAAACATAAAATAAGGTAATATTATAATTTTCATCCCCCAGTTTTTTGTAATAAAGTATTCAAAAACTGGGGGAATTTTTATGATAAAACAAATATAAATCATTTATTATAAATTAGTTGCCACTTTTTCAGTGGCAAAAAATTATCCAAAAACTGGTGGAATTTTTATAGTAATATTGGTATAAATAAAATATTATAAATTAGTTGCCACTTTTTCAGTGGCAACTAATTTAGGGGCATGCTTATGCCCCTTAATATTTGGAGTGATGATATGAAAGTGGGGGTAGTGCAATTAAGAATCGAAGAGAATATTGAAAAAAACATTCAGAAAGTAAATGATTTAACCTTGAATTATAAAGATACTGTTTTTTTACTTCCCGAACTTTTTACTACTGGTTTCAATTATGAGTTAATTCAGACGCTTGATGAGTCTCATATAAAACTTCTAAATTCTTTAAATGAAAACAATACTTTTATGGGTTCTATAGTAAGAAAGAAAGAGGATGGATTTTATAATTCCTTTTTTATTAAGTACAAAAGTGGTATTTATTTTATATATGATAAAGTAAATCTTTTTCCATTGATGGATGAGGATAAATATTTTAATCCCGGTGAGGGATATTATACTTTTGAAATGAGTAATGCAAAGGCAGGGTGTGCCATTTGTTTTGATTTGAGGTTTTGTGAAATATTTGTTCAACTAAGAAAAAGTGGTGCTAAAATTGTTTTTTTACCTGCTGAATGGCCGAAAAAAAGAGTGGAGCATTTTAAGGTTTTATGCAGGGCAAGGGCCATCGAGAATCAATATTATTTTGTGGCTTGTAATTCCGTTGGTAATACTTGGGGTGAAAAATTTGGTGGAAATTCCATGATAATTGACCCTTGGGGGAATATTTTAAAATCAGCAGATGATAAAGAAGATACGGTAATGGTTGATGAAATTGATTTTAGCTTGGTTGATGAAGTGAGAAATACGATTCCAATGAGGTGTTAATTTATGAGAACTACTAAAATCCTTGTATGTGGAATGGGCGAGATTGAGTTTGGTGCTCTTTGCAAAATGTGCGAAAAAGAAAAATTTGATGAACCGGTTATAGTTTTTGAGGGGCATAAGGATTTACTTGTGAAAGACTTACTCAAGTTTCAGCCGGATGTTGAAAATAAAAAGGCGACTAAAGAGCGAATGATTCTTTTTAATGATATGCCTCAGCAGGAGATTATAAGATTTATTGAAACATATAAAAAGTATGGTTTTCCAAAACCTCTTTTTTGTGTGGTAACTGAACACAATGTTGAATGGAGTATTGAATATTTACTGAGCCATCTCGTGAAAGAGCGTGAAGAGGTGGAAAGGTATCATCGCATGAGACAAAAAAGATAGTAGGTTGAGGCTTAGGTTAAGGTTAAGGGTTTTACGATTTACGTTTTACGAGTTATGTTTCCAGTTTTCTTTTTCAATAATATCCCTACCGATATATCATCTCTCGATTTACTTAAGGATGAACTACTTATTATTTATCTTTACAAAATTTTGATTTTAATGTGGTTGCATATTTTTATTTTTTGGGTTAAAAATTACTTAACCATTAGAAGCTGGAGGTAGTGATGAAAAAAATTTATTTAGACACTAAAGAGTTGCCAAAACAGTGGTATAATATTTTGGCTGATTTACCATCGCCGATGGATCCACCTTTGAGTCCTTTTACTAATAAACCTGTTACATTTGATGAAATGAAAGCTATTTTTCCTGAAAGCCTTATTGAGCAAGAAATGAGTGATAAACGCTGGATAGATATTCCTGAAGAAATTCTTGAAATTTTATCATTATGGAGACCGACTCCATTGATAAGAGCTGAAAGGTTGGAAAAACATCTTGGTACACCAGCGAAAATTTATTTTAAATATGAAGGTGTTTCACCTGCCGGAAGTCATAAGCCAAATACTGCTGTTGCTCAGGCTTATTATAACAAAAAAGAAGGTATTAAAAGATTAACCACTGAGACAGGGGCAGGGCAGTGGGGCAGTGCGTTGGCATTTGCAACAAAAATGTTTAATATGGAATGCCGAGTTTACATGGTGAAGGTAAGTTTTTATCAGAAGCCTTATAGAAAGTCTTTTATGAGAATGTTTGGAGCTGAAGTGATTCCAAGCCCATCTGAGTTTACAAATAGCGGAAGAGCAATATTGGAAAAAAATCCTGATTCTAATGGTAGTCTTGGCATAGCTATAAGTGAGGCTGTGGAAGAGGCTGCCGGAAGAAATGATACTAATTATGCGTTGGGCAGTGTTTTAAATCATGTGTTATTACACCAGACTGTTATTGGGTTAGAAGCTAAAAAGCAGCTTGAAATGGTGGGGGATTATCCTGATAAAATATTTGCATCTTGTGGCGGTGGTTCCAATTTTGGCGGTATTGCCTTTCCTTTTTTAGCTGATAAATTTAACGGTAAAGATGTGGAAGCGGTTGCTGTAGAACCTGCAAGTTGTCCTACATTGACAAAAGGTGTTTATGCATATGATTATGGTGATGTGGCTAAGCTTACTCCAATCATGCCGATGTTTACATTAGGGCATGACTTTGAACCTCCAGCTATCCATGCAGGTGGATTGAGGTATCATGGTGATTCACCTATTGTAAGTAAGCTATATAAAGATGGATTAATTTCTGCTGAAGCTGTGAAACAGTTAGAAGTTTTTCAATACGGGATATTATTTGCTCAGACAGAAGGGATAGTGCCTGCTCCGGAATCTGCCCATGCCATAGCTGCTACGGTTAAAGAGGCACTAAGATGTAAAGAAACAGGTGAAGAAAAAACATTACTTTTCTGTTTAAGTGGTCACGGATTTTTTGATATGGCATCTTATGATGCATATTTTGATGGCAAATTAGTGGATTATGAATATCCTGAAGAAATGATTAAAGAATCTTTGAAAAACTTACCAAAGGTATAAAAAACCGGAGCTTTTGCTCCGGTTTTTTTTATTAGAATTTTACTTCTACTTCACTTTCCCAAAGACCGTGGATATTGCAGTAACTTACGGCAATAAATTTACCTGGTTCATTCAGTTTAACTTTAAAAAGAGCTGATGGTTCAGTATATGCTGGACCTTGGTTTGCACCTTTTGTTGATTCTCCGTGAGCAGTGAATTCTGCTCTACCTATATTGTGAACATTTCCACTTTCAGGTTTAAAGTAAAGTGCTATCCAACCAATGTAGTGCTCTGTGGTATTAGGATGAGCGATTTCTTTTCCAACAGATACATTAACAAGGAACTCTTTTCCTGCTTCAATTTTTTCAGGTAATTCAATTACAGGTACATGTTTTTCGCTTTTAAAATCTGCACTTTTTACAAATTCTCCAATTGCCATAAATGACCTCCTTCAAAAGTTTCTTTTGCATTATAGCACAAAAACGATCTCTTTTCATACTTATTATTTAGAATAAATCTAAATTTGTCAAGTTAAAATTATACAAAATTTGTCTTAATTTGACTTCCTGAAAATTCTGTTTAATCGAAAAGGGTATATAAAGGGTATTAGGGGTTGTAGGGAAATAGAAAAAGTACAATGTTCAATGATTAAAATAGGTTAGGGGTTAGGATGAGATTAAATAGGGGTAGTATGGGTTGTAAAGGTAGTAAAGGTTGTAAGGGAAAAAGGGGGGATGAAATATCCCCTTATAACCCCCTACTGCTCATACAATCCTTACAACTATGAAAATAATCCTCCAACTTATAAAAACGGAGGTGATGTTAGAAGCTAAATTATATTGTAAATATGGTTTAAGGCTTCGTATATTTTTTCTGGTTTTTTACCACCAGCTTGAGCTAGTTCAGGTTTGCCACCTCCACTACCACCGGCAATTTTGGCAACTTCTCTAACGATGTCTCCGGCTTTATATTTATTAATTAAATCTTTAGTAACGCCACATATAAAGGTAACTTTTTCTCCACTGACAGAACCTACAAGAATTATACCGCTTTTCAGTTTGGCTTTTGCCATATCTATAAAATTTCTAATGGAATTTATTTCTGTATTGTCCATCCTAATTGTTAATACTTTAATACCGTTAACTTCCTTTACGTTGCTTAAAAGCTCATCAGCTTTGGAAGCATTGAGCTTATCTTTAATTTGATTTAATTCTTTTTGTAAATTTTTATGGCTTTCAATAAGTTCTTCCACTTTTTTAGGTGTTTCGTCTATGGAGGTTTTTAATAAAGAGGCTGTTACCTTTGCAGATTTTATGACATTATTGACAAAACTTAATGCATTTAGAGCCGTTACAGCTTCGATTCTCCTTACACCTGCAGCTACACTTGTCTCATTAATTATTTTGAATAACCCTATATCACCGGTATGCTCAACATGACAACCACCGCAAAGCTCTTTACTAAATTCAGGTATTTCAACTACACGTACTTCTTTATCATATTTTTCGCCAAAAAGAGCCATAGCACCTTCTTTTATAGCTTGTTCTATAGGCTTGATAGATTTTCTCACAGGTTTGTTTGCAATAATTTGTTCGTTGATAATCTGTTCTATCTTTTCGATCTCTTTATCATCTACCGGCGCAAAGTGAGTGAAGTCAAATCTGAGTCTATCAGGTGCTACAAGAGAGCCTGCCTGTCTAACATGATCACCAAGTACTTCCTGTAGAGCCTTGTGTAGTAAATGGGTTGCTGTATGATTTCTTTCGGTATTTTTTCTTAAATCTTCATCAACTTCTGCTGTTACAGTTGTACCAGTTTTTAATGTACCATTTTTTATCACTGCATGATGGACAATCAATGTATCGATTTTTTTACAGTCATAAACTTCAATTTTCAGATTTTCAGCATAAAGGATCCCTTTATCACCTACTTGACCACCGCTTTCTGCATAGAATGGGGTTTTGTCGAGGATTATTTCAACCTTTTCATCTTTTTCTGCAGTTTCTGATACATTGTTGTCTTTTATGATGGCAAGAACTTTTCCGTCAGATTTCAATGTGTCATAACCGATAAATTCACTTTTTATTTCTGAGATAAGTTTCTTATAAACATCGGCAACTTGAATATCACCACTACCTGTCCAGGCCTTTTTAGCTCTTTCCTGCTGTTTTTTCATTTCAGAATCAAAGCCTGTCATATCTAATTTGAATCCGTTATCTTCCATTATATCTTCCAGCAAATCCACAGGGAAACCGTAAGTATCATACAATCTGAATATTTCATTTCCAGGAATTACTTTCTCATCTTTATATTTTTCCAGTAATTCTTCAGTAATGCGAAGTCCTGTTTCAAGGGTTTTATTGAACCTTTCTTCTTCAAACTTTACGATTTTTGAGACATAAGATTTTTTATCAAGCAGCTCGATATACGGATCGCTCATAAAATCCGATACATATTCACACACTTTATAAAAAAATGGTTCTTTAAATCCGAGCATTTTTCCGTGACGCATAGCTCTTCTCATTATTCTTCTCAATACATATCCTCTACCTTCGTTAGAAGGGAGAACACCATCGGAGATTAAAAATGTAGTGGCTCTTGCGTGATCTGCAAGAACTCTCAAAGATGTATCCGTTTCATCGTTTTCACCATATTTTTTGCCGGAAATTTCGGCAGCATATTCAATTACTGGCTTAATAAGATCTGTATCAAAATTACTTTTAACTTTTTGGACAACTGCCGTTACTCTCTCCAATCCCATTCCAGTATCAATACTTGGTTTTGGTAAAGGATTTAAATTTCCATTTTCATCACGATTGTATTGCATAAAAACAAGATTCCACAGTTCAAGATGTCTATCACAATCGCAATAAGGATCACAGTCCGGTCTTCCACAACCTATATCGCTTCCTTGATCTATGAGAATTTCCGAGCAAGGACCACATGGCCCAGTATCACCCATTGACCAAAAATTATCCTTTTCACCCATTCTGTAAATCCTATCTGCAGGCACACCGATTTTTTCGTGCCATATCTTAAAAGCTTCATCATCATCTTTGTAAATAGTGATATAAAGTTTATCTGCCGGAAGTCCCAAAATTTTTGTTAAAAATTCCCAGGCATATTCTATGGCACCTTCTTTGAAATAGTCACCAAAAGAGAAGTTTCCTAGCATTTCAAAGAAAGTGTGATGCCTTGCCGTACGCCCAACATTTTCAAGGTCGTTATGCTTACCACCTGCTCTTACAACTTTTTGACAAGAGCATGCCCTTGTGTAATCCCTTTTTTCTCTGCCAAGAAAAACATCTTTAAATTGGTTCATCCCTGCGTTTGTAAAAAGAAGCGTAGGGTCATTATGTGGCACTAATGATGATGATGGAACAATTGTGTGCCCTTTGCTTTCAAAATATTTTAAAAATTTTTCTCTAATCTCTTTACCTGTCATCTATCTCTCCATTATTTTTTAGTTTTTTCAGATATTCATCCCACTCAATGGGAAGCATGTATTTCTTTTTATTGTTGCATTCTTTGCATGCTGGTACTACGTTCCCTTTTGTACTTTTGCCACCTCTTATAATAGGGACTATGTGGTCCATTGTAAGTTCTTTAGGGTCAACCTTTTTTCCGCAGTAGTGACATATACCTTTTGCAATTTTGTTTTTCCACCACTGCTTTTTACGCAATTGTCTTGCTTTTTCTTTCTCTTTTTTTACGAATTTTTCATCAACTTCAATTATAAAAAAATTGTTGTCCATATTCATTTTTCCGATTATAGTTTAAAACAGTTATATTTCAACAAAAAATCGTGCAGGAGGATGTCATGTCAAAAACAGAGTTTTCAGGCCTGGAAGAACATGGTCTTGTGAATCTTGCGAGGATTCATTGGAATCTTACCACACCTCAATTATATGAAGAAGCTGTAAAAAGGAGAGAAGGGCTAATTGCTCATCTTGGTCCTTTAGTGGTAAGAACTGGTCACCACACAGGAAGATCGCCAAATGATAAGTTTATTGTGGATACTGATGATGTAAGTAAAGATGTTTATTGGAAAGGTGACAATAAAGCAATTAGTGAGGAAAATTTTGAAAGACTCTATCATAGGTTGCAGGCATATTTGCAGAATAAAGAGGTGTATGTTCAAGAATGTTATGCAGGTGCCGATGAGAAACACAGAATAAAAGTAAGAGTTATTACGGAATATGCTTGGCACAATCTTTTTGCTAGGAATATGTTTCTTAGAGAGTTTGATTTGAATATACTTGAGTCTTTTACTCCAGATTTTACTATTATTGATGTACCTAGGTTTCATGCTATTCCTGAGATTGATGGGACAAATTCTGAGACTTTTATCATAATTAATTTTAAGAAACGCCTTGTTTTGATTGGTGGGACAAGTTATGCAGGTGAGATAAAAAAATCTATATTTACAGTTATGAATTATTTACTTCCAAAAGAAAATGTTTTGTCAATGCATTGCTCAGCAAATGTTGGTAGCTCAGATGATGTGGCACTTTTTTTTGGTCTTTCAGGAACCGGAAAAACTACTCTTTCCACTGATCCAAACCGTTATTTGATTGGTGATGATGAGCATGGTTGGAGTGATGAGGGGGTTTTCAATATTGAAGGTGGTTGCTATGCCAAAGTTATAAGGCTTTCAAAGGAAGCTGAGCCTGATATATATGAGTGTACGAGAAAATTTGGTACAATACTTGAAAATGTAACTCTTGATTCTAGAACGAGAAGAGTAAATCTTGATGATGATTCTCTCACGGAAAATACAAGAGCAAGTTATCCTCTTTCACATCTTCCTAGAGTTGTAAAAAATTCAAGAGGTGGACATCCAAAAAATATAATTTTTCTTACTTATGATGCTTTTGGTGTTTTGCCGCCTGTGGCAAAACTTACATTTAATCAAGCAATGTATCACTTTATTTCTGGATACACAGCTAAAGTGGCTGGGACTGAAAGGGGGGTAAAAGAACCTAAAACAACTTTCAGTGCATGTTTTGGTGCACCGTTTATGGTATACCACCCTGCAGTATATGCAAAACTTCTTGGTGAAAAGGTTAAAAAATATAATGTGGACTGCTGGCTTATTAACACAGGTCTTACTGGTGGTCCTTATGGTGTAGGAACAAGATTTAAGATTCAGCATACAAGAAACATTGTCAACTCTATTCTTGATGGAAAATTAAAAAATGTTGATTTTGTAGAGGATGATATTTTTGGATTTTTAGTTCCAAAAAATGCTCCTGATGTGCCTGAAGATGTTTTGAATCCAAGGTTAGCTTGGAGTGATAAAAATGCTTATGACGAGACTAAGAAAAGACTTGCACGGGAATTTGTGGAAAATATAAAGAAATTTGAAGATGATATTGATGAAGAGATTTTAAAAGGAGCACCAAAACTAGTTGATTAATAAAAGGCGGCTCTACACAGCCGCCTTTTTTATTTTTGAACTTAAATCTTTTTATTTTTTCGTATATACTGATAGATTATGAGAAAAACGTTTTTAATTTTTTTAATTGTTTCAATTGTTATCCATATGTCCCTATTTTATTTCATAAAAATAAAAAAGCCTGAAATCAAAAAAGAAAAGCCTATTTTTGTGGATATTGTTAAGAAAAAAAAGGATATACCTCAAAAAAATGATAAGAAGAAAAAGAAAATTTTATCTGAAAAGGATAAAATTTTAAAAAAGAAAGGGATAGAGAAAAAAACAGAAAAAATTCCTAAAAAAGATAACAATATTGTAGATAGGAAAAAATTACCTGAAAAGAAGAAAAAGATTGTAATACCTAAGAAGAAAAAGATACCTGAAAAAAGTAAAGAAGTGGTGAAGAAAAAGGAGAAGAAAGGGCTAAATTTAAATAAGCAGAAAACTGTAGAGAAGAAAAAAGAGAAAAAAAGAGAAGAAAAAACGCAGGTATTTGATAAGGGGAAAGATAAAAAATTAACAAAAGACCAGGTTGCCAGTATTTTAAATCCGAAATCCATTATTTCGAAATATGCCGAAAAGAGTGAAGCAGGTTCAAAGGAAGGTGAAGATGATGTAGATGTTAGAATGATGAAGTATAAATATGCTTCTTATTTTAAAAAGTTTGAGAGAAGATTATATCAAGTATGGCATTATCCAAGGAGTTCGGCGGAGAGAGGTGAGGAGGGGACTGTTAAAATTAAGTTTACTATTTTAAAGGATGGTACTATAACAAACATTAGAATATTGCAAAGCAGTGGTTATCCTGCTCTTGACAGGGAGGCAGTTAGAGCTTTGAAAAAGATGAAAGGTATTCCTTTACCAGATTCTTACGGTTTAAAAAGATTGAATGTTACGGGATATTTTGTTTATAGATTAAATTATCTCTTTGTGTATTGATATGAAAAAGTTTGAAATTGTCGAAACTACGGCCGATGTCGGATTAAAAGTATTTGGTGAAAATAGAAAAGATTTTATTGAGAATCTTATTGCAGGTTTTTATTATTTGGTTTTTGATGAAAATATTAATTTTGACGAAGGTTTAAAATCGAACCAAATAGTAGAAAAAGATTTTGATGATTTTGAGGATTTTGTGTATGATTTATTAAATGATTTGATATTTTACTTGTATGTCAAAAAGAGTTTGTTCAAAGTAAAGATTCTTGAAGAGAATCGAGCAGTTTTTGAAGTTTATAGAAATAGTTATTTTATTGAGATTGAAATTAAAGCGGCTACTAAACACAGATTTTGTGTAAAAGAATACAAGGGTTTATTAGAGGGTTTGATTGTCTTTGATATTTAAAAAGATTAAAGAAAGGCTTATAGGAAGCATTTTAAAAGTTAATAAGACTGTTTCGTTTATTGGAAACGATCTGGTTGTCGGCGTATCTGGTGGTGTTGATTCTTGGGTTCTATGGAAAGTTATGGAAGAATATTATAAAAAAAATGAAATATCAGCAAAAATTTATCCTGTTCATGTTGGAATTTCGGGTGATATAAAAACAAAATTAGCATTGGAAAATGTTATAAATGTTGAAGTAGATAAAGAAATTCATTTTCCCATTGACTGTTATCAATGTTCAAGAGTTAGGCGTGAATATATTTTCAAATTTTGTAAAGAAAAAGGGATAAAATACATACTATTTGCCCATCATGCAGATGATTTTGCTGAAAGGTTTTTATGGAACTTGTTTTATTATAAAAAGTTGGAATCCTTACCGATTTGCAGAAGTTACTTTGAAGGAATGTTTACCATTGTGAGACCTTTTCATTTTGTTAATAAAAAAGATATTGAAAAATATGCAAGAATTATGGGGTATGAAGATATCGAGCATAAATGTAGTGTTAAAAATAGTGTTTCAAATATAGTTAGCAAGATTTCGAAAGAGATAGGCTTAAATATTATTGATGTTGTAGGGAATATTAATTATATTATCGAAAAATATAAAATTTATGGAGAGAATGATGAAAAATAATTGGGAACTAAAATGGATGGCTTGGGAGATTACAGAAAAGTGTAATTTAAACTGTGTTCATTGCCGTTCATCCTCTGATATTCATTCGCCTGAAGGATTGTTTACTCTAGATAAATGTTATAAACTCCTTGATGAGATAAAAACCTTCGCAAATCCAGTTATTGTTCTTTCTGGCGGGGAACCTCTTTTAAGAAAAGATGTTTTTGATATTGCAAAATATGGCACTGAACTTGGTTTTCGTATGTGTATGGCTACAAATGGCGTACTGGTAAATGATGAGGTTTGTAAAAAAATTAAGGAGAGTGGTATTAAAATTGTTTCATTGAGTCTTGATGGTTCTACAAAGGAAATACATGATGATTTTAGAGGTCAGCCAGGTGCTTTTGATGGAGTTATGAGGGCTGCAGAATATTTCAGAAAACACGAAATTCCTTTTATTATAAATTCATCTTTTACAAAAAGGAATCAGCACGATATAGAGAATGTTTATAAACTTGCAAAGAAAATCGGTGCCACTGCCTGGTATATGTTTTTGATTGTTCCTACAGGTAGAGGTGAAGAGATAATGAAAGAGCTTGTAAGTAAAGAGGATTATGAGGATATACTTAATTGGCATTATGAAATGGAGAGGGATGAAGAGGATATTTTAGTTAGGCCCACTTGTGCACCACAGTATTACAGAATTTGGCACGAAAGAAGTAAAGAGGAAGGCAAAGATACAAAAAGAAGAAGTCTTAAATTTTCCACAGGTGGTGGTAAGGGGTGTATAGCTGCACAGTCCATTTGTTTTATTAGTGCTAAGGGTGATGTATACCCTTGTTCATATTTTCCTATTAGTGCAGGAAATATTTTTGAAAAAAGTTTTAAAGAGATATGGGATACATCAAAACTGTTTAATGATATAAGGGATTTTAAATCTTATGAAGGTAAATGTGGAAAATGTAAATATCTCGGAGTATGTGGTGGGTGTAGGGCAAGAGCTTACGCTGTAACAGGTGATTATATGGAAGAAGAGCCTTTCTGTGATTATATTCCGGAAAATTATATAAGAAAATAAAATGAGAAAAATTTTTCTTAATTTTGTAATATTTATTTTTTTGTTTATTCCATTGATTTCTAATGCAGAGCTAAATTTCGGGATAGCCTCAATGATTTCTCCTGATGAAACATATTTTTTGTACAAAGATTTTGGCAATTATATTGCGAAAAAGCTCGGAATAAAAATAAATGCTATTTTTAGAAGAAATTATGCTGATATGAATAGACTTATTGAAACTGGCCAAGTTGATTTTGCATCTATTTGTACCGGAGCTTTGATTTATCTAAATAATAAAAAATACGAAATTGCTGCTGTTCCAGTAGTAAACGGTAAAAGTACATATAAATCATACATTATTGTAAATAAAAATTATGGGATAAATAATATTGATGAATTACGGGGCAAGGTTTTTGCGTTTACTGATAGATTGTCAAATAGTGGTTATATTTATCCCACATATTTGATTTTAAAAAAAGAGAAAGTAAAACCAGAACAGTTTTTTTCTCGTATTTATTTTACAAACAGTCATGATAAATCAATTTATCTTGTCAACGAAGGTGTTGTGGATGGTGCTGCTGTGGATAGCCTTGTTTTTGAATATGTGTCACATTCACAACCAGAAAAAGTTAAAAATATCAAGATAGTACATGAATCTGATGAGTTTTTATCTCCACCTTTTGTTGTTTCAACATATCTTGATAAAAATATCAAACAAAGACTAAAAAGAGTTTTACTTAATATGCATAAAAATGAAGAAGGTGCTAAAATACTAAAAAAATTAAAAATAGATAAATTTGTTGAACCTGATTATAAACTTTTGAAAAAAGTTTTAACTATGCGGAAGTTTTTAAATACGTTTAATAATTAGTTTTACCTGTTTTTTGGGTATAAAAAATATTATTTTTTGCTGAAAAGAAGCATGGAACTGTTTTATTTATAAGGGGCCCGTCCTTATACGGACGAAATTTTGATGCAACCCCTAGAATAATTGTTTGAAAGGAGCTAATTAGAGTTAGCTGATTAACAATGATACGAAAATTATTCCGTTTTTTACCACCAAGGTTAAAACATAGAGTTAGTTTACTAATTGGCTTTTTAGGTGCAGGTACTGTAATTGTAAATTTAATAGTCCTTTTTGTTTATTTAAACAGCTTTTTGAAAAATAATATTGAACACATTATCGATTCTAACTTTAAAATCAATGAGTATAACTTAACTGAAGCAATACTTTATGATGATGTTTATACTATTTTTGAGACTTTAAAAAAAATAACAGAGAATTCTCCATACATAAGTGATATTTACCTTTTTGATAAAAACAAAAGATATGTTTTGGATTCAAAGGTTAAAAGAGATGCAAAGACACTTCAGGATTTTGATAAGGTAAATTTTAAAAGGGTAAAAACAATAAAGATAAAAGACGAGCCTATTGGATATTTGGTATTTTTAATAGATCAAATGTTTATAATTAATGAAATTAAGAATAATCTTTTAAATTTAGCAATGATTAATTTTGCGATTATTTTCTTTGGGGTTATGTTAGGGCTTTATCTAACAAAAATTTTGATTAGACCTATGAACAGTTTTATAAATCAGATAAATGAACTAGATTATGATAAATTGCCTTTTAAAACCTCTGTGCCAGAATATGCTTCATACGAGATTAAAAAATTATCAGATACATTAAACAATATGTCAGAAAGATTGGCCGCAGCTTTGAATAAACTTTATGAAGAGGAAAGAAAGGTTAGAAAAAATGAAAAGCTTGCGTCAATAGGAATGATGGCTGCAGGTCTTGCTCATGAACTAAAAAACCCTATTATGACGATAAATCTTATTGTTTATCAGCTGAAAAAATGTTCTGCCGCAAACAATAGTTGTTCTGAAGATTTAAAAGTTATTCAAAATGAAGCAAATAGGCTTGTGAAAAGAATAAATGAATTTTTGGAGTATTCAAAACCTGTAGATGTTAGAAAAGCAGATGTAGAAGTAGAAAGTATAAATTATGAATTGAGACAATATGTAATGAAAAGATTTGATAATGTTTCTTTAAAGATTATTTATGATTTAAAGAAAATTTATACTGACAAAGAGAAGTTGCTTCAGGTGTTACTAAATCTTATAAATAACTCAATTGAAGCTAAGGCAAACGAAATAATAATGAAAGTTACAAGAGATAATAGTGATATAATTATTGAATTTGAGGATAATGGTGAAGGTATTTCTCTAGAAAGTGAAGATAAAATATTTATGCCATTTTATACAACTAAGTCATCAGGGACTGGTCTTGGATTAGCTATTTGTGATATGATTATTACTGCAATGGATGGGGAGTTAGTTTTTGAAAGGGGGAGGGAAAATGGTGCAAAATTTATAATAAGATTGAGGGATGCGTATGTCTGCTAGAGTTCTTATTGTGGATGATGATAATGCGCTGTGTTATAGTTTGAAAAGAGTCTTAGGTGATCATTTTGATGTATATACTGCATTGAATATGGATGAAGCATTAAATCATCTAAAAAGTATCAAGTTTGATATTATGTTTCTTGATTACAAGCTTGGAGAAATAAATGGCTTGGATGTGTTGGAGGAGGCTAAAAAGATAGATGCTAATCTCCCTGTGGTGGTTATGACAGCTTATGGAACTAGTAATTTAATTCTTGATAGTATTAAAATGGGAGCTATTGAATATCTTGTTAAACCTGTTGCCCCAGATGAGTTGATTAAAATTATAAATAAATTGAAAAGAACTGACTTGGGAGAATCTTGTCCTGAAAATAGTTATAAAATAGATGATTATGAATATCATGAAAATATTTTTATAGGTTCTTCTCCAGTTATGAAAGATGTTATGGTCTTGGTAGCAAATGTGGCAAGGACTGATTATCCGGTATTAATTACAGGTGAGAGTGGAACAGGTAAGGAGCTTATTGCAAAAATAATTCATCAGTATAGTAAACGAAGTGAATCTGTTTTTATTCCAATTAACTGTGCAGCCATCCCTGAAGAGCTACTGGAGAGTGAGCTTTTTGGTTATGAAAAAGGTGCATTTACAGGTGCAGAAAAAGGAAAACTTGGGAAGTTTGAGTTAGCACATAATGGCACAATATTTCTTGATGAAATTGGAGATATGTCTATAGATTTGCAGGCAAAACTTTTAAGAGTTTTACAGGACGGTACAATTGAAAAACTTGGTTGCAGTAAGTTCCATTATGTAAATGTCCGAATTATTGCTGCTACAAATAAGAACTTAAAATCAATGATTAGAGAAGGGAAATTTAGAGAGGATTTGTTTTACAGGTTAAATGTGGTGAATATCCATTTGCCTCCATTGAGAGAGCGCAAAGACGATATAAAGGAGCTTGCAATTTATTTTGCAAAAAAATATTCAAAGGAATTAAATAAAAGAATATGCTGCATAGAAAATGAAGTTTTTGAAATATTAAAGGAATATAATTGGCCAGGAAATGTAAGAGAACTAGAAAATGTGATTAGAAAAGCAGTTTTGATTACAAGGGATAATCTAATAAAAGTGGAAGATATTAAGATTGATGGTGAAATTGAAAAAAAAGATGTTCAAGATATTACAGAGTATTTTACAAGTAAATATAAATACAATCTTCTGGAAAAGAGTGTTGAAGAAGTGGAAGAAAAATTGATTAGAAAGGCACTAAAAATGACAAATTATCATTTGAGTAATACAGCAGAATTACTTGGTATAAGCAGAGTTACTCTTAATGCAAAACTCAAAAAATATGGAATAAAATCTGCTAATAGTTGATGTTTTTTTAAACTAATATTATGCGAGCACACTATAATGCATGCTCGCATCATAATATCATATACGTTATAAATTTTGGAAGTAACGTTTTTGAAAATATAAAGCCACATTTACAAGTCCAATCATAACAGGCACTTCTACAAGAGGTCCTATTACGGCAGCAAAGGCAGCTCCTGAGTTTATTCCAAAGACAGCCACAGAAACAGCTATGGCAAGCTCAAAATTGTTACTTGCAGATGTAAAGGCAAGGGTTGTGGTTTTGCTATAATCAGCACCTATCTTTTTCCCTATATAGAATGAGACAAAGAACATTATTACAAAATATAAAAGTAATGGAATTGCTATTCTTATCACATCCATTGGTAGCTGCACAATTAATTTCCCTTTGAGGCTAAACATTACCACAATTGTAAAAAGCAGAGAAATAAGAGTTAGAGGGCTGATTTTTGGTATTACAACCTGATGATACTTTTCTCTACCCATAATTTTTACACCTATAAATCTTGTGATCATTCCAGCGATGAATGGTATACCAAGATAGATAAAAACACTTTTGGCAATCTGCGATATAGTTATATTTACTACTGCTCCATGCAACCCGAAATATTTGGGAAGAATGGTTATAAAAATCCATGCATAAACAGAGTAAAAAAGCACCTGAAAGATTGAGTTGAAAGCAACAAGTCCAGCTGCGTACTCTGTATCTCCTTTCGCAAGCTCATTCCATACAATTACCATAGCTATACATCTTGCAAGGCCAATCATTATCAGTCCAACCATATATTCAGGGTAATTCCTAAGGAAAGTAATAGCTATAAAAAACATTAAAATCGGACCAATAACCCAGTTTTGTAATAGAGAGATAAAGAGGATTTTTAAATTTCTAAAAACATCTGGCAATTCTTCATATCTAACTTTTGCAAAGGGTGGGTACATCATAAGAATCAATCCAATAGCAATCGGGATATTGGTTGTACCAATCTGAAATTTGTTTATTATATTTACAACAGATGGGACATAATAACCAACCCCTACACCAAAAATCATTGCAATGAAAATCCATAATGTTAAATAGCGGTCAATAAAAGATAGTTTCTTTGATACCAGTTCCATAAAGCTTTTCTCCTATATCAATTTACTCAGTTCGTTTTTAATATAATTTTTTATTTCATCTCTAACTTTTCTAAAAACTTGAAGAATTTCATCTTCACTTCCTGTTGCCTTTGCAGGATCTTCAAATCCTCTGTGAATGATCTTTGCTTTTGCAAGATAAGCTGGGCATGTTTCATTGGCATGGCCACAAACTGTAACCACCACATCAAAATCAATGTCACTAAGGTCATTTAGAGTCTTTGAGTAGTGATTGCTTACATCCACACCATCTTCTTCCATAACTTTTATCATGTAATGATTGAGTCCATGTTTTTCGATGCCTGCCGAATAAACATCGAATCTATCACCAAGGTATAACCTCCCGTATCCTTCTGCCATCTGACTCCTACATGAATTTCCTGTGCACAAAAAAAGAAGCTTTTTTTTCATAAATACACCTCACATTTTTCAATCAGTTTTTTTCTCATATCTTTTGGTTTGAGATTTTTTATATCATTCAAATTGATAGTTTCGATTTTACCAAATTTAATATTTAAATTTTCAATATTATCAAAGTCGTTTAAAATTAAGACAAGATCAAAGTAATATTTTTTAAAGTTGCTAATATTTTTTGTGAAAAATCTTAATTCTGCATACTCTTTCGGATATAATTTCTTTATTAAAGGATTTACCTCTGGAGCAGGTGCAATTCCTGCACTTACACAGGTTATGTTATCTTTTTTTGATAATTCGATTTCAATAATTTGACTATATAAAGAATTGTCATAATCTACCACTAAAATCTTTTTTGCAGGTATGCAGCTATTTTTATTTGATGAAAGTTTTTTTAAATCTGTAAGTGCAGTTTCACTTTTTAAAAAGTTATTTAGCACTTCATTGAGGATAATTTTTTTTGATTTTTCTAGATGTTCATTTATTCTGTAATATGTCCATTTACCATCTTTCATATCAACTAAAATATTTGCTTGTTTCAATTTAGAGAGGTGTGTGGACAAAGTTGATTGTTTTAATTCTAAAACATTTTCAAGATCACACACACATAATTGACCTTGATAATTAATCAGATTTAAAATCCTTAATTTATTTTTGTCAGAAATTGCTTTCAAAAATTTTTCCATAGACATGGCGGCAAATATATCTATGTATCACGATATGTCAATACGTAATCGATAGAGTTCAAATGTAAAGAAATTGAACGTATTTGTTAAGAAACTTTACATAATGATTTTAATTACCTTTCATAATAAAGGATTTTTATTCGCAATATTTTGGCATGAAATATGCTTATTCTTAAAGTGATTAATTTCAGGAGGTCAAATTATGAGCGAATCTATAATTTTGCGTATGCAAAAGGACTTGGAAAGAGCGCTTTTAAAACCAGCTAACAAAAGAAAGTGGGTTATGCTGGTGGATATTAGAAAGTGTACTGGATGCCATTCGTGCTCTGTGGCGTGCAAAGCTGAAAACAAAACACCAGAAGGTGTAAACTATCGTTGGGTGAAAGAAGCTGAAGATGGAGAATTCCCAAATGTTATGAGAATATTTATGCCTGGACTTTGTATGCAGTGTGATAATGCCCCATGTATTAAAGCTTGTCCATCTGGTGCGATTTACAAACGAGAAGATGGCATCGTTGCCATTGATTATTCAAAATGTCAAAGCTGTGGTGGTGCAGCAGTTGATGCTTGTCCATATTCAGCTATATCAGTTGATAAGGGTAATTATTATACTGAAGGCACTCCAGAAATTATGGATTATGAAAAAGGACCAATCTTTGAATATGGTCATAAATATGAGAGGGTTGGTGAGAATTTACCAATAGGTAGCTGTAGAAAATGTCATTATTGTCTTCATAGACTTGAGATGGGTATGCTTCCTACATGTGTGACAACATGTCTTGGTGGTGCAAATTATTTCGGTGATATTAATGATCCTGAAAGTCTTGTATATCAAAAAGCAAAAGAGTTGAATGTTTATACGTTCCTTGCGGGTGAAGGTACGAAACCTACTACAAAATATGTAGCTGATGATATAGAGCTTTGTAAAAAATGTCATGAATAAAATAATTTTAAATATTTAATGTGGAGGTAATTTATGAGTAAAAAATCTATTGTGGATAAAATAGAGGTTAATAGAAGAGGCTTTTTAAAATCGTCTGCCTTTTTAGGTGGTTCTGTTATGCTTATGTCACAGCTTGGCTGTGTTCAGAAAAAGTTGGATGAGATGTCAAAGAAAGGTGAACTTTCAAAATATGTGTTAGCAAAACCAGAGCATGTAATTTATTCTGTTTGTTTGCAGTGTCACACAGCATGTAATATTAAATGTAAGGTTTATGATGGTGTATTACATAAAATAGATGGTAATCCATATTCTGCTCAAAATATGTATGAAAATTTACCTTACAATACTCCAGTGGATGTAGCTGCAAGAATTGATGGTAAAATATGTCCTAAGGGACAAGCAGGTGTGCAAACATTGTATGATCCATATAGAATTGTGAAGGTTTTAAAAAGAGCTGGTAAGAGAGGTGAAAATAAGTGGAAAGCTATTCCTTTTGAGCAAGCTGTAAAAGAAATTGTTGAAGGTGGATACCTTTTTAAAGATGTGCCAGGTGAAGAGAACAGAAAGGTTGAAGGTTTAAAAGATATCTTCAAAGTGCGTGATCCAAAACTTATGAAGCAGATGGCAAAAGATGCTAAAGCTCTTGCAGAAAAGAAAATGAGCTGGTCAGAGTTTAAGTCAAAGTACGCAGGTAAAATGGATTTATTTGCAAATCCTGACCATCCTGATGCAGGGCCTTACAACAACAAATTTGTTTTTATGGCAGGTCGTATTGAGCATGGCCGTAAAGAATTTATGAAGAGATTTATGAAAGATTGTTTTGGTTCAGTAAACTTCTATGAGCATACCACAATTTGTGAACAATCTCACCATATTGGTTTTGCTGAAATGTTTAATGGTAAACATCATTTAAAACCAGATTTGATGGAATGTAAATTTGTTATTTATTTTGGTACAGGTGGTTTTGAAGCTAATTTTGGTCCACCACCTATATCTGAAAAGCTTACTGCAGGTTATACTGAAAAAAATATGAAAATTGCAGTGGTTGATCCACGTATGTCCAAGACTGCTGCAAAAGCTGATTATTGGGTGCCAATAAGACCAGGGACTGATGCAGCATTTGCTCTTGCAATGGGTAGATACATTATTGAGACCGGGAGATATGATAAGAAATATCTATCAGCGGCAAATTACAAAGCAGCTTATTCGATAAATGAGACAACCTTTACAAATTCAACATGGCTTGTGAAAATCGAAAAAGATGGGCCAGGTGCGTTCCTTAAACCATCAGAAATTGGTTTATCTGGTGATTTTGTTGTTATGAAGGATGGCAAGCCTGTTGCTGGTAAGAAGAAAGGGGATGCTGTCTTTGGAGATCTTTTTGTAGATACAGTGATAAACGGTATAAAGGTAAAATCAGCGTTCCAGATTTATTATGATTCTACAAAGTCAAGAACTCTTAAAGAGTGGGCTGATTTATGTGATGTTCCAGTTGAGCAAATAATTACATTAGCAAGAGAATTTACATCTTATGGTAAAAAAGCAGCTATAGATTTTTATCGTGGTCCAGTTCAACATACAAATGGGTATTACAATGCAACAGCAATAATAGCTCTTAACTTACTTATAGGAAATGTTGATTGGGCTGGTGGTCTTTCTGTAGGTGGTGGACATTGGCATGAATATGGTGGCAAAAAAGGTAATCCTTTTAATATGAAAAAACTTGTTAAAAATAAACTTGGGACATTTGGATATCCTGTAACTCGTGAAAAAACAAAATATGAAAAGACAACATTTTTCAATGGATATCCAGCGAAGAGACCATTTTACCCATTTACCGGGAATGTTTATCAAGAGATTATACCTTCAGCATATGAAGGTTATCCTTATGATGTAAAATGTCTTATGATACATAAAGGTACACCTGCGTTTGCTTCTCCAGCTGGTCATGTGTTTATAGAAATGCTTAAAGATGTTAATAGGATACCTCTATTAATTGGTAGTGATATTGTTATTGGTGAAACAACTATGTATTGTGATTACATTTTTCCAGATAAAGCTATATGGGAAAGATGGGGATTTTCACATCCAACACCTGACAACACAGTGAAAGTTTCCAAAATCAGACAACCTGTTGTAAATCCTATGACTGATAAAACTAAGGTATATGGTCAGGAAGTCCATCTTGGTATGGAAACATTGATGTATGCAATTGCTGAGCAGTTGAATTTACCTGGTTTTGGTAAAGATGGATTCGGTCCTGGTTTAGATAATTACAGAGAGGAAGATTTTTATCTGAAACTTGCTGAAAATATCGCAATGGAAGGAGCACCTGTTCCAGATGCTGATGCAAAAGAGATTGATGTTTTCTTCAACGCTAGAAAACATTTAACAAAAGCTGCTTTTGATGTGGCTAAAGTGAAAGAGAGTCCAAACTGGAAGAAAATTGTTTATGTATTGAACAGAGGTGGAAGATTTGAGCATACAAGTAGAGCGCATAAGGGTGATAAACTGGCTTATCAGTACAAAAAAGATATAAGTCTTTATGTGGAGAGTGTTGCACAAACAAGAGATTCTATGACAGGTAAAAGATTTTATGGTTATCCAGTTTATGTACCTGCTGCTGATATGTTTGATAGACCTTTGAAACAGGATGGCTATGATTTACATTTGATAAGTTATAAAGAGATAACAGGGGGACAGTCCAGGACTTCTAGTAACTACTGGATGCTAGACTTGTATCTTGATGAAAACTTTATATGGATGAATAGTAAAGATGCCGATAGACTTGGTTTGAGTGATGGAGATACAGCAAAAATTGTTTCACCAACTAACCCTGATGGTGTATGGGATTTGAAAAATGGTATGAAAATTAAGATGATTGGTAAAGTAAAAGTGAGTGAAGCGATCAAGCCAGGAACTGTTGCAGTTAGCTGGCACTATGGACATTGGGCATATGGCTCACACGATGTTGTAGTAGATGGAAAGGTAATTAAAGGGGATAAAAGAAGAGCGACTGGACTTTGTCCAAATGCTGCAATGCTTGTTGATCCTGTACTGAAAAACATGTGTCTCACAGACAAAATTGGTGGTAGTGCCTCCTTTTATGATACACATGTAAAAGTAGTTAAGGCATAATTTGAGGGGAGTGATCTCCCCTCTTTTTTTGAGGTGAAATATGCGAATTATTATATGTATAAAAATTATATTAATTATTTTACTAATTCCTCTGTTGGGTTTAAGTGAAAATGAAAATTTTGAATTTCCTCAAGAAATTCATGAGTTAGAAAATGTAATAATTGTTGTTCATAAAAAAACTGATTTTAAAATTAGTATCAGCAATAAGTGTTTACAAGTATTCCAGATGAATGGGATTACGGTTAACAAAGGTATATATAGTGCTTCTGGCAACAACAGTTATTTAGAGCTTGAAAATAAATGTTTTGAAGGGGATGATGTAATCATTAAAATTGATATAGGTGACAAATATATTGAAAAAAAATACAAAATTCTGCCTCAAATTAAA
Source organism: Deferribacter autotrophicus (assembly GCF_008362905.1). Lineage (NCBI taxonomy): Bacteria > Pseudomonadati > Deferribacterota > Deferribacteres > Deferribacterales > Deferribacteraceae > Deferribacter > Deferribacter autotrophicus. The sequence goes on from NZ_VFJB01000005.1 coordinate 269,930, forward strand.
GAAGAAAGAGAGTGGGGTTGTTAAAAAATTTAGGGGTGAGAAATGAAAAAATTATTTTTTACATTATTTCTTTGTTTTTTAGTAATTAATAGCTATGCAATTAAAATATCAACTCCTTATGTAAGTGTCTGGTGGTTAGAAAAAAATTTGGATAAAGTTATTTTGTTAGATGTGAGAAGATCAAAGCAAGATTTCTATAAAGGTCATATTCCAAATGCTGTATTTGTTGATAAATCCAAAGTTAGAGTAGATAAAATTATTATGGGAAAATCTGTCAAAGGTTTTTTACCTGAGAAAGAGTATTTTCAAAACTTTTTGAGATCACTTGGGATAAACAATGATTCAGCAGTGGTGATCTATACAAAACAGAGAAAACATATAAATGCGAAATATGCAGCTAGACTTTACTGGCAGTTTAAAGTTTATGGATTTGAAAATGTGGCTTTACTTGATGGTGGATATTACAAGTGGGTAAATGATATAAAAAAGATAGAAAAAGGAGCTGGGAAGGCGGTAACAAAGGGTAATGTAGTTTTGAAAGATGTTAATCACGAAATTTTGGCAGATATTAGTGAGGTTAAAAAGGCAATAAATGATAAAAATTCTATAATAATAGATTTTAGAGAGATGGCTTACTATCTGGGGATTAAAACAAAAAGTTATATTGCGTATTCTGGGCATATCCCTACAGCATTTTCAGTGTCCGAAGATCTATTTTTTAATGATGATGGTACTTTTATTTCAAAAAACGATATGGAGAAAACGTTATTTGCTTTAAATATTGATATTCATAAACCGATAATTGTTTATTGCAATACTGGCAATCATTCTGCTTTGGGTTGGTTTATCTTACATGAAATTCTCAAAGCGGATAGTGTGAAAAACTTTGATGGTAGTTTAATAGAATGGACTACCTATGAATTACCAACAAAAAAATATGTGATTGAAAATTTTTCAAATTAATTTAAGAGGAGTTTTTTTGAAATTTCTTTTTAATCAGAAGAAAAACTAAGTAGAAATAAGTGTTGGCAAGGAGACGGCCTGATACAAAGGCAATGGCAGCACAAATTGCACCTACAAAAAGTTTTAAGTTTATTAATGTGGAGATTACAAAGATGATTCCTGAAACTTCTATGACTGTGCCTATCGTAATAGGCAAGGTATTTTTCTTAAGCATTAAGGTGCTTCGCTGAAATGTTAGAAGTACAGTCAAAGCAGGCATTATAGACATTATCATGGCGGGGGACTTTGCAAAATTTGCAAGCTCCTCTGTCAATCCACTTAAAACTTTAAAATAGAAATTTGAAATAGGTGTCCAGGTTATAATAAACAGTAATGAAGTTATAGTTATAGCAAGGTAAATGGCAAAATTTTTAACTTTTTTAAATTCTTTTGGATATTTTGATACTAGTACAATAATTGCTTCTTGGTATGATAAGCCAAGACTTCTAAAGATAAAAGTCAAAGAATAAACTACAGGCATTACAGCCAATGATTCAAGGGCTTTTATACTTTTTCCAAGAAAAAATGTAACTATAGGTTGAGAGGAAAGGGCAATAAATGGTGTAAGTGCCAGTGGATAATAATATTTTGCAATGAATGAGTACGTTAGTTTTTCTTCCTTGGAAGTTTGTTTGAGCTGTTTTACAGATTTATGTGCCATTAATCTTACAGCAATTGCTTCAAAAATAACACCTGTGGAGAGTGCAATAGTTCCAATATATGCACCTTTGATAGGTGTTAAGAAAAAAAGTAATAATGCTGTTGAAACATTAGAGATGAGTCTGATTACAGTGCTGTAAGCAATATATCTTGTTTTTTCTGAAACGATTAATACTCCCTGATAAAGTCTTCTGTATCCGATGGCTCCCGGCCATGGGAGTAAAAACATAATTGCGTTGTAAGTGAGAGAATACACAGGGTCTGTTAATCCGATAAGTGTGCCTGCAATATAGTTAAAAACTTGAGGAAGTAGTAAGATTAGGAAAAGAAGTGTTACTGATAGATTTAGAATCATTGTAAAGTTGCGCAGCATTTTATATGAGGTTTTATCTTTTATTAATGCAGTTGCTGCAGCCATTATCATAATTATAGGTGACTCAAGGATTAAACCAAAAGCAAGTGCAATACCATAGGCTGCTAGATTTACCTTTTCATTGGGAGCTCTTGCAATAATTGCTGCAAGAATAGGGCCCTCTAATGACATCATTATCCAGGTTGAAGCAAGGGGGAACCAAAATCGGAATATTTTTGAATAAGTCAGATTTTCATTTTGCATGACTTTGAATAGCAAAAAAGATATTTAAAAACAATAAAAATTTGTTTATCTTATATAAACGATTAACTTAGATGGAGGTTGTATGTTTAAAGAAATATTATTGAAAGAGCTAAAACTTAATCCTTTTTATGAAATTGGTGAAAAATGGATGCTTGTTACTCCTTCAGCAGAAAGAATAAATCCTATGACAGCGAGCTGGGGAGGTATGGGTGTTTTATGGCATAAGAATGTAGTATTTGTTTTTATGAGGCCAACAAGGTTTACTTATAAATTGATGGAAGAAAATGATTATTTTACACTTACCTTTTTTGATGAGGAATATAAGGATATTTTGACATATTGTGGTACGAAGTCAGGATTTGATGTAGATAAAATAAAGGAAACAGGTCTTACTAAGGTAGAAAGCGATGGATTTATATATTTCGAAGAGGCTGATCTGGTGTATTGTTGTAAAAAGATCTATTTTGACGATATAAAATCAGCAAATTTTTTAGATAAGGAGATAGATACATATTATCCAAAAAAAGACTATCATAGGATGTATGTGGGAGAAATAGTTAAAGTTTTAAAGAAAGTATAGTTTACAAGTATTTATTGATTTCAGTGAGGGCTTTAAGCCCTCCTTCGGCAATGGATATATGTGGTTTATTTATTTGCGGTTCTCTTGGATTAATTCTGATTACTGTTGCGTTATAGTGTCTGCCAATACGTTCACTTGTATATCTTATTGAAGGTATAGCAGTACCTGCACCTATTTCTATGACAACGAAATTTTTATCTTTATTATTCTCCATAAAAGTTTCGTATTTTATAGATTGGGTATGGCTTCTATCGGCTATCCATGAGTAGTCTCCGAACATAAGGATATTTGGTCTTGCCACATCACCACAAAATTTACATTTTGGGATATTTTTTGCTCTCATTGTATCATAATCTATTTCAACATGTTCTTTATTTTTCCATATTGCCATGGTGCAAGGTTTTACGCACTGGAGATGATGAATAGAACCATGTATTTCATATATTTTATCTTCAGAAAATCCTGCTTTTTGAAACTGTCCATCAACATTTGAAGTGACTACAAAGTAATCCATTTCAAATTTTTCTATCCATTCAAGCATTAGATGGAATCCCTTGTGTGGCGTAGTATTTCTATACATTTCAAGACGATGTCCGTAAAATCCCCATCCAAAAGCAGGGTCTTTTTCAAAGTGAACTGGATTTGCACACTGAACAAAGCTGAGTCCAAGCCTTTCATACATAGGATAAGCTTTCCAAAACCCTTTTTCACCTCTAAAATCTGGTAAACCAGAATCCACACCGATACCAGCACCGGCTGTGATTATCATGCATTGTGCTTGTTTTATTGCATTTGCCGCAGTTTTATATTTTTCTTCCATCAACATATTCTATATTTAATATAAAAAATGATTCCTTTCAACATTTGTGTGAAAACAAAATAATATTTTAGTTGCCACTGAAAAAGTGGTAACTAATTAATAATAGTTAATTTTACCAGATATTCTTATAAAAATTCCACCAGTCTTTAGACAGTTATTAATAAAAAAGTGGGGGATGGAAGTCATACTATATTTCGGGGGATTTAAAGGGGGGTTACCCCCCTTTATGCTTTGTTGTTGTTTCAAAAAATTACTATACAGCACTTAAGCTTCATTTTTTCAGCTAACACTATTTTATAATTGCAAGATTGTTTTGTTTGAGTTAAATTTATATAGAGTGGTTCATAAATTATGATGTTGGAGGTGTAAAATGGCAAAGGTTTGTGTGGTTTTGAGTGGTTGTGGGGTTTTTGATGGTAGTGAGATTCATGAAGCGGTTTTAACTATGTATTTTCTTGACAAATATGGTGCTGAATTGCTAATTGCTGCTCCTAACATAGAACAAATGCATGTGGTAAACCATCTCACAGGGGAAGTGACTGAAGGCGAAAGTAGAAATGTTCTTGTGGAATCAGCAAGAATTGCAAGAGGAAATATTAGAGATCTTAAAGATGTAAAAGTTGATGATTTTGATGCACTTATTTTTCCAGGAGGTTTTGGTGCTGCAAAGAATTTAACAACCTTTGCCGTGGATGGCGTGGATTGTAATATTGATCTTGAAGTTAAAAGGATAGTAAAAGAGACTGTTGAAGCTAAAAAACCCCTTGCGGCTATATGTATAGCTCCAGTGTTGATTGCAAAGGCTCTTGAAGGAACAGGTATTAAATCTAAAATTACTATTGGAACAGATGAAAATGTAGCATCTGCTATTAAAAATCTTGGAGCAACTCATATTAGTTGTCCTGTAAAAGAAGCTGTGGTTGATGAGGAGAATAAAATAATCACCACACCTGCCTATATGCTTGGACAGAGAATCTCAGAAGTAGCAGAGGGGATAGAGAAAACTGTGAAACAATTGTTAGATTTTATCAAATAATAAAAGGGAGCATTAGCTCCCTTTTAATTTAATAATCCCGTGTAAATTAATCCTAAAGTGGAAATCGAAACTATTATCCAGAGAGTTATTCCCTGAATAAGCGGCTTTATTCCCACTTCCCTTAATACTTCTTTGCTGAGTCCTGTACCAATTAAGAAAAGTGTCATTACAAGTAGCTGTTTTGATGAAATGGCAATTGAGTGCCAAATAGTATTTAGGTTAGTAAAAAGAGTGTTTATAAATGCTGCAGCAATAAATCCTAATATAAAGAGAGGGAAAGAGGCTTTTTTCTTTTTCCCTGTTATAAAACCTGCAGCCATTGAAAAGGGTGCAATCCATAAAGCTCTTGTAAGTTTTACTGTGGTCGCAATGGCAAGGGCGACACTGCCGTAAGTGGCTGCAGCTCCCACAACACTACTTGTGTCATGTATTGCAAGAGCTGAAAAGAGTCCAAATTGTTGTTCATTTAAGTTTAGAAAATGACCTATGGGTGGGAAAATCAATAGCGCAATGGCATTTAAAGTAAATACTGTTGCTAGAGAAACTGCTATGGAGTTGTTATCAGCATCAATCGTTGGTGCCATGGCAGCTATGGCACTTCCGCCACAAATTGCTGTGCCAAAAGAGATTAATATCGAAGTTTTTTTCTCTACATTTAAAAACTTTCCTAAATAATAGCCGATAAGAATTGTTGCACTTATGGTCAAGAAAGTGAGAATTATTGAGTCTTTACCAACTTTAATTACTTCATAAAAATTAACGCCAAACCCTAAACCGATTACGGAAAGTTTTAAAAGCTGTTTGCTGTATTGTGCAGTTTGTTTTGGAAACGGATTACCGAAAATAAGGCTTAAGGTTAGCCCTAGAATGAGTGCGTATGCTGAGCTGAAAATAGGGATGGCTGTTAAAAAGAAGCATATTATAAATATTAATTTTACACTAGACTTTTTCATCATATTTACCTCCTTGTTGTAGAAAATATATAATTTTTGTGTTAATAAGTAAAATAAATAAAATAATTAAAATATATAAGGAAAATTTATGAATATTACTTTGAGACAGCTTGAGGTGTTTATTACAATTATTAAAACAGGTAATATTACGAAGGCAGCTGAAGAATTAAATATGACTCAGGCCGCTGCAAGCATGGCTTTGAAAGAGCTTGAAAATCAACTTGGCGAGCAATTGTTTGAAAGAGTGGGCAAAAAGTTGTATTTAAATGAGAACGGGAGGCATCTTAAAGGATATGCCTTGGAAATAATTGAAAAGTCATATGAGTTATCAAGAATATTTAAAAGTGGTAAAGTTGTAGGAGAATTAAGAGTTGGCGCAAGCTCTACAATAGGTAATTATATATTGCCAGCATATATTTCAGAGTTTATTGTTAAAAATAAAAATGTAAAGATAATGTTAGAAGTTGGAAATACTGAAGAAATATTAAATAAAATTTTGAGTTTTGATGTTGATTTTGGTTTTGTGGAAGGTTTTTCTACTCATACCGATCTTAAAATGATTGAATGGATAGAGGATGAATTGGCCGTATTTGTAAATATCAATAATCAATTAGCAAAGAGAGATGTTATTTCGGTAAATGAATTAAAAGAATGCGAATGGATTTTAAGAGAAAGAGGGTCTGGAACGAGAGAAGTGTTTGAGTATGCAATGAGTAGATCTAATATTCCTGTAAATGTGTTACTTGAGCTTGGTCATACAGAAGCTATAAAAAATGCTGTTTCACAAGGAGTAGGTGTAGGATGTTTATCAAAAGCTGTGTTGGAAGATTTGGTAAGATTAAAAAAGATTAAAATTTTAAATGTTCCTTTTCTTGATTTGAAAAGGAAATTTTATTTTGTAATGCACAAAAAGAAATATATTACTACTGTAATTAAAAAATTTATGGATTATCTTAACTTGCATTAATGTTTTTTTATCTGATAAAGATAAACTTTTTTCTTATGTTCAAAATATGTTTTGCTGAAATGATGCTTACCATTTTTGTCTGCTACAAAATATAAATAGTTTGTTGTTGCTGGATATATGACAGCTTTTATTGCTTTACGGGAAGGATTGCAAATGGGAGTGGGAGGTAAACCTTTAATTATATATGTGTTGTATGGATTGTTATCATTATGTAAATCTTTTTTTTGCAAATTTCCGTTAAAATTTTCAAAGATACCGTATATTACTGTTGGGTCTGACTGTAATTTCATTTTTCTTTTTAATCGATTGTAAAAGACTGATGCTACAATAGGGTATTCGTCTTCTAAATAAGTTTCTTTTTGAACGATGGATGCTAAAATTATCCCTTCATAAAAGGTTAGTCCGTGTTTAGATACCTCATTTTCAAAGTTGTCAGGTAATCTTTCTTTGAAAAGTTTATACATGGTAGTAATAATATTTTCTGGTGTTTGTTTTTTACTAAAATAGTATGTTTCAGGGTATAACAACCCTTCTATTGTTTTTAACTTAAGTCCTGTTAATTGGTTAATAAATTTTGTATTATGAGCAGTGGCAATAAATTTTTCATACGTTGTGATATCTTTAGCTTCCAAAAGTTTTGCTATTTCATAAATGTTGTAGCCTTCAGGTATTGTTATTTTGATTTTTATTACATTACCATTCTTTATATCATATATTACTTTTCTCAAACTTTTATTTTTAAATTCATAGTCACCAAATTTTCTGTTTTTTGCAAATTTGTATGTATAAATTAGATATTCTTTAAAGAAAGGAGGAGGGTTAAGGTGCTTGAAAATTTTGTTATATGTTTCATTTACTGATTCACCTTTGTAAATTTCTAAGCTTAAAGAGATGTAATTGTTATCTAAGAAGTTTTCACATTTTAAAATCCATAATCCTACAATAAAAGAGAGTGTAAATGAAACTATTATAACAATAATAAATATTTTTAGTAACTTACTCATTATTGGCGTCACCCCATTTTTTGTGGAATAATAATAATTTTATGTATTTTATTGTTAAATTACATAGTAAACACAAAGGAAAAACATTTTTCTCATTCTCGTGGCACGTCCAGTGCCACTGCGAGGCAGGTTTCTCAAAAATCGTCATCCATGGCGATTTTTTGGAAACCTGAACCCGAAAAATGTTTTTCCTTTGTATTCTTAAAGCGTTAATTTGCAAATTATGGGGTGACGCCAGACTCATTAAACAGTTGTACTATTTAGATTTTTCTATTATGTCTACAAATCGCTTAAATAAATATACAGCATCGTGAGGACCAGGGCCGTTTTCAGGGTGATATTGTACGGCAAAAACAGGTTTTGTTTTATGTTTTATCCCTTCAACAGTTTTGTCGTTAAGATTGATATGAGTTACTTCCACAACATCAGATAAAGAATCTATATCCACTGCAAAACAGTGATTTTGAGCAGTTATTTCTACTTTTTTGGTTGTCAAATCCATTACTGGCTGATTTCCACCGTGATGGCCAAATTTGAGTTTGTAGGTTTTACCACCAAGTGCTAAAGAGAGTATCTGGTTTCCTAGACATATTCCAAAAACAGGATATTTTTCAACAGCCTTTTTTGCTATTTCAATTCCATAAGTGATTGGCTCTGGATCACCAGGACCGTTTGACAAAAATATTCCATCAGGGTTAAGTTCTTCTATTTCTTCAAATTTTGTAGTAGCAGGAACTACCGTCACTTTGCATTCATTATCAACAAAATACCTCAAAATATTACGTTTTATCCCAAAATCAACAGCCACAATGTGATATTTAAATTTTTCAGGCTTATAAAAACCACTACCAAGTTGCCAGCTTCCTTCAGTCCATTCGTATTTACTTTTAGTGGTCACATATTGAACAAGATCTTGACCTACAATGGATGGAATGTTTTTTGCTTTTTCTTTCAGGTAATCAAGGTCATCTGTCTCTGTTGAAATTATAGCGTTCATAGATCCCTGTTCTCTGATGTGTCTAACAAGTTTACGGGTATCGATACCTTCGATTCCTAGAATTCCGTATTTTTTTAAAAAATCACCCAGAGATGTTGTGGCTCTATAATTTGAATAGATTTTGCTGTATTCTTTTACAATGAAGGCTGAAACAAATGGTTTTGTTGACTCAAAATCTTCTTCATTTATGCCATAATTGCCAATTAAAGGATATGTCATGCAGACCATTTGTCCAAAATATGATGGATCTGTCAAAATTTCCTGATAACCAGTCATAGATGTATTAAATACAACTTCACCGGTGCACTCACCATCTGCACCGAAGCTTTTACCTTCAAAAACTGTTCCATCTTCCAATACAAGGTAGGCTTTCTTCATTATCCCACTCCCAAAATTTAAATTCTCGAATCTATAGTGTAATTATATTAAATTTTCAATATTTTTAGTTATAGATTTAATAAAATTGTAAATATTTGTCCTTTTCTATAAACAGAGAACTCCATTTCATTTAAATAGTTGTTTATGACACTTTCATTCAAGACGTTTATTGCTGTTATATCTTTGTCATTAACTTTTATTAAAATATCTCCCTTTCTAATATAAGCAGGAATTCCTGAATTAGTAACGACGATATATTCCCCTTTCTGACGAAATTCCAATCCAAAAATTTCTTTTAAAAGTTTTATACCATAATTTTTTGGAAATGTAGCAAGCTTAATTTTGGTTTTTAAAAGTTCATCTTTTCTTTTTATAACTATTTTTAATGAAGAACCTGGGGGGTAACTTCTAAGCATATAATTGATGGCTTTTTTGTTGGAAACAGGGATATCTTCAAGGGAGTATAGAATATCACCTCTTTTTATACCGACTTTGAAAGCTATGGAGTTTTTATCAACATGAGAAATCATTAGGTTGCCATTTTCTGTTTCTTCAACAAGGAATCCAATATATCCTCTTCTAATTTTTTTGTATTTTAAAATTTCTGGCATTATACGTTTTAACATATTAATGGGTGCAGAAAAACCAATACCCTGAGCATCTCTATAAATAGCAGAGTTAATACCAATTACTTCTGCATCTAAATTTACGAGGGGTCCACCACTATTTCCAGGATTGATTAATGCATCTGTTTGAATGAAAATGGAAAATCCGTCTTTTGATTTAAGAATACGTTTTGTGTTGCTTACAACGCCTGTGGTTACTGAATTGCTTAGCCCATAAGGGTTACCCATGGCAATAACGGTTTCACCTAGATAAATGTTATCGCTGTTACCAAGGGTTACAGGAGGGAAACTTTTTTTTGTTTTAATTTTTAAAAGAGCAATATCAAGAAGTTTATCTCCACCAATTAGTTCAGCTTCATACTGGTTGTTGTCATAAGGGATAATAAAAATTTTACTTGCAGCTTCAATAACATGATAATTTGTAACCACAATATTATTTTTTACAAAAAAACCAGAACCTAAACTCTGAGTCTTATATGTTCTTTCAAAACCAAAAAAGTCGTTAAAAAATGGGTCATTAAAGAAAGGGTTGAAGGTTTTTTTTATAATCTTCTCTGTTCTGATATTTACAACAGATTTTTCAATCTTTTGAATTGCAATAACTACGTCATTGATTCTGTGTGAGGCAAAGCTATTAAAAGTAAATGTAAAAATCAGAGATAAAATAATAAAAATGTGTCGCATAAATCACCTTCATTTAATTCAGTTTTATTTTTATCCACAATAGTTAAGCTCCTGAAACCTTTGTTATTATACTGATATAAATCGTAAGAGACAAGGTTGTCATCTTCAATTACAGTTATAGATTTTATAATTTTGTAAAAGTTTTGTTTTTTATTCAATTTAAATTTTACTGGGGTTTTAATTAAAAGGTTTTTATCTGATAATCCACGCAGAAAAAAACCTATAAAAAGTTCTGTGCAGACAATAGCTGAGTGTGGGTTTCCTGGAATTATGAAAAAAGGCTTTTCATCAATAAGGGCAAATTTAAATGTTTTACCTGGACTTGCATTGATCCCATTAATTAAAATTTTTCCTCCAAGTGATTTTACCACATCTTCTATAATATCTGCTTTGCTATAACCTGTGCCACCAATTGTGATTAAAACATCGAAATCTTCTATATTGATTTTTAATTTGCTTTTTATGGATTCAAAATCATCTTTTTCAATACCAAGATACGTTACTTCCGTATCAAAGTTATTTAAAAAACTTGATATCATATAATAGTTGCTGTTTAATATGTGAGTGTACTTTGCAAAATATTCTGTCAGTTCAGAACCTGTAGATATCAGTGCAATTTTTACAGGTCTGTAAACTTCTACACAGTTTATTCTTAATGTAGCTAAAATTTCAATTTTTCTATGGTCAATTATTTCATTTTTTTCAATGATAGTGTCCCCTTTTTTGATAGTACTACCTTTTTTCTGGATGTAAGAATTTTTTTGAGGAGTTAAAAAAAGTTTTTCATCAACATAAGTAATATATTCAAACGGTACTACCATATCGATGTCATCGTTTAGCTTTGCTCCTGTTGCAACTTTTATTGCTTCATTTTTTTTAACCGTTTTGGAGCTTATTTCACCTGCATAGATTTCATCAACTACATTAAAGGGCTTGGTGAAATCAGAAATAGACGAGTTTATTGCAAAACCATCCATTCTTGAAGTGTTGCAATCAGGAAGATCAAAAGGGGAGGTGATAGTTTTGCACGATGTTTTACCAAAAGCTTGTTCAATATTAATAACTTTTGAGTTTCTTTTTACAGTTATGTCATTTAAAATTTTTAAAGCGTCGTAAAGGTCAACAAAATTATTCATCTTTCATCTTTATAAGTATTTCTTTAGCATTTTCACAACCCTTTAATGCTTTTATCATAGAGCTTATTGTGGAAGAAACAATATCTGCTACAAAATCTTTCATGTGAACAGGTTTGCCATCAACTGTTATCGCGATTTTTCTCTTTTTTTTCTCCACATAGTGCTCAATTAAAAAGTCAGCTATTTCCTCAGGTTTGTTTAAATCAAAGATATTTTTGACCCCTTTCAGTTCAGGATTATCAAAATCATCAGTAGCAACACCAATAAGTGTTGGATCATTTTTGCACAACAATTTGTCAGTATGACCTTTTCTAAAAATTTCTATTTTAGGTTTATTAGCACTTTTGAAACCTTCTGTTAAAATTAAATCTACATCTGTAGCTAACTTAAATACTAATTGATCGAGAGTGAGCTCTTTTTCCACATCACTAATGAGTGCATATTTCCATGGTGATGAGATAATAACAGCATAAGCTCCAGCCTGCTTGTGTCTATGGGTATCCTTACCTTCTTTATCCACATCAAAGCCATGGACATCATGTTTAATTGTTGCAACTCTTAAGTTTTTTTCATTGAAAATTTTTAATAACTTTTCGATAAGTGTTGTTTTTCCGCAATCAGAAGTTCCCACTATGGATATAATTGGTATCATTTTACACCTCCTTAATAGAAATATTACATGACAATATTAAAATCATCAATAGGTTTGTCAAATTTTACATATTATGATATAATTTTGTTAATTAATAAATTAATGGAGAATAAAATGGCAGTTAAAAGAATTGGTGAGCTCCTCGTAGAAAAAGGGATTATTACAGAGCAACAGCTAGAAATAGCATTGAGAAGACAAAAAATTACCGGGGAGAAATTAGGAAATGTTTTAATGAAAATGGGGTTTATTGATGAAGATAAATTTTATAGCTTTTTGGCTGAACAATACAATTTGAAAAAGTACGAAAAATCCGAAATAGTAATTACAAAAGAGGTTCAAAATTATTTGAGCTTAAGAACTGTGTTGGAAAAAGAAGTTATTCCATTAGAAATTATCGATGATAAACTAGCTATTGGAATTACTAATTATAATTCATTAAATTATTTAGATGAGCTTGAGTTTGAATCTGGCAAAAAAATTATCCTTTTTTTATTACAAGATAATGTTTTTAGAAAGATTATAGAGGATTTAAGAAACTTTCCGTATGGTTTAAAAGATTATAAATATATTAGTTTGAAGAGTCTTATTGTTGAAAAATTTGGTAATGTTGATGTTGAAATTGATAAAGTAGCGGCAGTTATTGATAAAATTGAAATGTATTATGAGCAAATTGTTTTTATAGATGGTATGCCACCTTTGCTTAAAAAGGATAATGTGGTAATAAAATTAAATTATAATATTATTACCCATGGTAAAATTTTAGAATTTATCAAAAAATATCTGAATGATAGATTGAAAAAAGATTTAATAACAAATGGTTTTGTAAGAGTTTTAGTTAAAATAAACAATAAAAATTTTTTTGTTTCTGTTCTTAAACAAAAAAATAAATATAGCCTTACCTTTATTCATTTAAAAAAATCTATTCCAGACATTATGAGTTTTGAAATAGAAGACTCAATTTTAAGTGATTTATTAAGTGGCCGTAGTGGATTGTATATTATAAGTGCACCCTATGGACATGGAAAATCAACTGTTTTGGCTTCAATTGCTTATAATTTTAGTATAAATGAATCATATACACTTCTGTTTATTGATGATTTCATGATTTATGATATAAATTCGAATAATTCGTTAGTTTATCAATTTGAAGTGGGTAACGACTTCCCAACATTTTATGATGCAATAAAGACAGATTATTTTCTAAATTCAAATGTCATTTTTGTATCGAAAGTAACAACCTACAAGGAGTTAGAACTTCTTATAAATTTAGCAGAAGCGGGTAAAAAGGTATTTCTTTCTGTGGAAGCACCAAATGTTACTAATGCTATTTACAGTTTAATTAATTTGATGGATGAAAAAAGAAAGAGGGTATTATTAAATAGATTTTCTAATAATTTAAGATTATGTATAGCCCAACGTTTAGTAAAATTGAGAAATTCTGATAAAAAGTTGTATGTTTATGAATATATAAAGATGAGCCTGAAATTAAAAAAATTTATTATGGAAGAATCATTTACTAGTATTGATACACAATTGAAAGGGTCAAATGAGTATATCCCTTTAGAAAAGAAATTTGCTGATTTAGTTTCAAAAGGTGTAATTGAAAAAGAAGATATATTCAGATATAGTGTAGATTATGATTTTCTTAAAACATATTTGAAGGAGTAATATTGTTTTTAGGGGGGTAATAAATGCATAATATTAAAGTAGATATTAATTTTGCTGTAAAATCAAGTTTGAAATCTGGATTAGATAGCATTGAGATAGATGAATATAAAGATAAGGCAAACATTGGGTACCAGAAGTTATTAAAGCTTGTTGATAAAGGGGATATAGGTTTCCCTAAACTTGTGGATCAGGCATTAGATAATATTACAGCTTATGCTAAGAAAAAACTTGGAAAATTCAATGATTTGGTTGTGGTTGGTATTGGAGGTTCATCTTTAGGGTTAGAGGCAATTGTAAATGCATTGCTACCTCATGGTTATAACAGTTTGACTTTTTCAGAACGTGGTGGTTTTCCTCGTATCTGGATTGCAGATAATGTGGACCCGTATAAGATTCAATGGATAATGAAAAACTGTCAGCCATCTGACACTTTAGTTTGTGTTATTTCAAAATCTGGCGGCACAGTTGAGACTGTATCAAATTTCAATATACTTTACAAATGGTTATCAGAAGAGGTTGAAAAGCCAAAGGATCATATCATTGTGATTACTGATCCTGAAAAAGGTTTACTTAGAAAATGGAGTGAGGAAAATGAAATAGATACCTTTTTTGTACCTAAAAATGTTGGAGGGCGTTTTTCTGTATTTTCACCTGTGGGGCTTGTTCCTGCTTCACTTTTGGGATTAGAAATAGATAAAATGATAGAAGGTGCTAAGGATTTTATTGCTACTAACCTGCAGCAGGCATTGGTACTGTCTGCTATTTATATTTTTTATATAGAGAAAGGGTATAAAATTAATGTGTTGATGCCTTATACTTCGAGGCTTTCAAAATTTGCTGACTGGTATTGTCAGCTATGGGCTGAAAGCCTTGGGAAGCGCTATGATAAAGACGGTAAAGAGATTTTTTTCGGGACAACACCTTTAAAGTCAGTAGGAGCTATTGACCAGCATTCTCTTTTGCAGCTTTTTAAAGAAGGTCCTGATGATAAGGTGTTTACGTTCATTGAAGTTTTAAATCATGATGCGGATAAAAAGATTGTATCTGTTATGGATGAAGAGGTAGATTATTTGAAGGGGAAATCTTTAGGTGAGCTTTTGAATTATGAGCTTTATGCCACTGAGCTTGCACTAAAAAATGCTAATAGACCATCAGTTAAGATTGTTACTGATATCATAGATGAATACAGGCTTGGTTATTTGATGATGCTTTTTATGTATGTTGTTCCAATTGTTGGGTTGTATTTCAATATAAATCCGTTTGACCAGCCTGGGGTTGAAGAAGGGAAGAATTATGCTTATGGATTATTGGGGCTAAGAGGGTTTGAGGATTATATAAAAAAGTTTGAGCAAGGTTATTTAAAGCTTGATGAATACATTATATGAAAAAAAACTATTTGAAAGTTGTCAAATTCTTAAAGATAGAAATGTTATAATTGCCCTTTCTGGAGGAAAGGACTCCGTATCACTACTTCATTTTTTTAAGGAAAATCAATCAGTTATTGGTGTAAATAGTTTTGTTGCCTGTCATATCAACCATCACATTCGTGAAAATAGCGATGCTGATGCTATGTTTTGTAAAAAATTGTGTGAAGAATGGGGAGTTAAGTTTTATCTTTTTGATATTTATGTATATGATTATGTAAAAAATTACAATATGAGTATTGAAGAAGCTGGGAGAATTTTACGTTATGAAAAACTTTATTTTCTTTTAAAAGAATTGAATTATGATTTTATCTTAACAGCTCACCATAAAGATGATTTGATAGAAAATTTTTTTATTAGAGTTTTCAGGGGGACACCAATTTATAACTTGTCTGGGTTTAACATTGATGAAAAAATATTCAGACCTTTGATAGATATTGAAAGAGAAGAAATTGAATATTATGTAAATTTTTTCAAGATTCCTTTTGTGGAGGATATAACAAACAGAGATGAGAGATATCTTAGAAATTGGATAAGAAATAGAATTTTAAAAGAGATTAAAAGCTACAACAAAGGTTTTTATAACAATATTGAACGATTGATAAATGAATCTAAAGAATTGAAAAATTATTTGGATAAAAAAGTTAGTTTAGACTATGAAATAACTAATTTTAATTTTGTATCCTTTGAATTGGAAAAATTTAACAAGCTTGAAAATTATGAAAAAAGATATTTTTTGATGAATTTACTGCTAAGATATATTAAAGCAGAAAAAAAATATGTGGACGAGCTAATTAAAATTATTCAGAAAAAAACATCTAAACGTATAAATCTTCCAAATAATTTTCTGTTTGAAAAATCAATCTCCCGTTGCTATTTGTTTAAAAATGAGTATCTTAAAAGTTTTGAAATTGTTAAAGACTATGGTGAGACTGAGATAGTTGTGAAGCATCTTGGGAAAATTGTTACATTTGATAATGACATGATAAATAAGAAATTGATTGTGAGGAACAGAAGAAAAGGGGATAAATTTAAAGGAAAAAAATTAAAGGATATTTTTATTGATAAAAAAATTGATTTGATTATAAGGGATACGGCAATTTTGGTAGAAGAGAACGGTAATATTATATGGGCTGAGCATATATCAAAAGAAGGCCCAATAAAAATAAAAAAAATTGGAAGGGGTTTATGAAAGAGAATTATTATCTTGAACCATTTATAAAAAAAGAAGATATCCAAAAAAAAGTTAAAGAACTTGGAAAAATGATTTCTGAAGATTATCGTGGAGAAGAATTATTTCTGGTTGGAGTACTAAAAGGTTCATGGATTTTTATGGCAGATCTTGTGAGGGAAATAGAAGTTCCTCTTGAAGTAAGTTTCATATCAGTATCAAGCTATGTGGGTGAAACAACTAAAACTAGTGGTGTGGTAAGATTACTTTGTGATATAGACAAACCACTTAGTAATAAAAATGTTATATTGGTGGAAGATATTGTGGATACAGGACTTACACTAAGTTATTTGAAGAAATTGTTAGAAGTAAGAAAGCCAAAGAGCTTTAAAATATGTGCATTACTTGATAAGCCTGAGCGTAGAATGGCTGATATTAAAGCAGAATATGTGGGATTTACTATACCAGATGAGTTCGTGGTTGGCTACGGACTTGATTACAATGGTTATTTTAGAAATTTACCTGAAATATCAATATTAAGATTTAAGTAGGAGAGGTAGATGAAAAACAATTTTTATAAAAACATGATGCTATGGATGGTTATTGCTTTAATGATGGTCATAATGTTTAATTTTTTTAATTCTACTCAGGGGATTAGAAAGAAAATTTCTTATTCTGAATTTGTAGATAATGTGCAGGCTGATAAGGTCAAGGTGGTAATTATCAAGCAGAATCATATTTCTGGAGAATATTTAGATGGAACACAATTTGAAACTTATTATCCACCTGATGATGAACTGATAAAAATTTTAAGAGAGCACAAGGTACAGATTTATGCCAAACCACCGGATCAAAATCCATGGTATGTTCAGGTGTTAATTTCTTGGCTTCCAATGATAATTTTAATAGCAATATGGATATTCTTTATGCGCCAGATGCAAGGAGCTGGAGGGAAAGCTTTTACCTTTGGAAAAAGCCGTGCAAAGCTGCTAACACAGGATCAGCAAAGGGTTACCTTTAATGATGTGGCGGGAGTAGAGGAGGCAAAGGAAGAGTTACAGGAGATAATTGAGTTCTTGAAGGATCCTCACAAATTTCAGCGTCTTGGTGGGAAAATTCCTAAAGGGGTTCTTCTGGTGGGGCCTCCTGGAACAGGTAAGACTTTATTGGCAAAAGCAGTAGCTGGTGAAGCTGGGGTTCCATTTTTTAGTATTTCTGGTTCTGACTTTGTCGAGATGTTTGTAGGAGTTGGGGCTGCAAGAGTAAGAGATCTTTTTGAGCAAGGGAAAAAGAATGCTCCATGTATAATTTTTATTGATGAAATAGATGCAGTTGGTAGACATAGAGGAGCTGGTTTAGGTGGTGGTCATGATGAGAGAGAACAAACGTTAAACCAGTTGTTAGTAGAGATGGATGGCTTTGAGTCAAATGAAGGGGTTATACTTATAGCAGCTACCAATAGACCAGATGTTTTAGATCCAGCTCTGTTAAGGCCAGGCCGTTTTGATAGACAGGTAGTTGTACCAAGACCGGATGTGAAGGGAAGATTGGAAATTTTGAGAGTGCACACAAAAAAGGTTCCTCTTGGTGATGATGTAAAGTTAGAAATTATAGCAAAGGGGACACCTGGATTTGCCGGTGCTGATCTTGCAAACCTTGTAAATGAGGCTGCATTAATTGCTGCAAGGAAAAACAAAGAAAAGGTTGAAATGGATGATTTTGAAGAGGCAAAAGACAAGATTACAATGGGTAAAGAGCGTAAGAGTATGACTATAAGTGAAGAGGAGAAAAAAGTTACTGCATATCACGAAGCTGGACATGCAATTGTAGCAAAATTCACTCCTGGTAGTGACCCTGTTCATAAAGTGAGTATTATACCAAGAGGGATGGCTCTTGGTGTGACTCAACAGTTACCTCAGGATGATAAACACATGTATTCCAAGGAATACTTAGAAGGGACAATAAGTGTGCTTATGGGTGGTAGAGCTGCCGAAGAGATTGTTTATAATAGATATACTACAGGTGCTGGAAATGATATAGAAAGAGCTACGGAGATTGCAAGAAAAATGGTTTGTATTTGGGGAATGAGTGAGAAATTAGGTCCTTTAGCTTTGGGAAAAAAGGATGAGGCTATCTTCCTTGGAAAAGAGATTGCCACTCATAGGGATTTTAGTGAAAAAACGGCTATTATGATTGATGAAGAGATAAAATCTATTGTTATGAATAATTATAAAAGAGCATTGCAGATTTTAAAGGATAATATTGAGGTTCTTCATGAAACTGCAAACTTGTTATTAGAGAAGGAGACCATAGAAGGTAAAGAAATTGATGAGATAATAAAAAGAGTAAAGGGTGAAAGTGAAGAAGAAGTTCAAACTGTATAGAATTGAAAACGATAAAAATAGGTTGTTGTTTGAATTATCAAAAATTGGTGTAGATAATTATGCACTGTACATGTATGAGAAGGGGATAGATTTTTGTATTAAAATAAAAGATCTATCTCCTGGTCAGGCAAATATTATAAAGCAGGATGCTTTATCAGTAGGGGCTGATGCTGCAGTTTGCAAAGGCACTGTAAGTTGTAAAGTGGATAAAACCGATGTTTTAATATTATCCAACAAGAACAGTTTGAAAAAGTTAATAAGTAAGTTAAAAAAACAGCCTCTTGCGCTAAAAGACCTTGCCGGATGTCTTCGAGAAGAAATTGTAAGAAAAGACAAAGATTTTTTGAAACTTAGAGACAGAGATTTAAAACTCGATAAACCGGTTGTTATGGGGATATTAAATGTAACGCCTGATTCTTTCAGTGATGGCGGCAAGTATGTGAGAGAAAAAGAAATTATAGAACGCCTAAATTATTTTAATAAGCATAATGTACCTATTGTTGATATTGGCGGTGAATCTACAAGACCTGGTTCTGATCCGGTGGATGCTGAAGAAGAATTTAAAAGAATTGAGTTTGCAGTTAAAGAAGCATTAAATATGGGGTTTATTGTATCTATTGATACATATAAATCCCTTGTGGCGCAAAAATGCCTTGAGATGGGTGCACATCTCATTAATGATATAAGTGGATTTAGGTTTGATCCAGATATGCCAAGGGTTTGTGCTGATTATAAATCTGCGGTTTGCCTTATGCACATAAAAGGTACGCCTAAAGATATGCAGAAAAATCCTACTTATGAAAATATTCTTGAAGAAATAAAGTGTTATCTGGAAGAGTCCATTGAGTTGGCATTGAACGCTGGGATTGAAGATGAAAGTATAATTATAGATCCTGGGTTTGGCTTTGGTAAGACTCTGGTGGATAACTATATAATTTTAAAATATTTAAAAGAGTTTAAAGATTTAGGTTATCCCTTATTGGTTGGTGTTTCAAGAAAATCAATGATTGGAAATGTTTTGGATAAAGGTGTTGATGAGAGATTGGTTGGTACTAAGGTAATTGAGACCATTGCAGCTATTAATGGTGCTGATATTATCAGGACTCACGATGTGGCTGAGCTAAATGATGTTATAAAGCTTTGTGATTTTTACAATAAGGTAGAATTAAATGCTTGAAATAATTAAAGATTTCTCTTTTATTGATTTGATTGATATTACGATTATCAGTTTTGTAATTTATCGCCTTCTTTTATTAATCAAAGGGACTAGAGCCTTTTATATGTTTTTTGGGATTGTATTTCTTGTAGTATTCTCATTTGTTGCAAGGTATTTTGGATTAAAGACTACAAGTTGGATGCTCAGCAATTTTTCTGGTTATTTATTTTTGACTATCATTATACTTTTTCAGCCTGAAATAAGGAGAGCACTTGCAGCTATAGGTGAGACGGGTGTTTTTGGAAATTTTGTTGAGAGAAGAGCAGCAGTAATCGATGAAATTGTAAAAGCATGTACGATACTAGCTAACAGGCAGATCGGTGCATTAATTGTTATTGAACGAAAAACAGATTTGACACATTATGTACAAACGTTACAAAAAATAGACTCCATTGTATCAAAAGAGCTTTTGTTAAGTATTTTTATTCCTTATTCACCTTTGCATGATGGTGCAGTGATTATCAAAGAAGATAGAATGATGTATGCAGGGGCAATTTTACCATTATCAAAAAGAGAAGATTTAGATAAATCTTTTGGAACAAGACATAGAGCAGCAATTGGAATAACTGAAGAAACAGATGCTGTAAGTGTTGTGGTAAGTGAAGAAAGAGGGACAATTGCTGTAGCTGCAAACGGACGCATTTCCACAGAGCTTGATGCAGAGATGCTGAAAAATACTTTAAAGACATTGCTTGGAATGGAAAGTAAAAATGTTTCTTAAAAATATAGAACTAAAAATCATTAGTGTTTTGCTTGCATTATTTTTGTGGTTTATTGTAGTTACCTCCGATTATCAGGAATCCACTTTTGATGTGCCTATTGTATTGGATAATCTGAATAAGGGTTTGATAGCTGTTTATGACACCAACATCATCAGAGTTACTTTAAAAGGACCAAATTATCTTTTAAAAACCATTTCTTTTAATGATGTTAAAATTAAAATAGATGCTACTGTTTTAAGTTATGGAAAGAACAGATATGCTATTTCTTTTAATGATGTTTACACCCCTAAAGGTGTTGAGGTTGTAAAAATTGAACCGAAATTTATTACAATCACTATAGATAAGATGATTGAAAAAAAGGTAAAAGTTGTTCCTGTTTTCATTGGTTCGCCAAAGGTAGGTTTTAAGATAAAAAAGGTAAAAATGACCCCTGAAATAGTTGTGGTAAAAGGGGCTAAGAAAAGTATTAATGATATTCAAACAATTGAGACATTACCGATTGATATTACAAACAAGTATAGAGATTTAACTTACAATATATCGGTGAAGAAAGAAGCTGGAATGATGAAGATAACACCTTCTTATGTTGAGGTGTATATAGAGTTTACCGAGGATATTGTTACTAGAACTGTAGAGTTGCCAATTATGGTAATAAATAAAAGAAATTACAAAGTAAAACTTTTGAATGAAAAGGTTAAGGTTAAGTTGAAGGGACGTAAAGATATTATTACTGATGAAAAAATTCAAGATGCAGTTAAAATTTTTGTTGATGTGTCTGAAATATTAGAACCTGGTAGATACTTAAAAGAAGTTCAATACAATGATGGAAAGAAAATTGAGGTATTAAAGATTACTCCTGATAAAGTAAGAATAGAGGTGATGAAGTGAGGAAATATTTTGGCACCGATGGAATAAGAGGTAGAGCAAATGTATTTCCTATGGTCTCAGATTTTGCATTAAAATTAGGTAAAGCTATAGCCACTATTTATAAAAATGGTAGAAAAAGGCATAAAATAGTAATAGGTAAGGATACAAGAATATCTGGTTATATGTTTGAAAATGCCATTGTATCAGGCATTTGTTCAGTAGGTGTTGATGCGATACTTCTTGGTGTTTTACCAACTCCTGCAATTGCTTTTATTACAAAGAGCTTAAGAGCAGATGCCGGAGTTGTAATATCTGCTTCTCACAACCCTTATTATGATAATGGAATAAAATTTTTTGATCCAAATGGTTTTAAATTGAGTGATGAAGTGGAAGAGGAGATTGAAAGGTTAATAGAGGAAGATGAATTTGATATCTCACCAACAAATATTGGTAAAGCATACAGGATTGAGACTGCCATTGGAAGATATGTGGAGTATGCAAAAGCTACTTTCGATAAGGATATTGATTTGAAAGGATTAAAAATAGTGCTTGATTGTGCAAACGGAGCTACTTACAAAGTGGCGCCTATGGCAATATCAGAGCTTGGGGCAGAGGTGATTGTAATTAATGATAATCCTAATGGTTTTAATATAAATGATGGATGTGGTGCCGTTAATCCTGAAACACTTTCTGGTGAGGTTATAAAAAATAACGCTGATGTTGGGATAAGTTTTGATGGGGATGGTGACAGGGTTATTTTTGTGGATGAAAAAGGTGAAATTGTGGATGGTGATTTTATAATGGGTATTTGTGCTGATTATATGAATGAATTGGGATTATTAAATTACTCCACTGTAGTTGCTACGGTAATGAGTAATTTAGGTTTTGAAAATTCATTGAAAAGTAGAGGGATATCATTAGTGCGAAGTCAGGTGGGTGATAGATATGTTCTTGAAGAAATGTTAAAAGGTAAATATAACCTTGGTGGTGAGCAGTCCGGACATATTATATTTAGCGATTTCAACACAACAGGTGATGGTTTAATCAGTGCTCTTCAATTACTCAAGGTTATGGTAAGAAGGAATAAGCCGTTAAGTGAAATTAAGAAATTTATTGAAGTATACCCTCAAAAACTTAAAAATGTACCTGTAGATGAAAAAATTCCTCTGGAGAAACTTGACGGTCTAACTGCATTAATTAATGAACTTGAAGAAGAGCTAAAAGAGGATGGGCGTATCCTTGTGAGATATTCTGGAACAGAAAATAAACTTAGAATAATGGTAGAAGCTACAGATGAAGCAGTTATAGATAAATATATTGAAATGATTTCAGAAAAAGCAATTGAAGAAATAAGAAACAAGAGAGGTAATTTATGATTAAGCTTGGTGTAAATGTTGACCATGTTGCTACCGTTAGACAAGCAAGATTGTCAAATGAACCAGACCCTGTTAGAGCAGCTGTTCTGGCAGAACTTGGTGGTGCTGACGGTATTACTGTTCATTTAAGAGAAGATAGACGTCATATACAGGAAAGAGATTTGAGACTGTTAAGAGAGATTGTAAAGACAAGACTAAATCTTGAAATGGCTTGCAATGAAGAAATTCTCAAGATTGCCCTTGATGTAAAACCGGATATGTGTACTCTTGTTCCAGAAAAAAGAGAGGAGTTAACCACCGAGGGTGGGCTGGATGTAATTTCTCATTTTGATGTGGTAAAAGAATGTGTGGAAAAATTAAATGAGGCAGGAATTGAGGTATCTATTTTTATAGATCCTGATGAATCTCAGTTGGAAAAGGCTATATACACTGGTGCCAAATATGTGGAGCTGCATACAGGTAGATATGCTGATGCTAAAGGAGATGATAGGATAAAGGAATTAAAAAGATTGAAATTGGCTGCAAAAGTTGCTAATAATCTCGGTTTTGTGGTTAATGCTGGCCATGGTTTGGATTATATGAATATAATAGACGTAATTAAAATACCTCATATATATGAGGTAAATATAGGACATTCCATTGTAGCAAGATCAATTTATGTGGGTATGGAAGAGGCTGTTAGAGAAATGAAAGAGATTATTTGCAAGCATTCTGTGGAATGTTAGTTTATGCTTGGGTGTGATTTAGTAGAGATTGATAGGGTAAGGAAGCTTTACGAAAAGTTTGGTGAGAAGGTTGTAAAAAAAATTTTAACTGATAATGAGATAAAACTTTTTAATCAATTTAATAAAAATAGAAAAATTGAGTTTCTTGCAGGTAGATTTGCTGCAAAAGAATCAGTTATTAAATCACTCAATAAGCAGATAGTGTCGTTTAGAGATATAGAGATATTAAGAAGTGATACAGGAAAACCTGTTGTTAAAGTAAGGGATAAAGTTTTAGACAATCTGGAGTTGTCAATTTCACATACAAAAAATTATGCTATGGCTATAAGTTTATTAAAAGAATAAAAGGAGCATGTATGTCTGCTGTTGTAATTCCTGCTCGATATGAATCCTCAAGATTGCCCGGTAAGCCATTAGTAAAGATAAATGGAATTACCATGATAAACAGGGTAGCAACTAGATGTTTAAAATCAAAGGCTGATAGGGTAATTGTGGTGACAGATGATGAAAGGATTCTTGATGAGTGTAGCAAGATAGAAGGACTTGAGTGTGTAATGAGTGATAAGAATATCAAATCTGGAACTGACAGAGTAGCAAAAGTGGCAAAGTATTTAGATGAAGAGATAATAGTAAATGTTCAAGGTGACGAACCATTAATTGATCCTGAATTGATAAATAGTTTGATTGATGAATTGAAAAAAGATGATTATGCGGATATGATAACAGCTTATTGTGATCTGGATAAAGAAGAAGCTTTGAATCCAAACAATGTGAAAGTTGTGGTAGACAAAAATGGTTATGCAATATATTTTTCAAGGTCATTAATACCCTTTGTAAGGGATAGTAAAGATATAAAATATAAAAAACATATTGGAATATATGGATTTAAGAAAGATTTTTTGATGAAATTTACAGAGTTGCCTGAAAGTGAGCTTGAAAATCTTGAAAAACTTGAACAGTTAAGAGTTATTGAAAACGGTTATAAAATAAAAGTAATATATACAACATACAAGTCATTATCAGTTGATACTAAAGATGATTTACAAAAAGTAGAAGAAATTATTAAGGAGATGGAAAATGGCTAAATTTATTTTTGTAACAGGTGGAGTACTTTCTTCTTTAGGTAAAGGGATAACTGCTGCATCTTTAGGTACTTTACTTGAGAACCGTGGATATAGGGTAATTATTAAAAAGTTTGACCCATATTTAAATGTTGATCCAGGTACAATGAGCCCGTTTCAGCACGGTGAAGTGTATGTGACAGATGATGGTGCTGAAACAGATCTTGACTTAGGTCATTATGAAAGATTCTTAACAACAAGAACAAGTAGAGAGTGCAACATTACAACAGGTAAAATTTATTATAATGTGATAAGTAAAGAGAGAAGAGGTGATTATTTAGGGGCAACTGTCCAGGTAATACCTCATGTTACTGATGAAATAAAAGAAAGTATTTTAAAATTATCTGAAGATTACGATATTGTGATCACAGAAATTGGTGGAACAGTTGGAGATATTGAAAGTTTACCATTTCTTGAAGCAATTAGACAGATGAAATATGATATGGATGAAAAAGATGTTATTTATGTTCATGTAACTCTTGTTCCTTATATTAAAAGTGCTG
The DNA here is from genome assembly GCF_008362905.1 of Deferribacter autotrophicus. NCBI lineage: Bacteria > Pseudomonadati > Deferribacterota > Deferribacteres > Deferribacterales > Deferribacteraceae > Deferribacter > Deferribacter autotrophicus. Next base: position 295,218 of record NZ_VFJB01000005.1, read on the forward strand.
GGGAGTTAAAGACAAAACCCACTCAGCACTCAGTGAAAGAGTTGAGAGCGATTGGTATACAACCTGATGTCCTTGTTTGCAGATCTGAGTACCCATTGGATGATAGTATTCGTAAAAAAATTGCACTATTTTGCAATGTTTCTAAAAATGCTGTAATTAATGCCATTGATGCTTCTACAATTTATCAAGTACCATTGCTTTTACATAAAGAAGGTATAGATAGAATAATTCTCGAAAAACTTAATTTAGAAGAAAGTGATATAGACCTATCAAAGTGGGAAGATGTGGTGTATAGATTGAAAAACCCTGATGATACTGTAACAATCGGTGTTGTTGGTAAATATGTGAATTTAAAAGATGCTTATATAAGTTTAAATGAAGCGTTGATTCATGGTGGTATTGCTAATAAATTGAAGGTGGATATAAAATGGATAGATGCTGAAGATCTTGAAGAAGGGAATGTAGGCAAATATCTCGAAGATCTTGATGGGATTTTGGTTCCGGGTGGCTTTGGTGACAGAGGAATTGAAGGGAAAATTAATGCTGTAAATTTTGCAAGAAATAAGGATATACCTTTTTTTGGGATATGTTTGGGGATGCAGTGTGCAGTAATTGAGTTTGCTAGGAACGTGATGAAACTGGAAGGTGCACATAGCGTTGAGTTTGATGAAAAAACACCACATCCGGTAATTGATTATATGGAAGAGCAGAAGAAGATAAAGCAATTAGGTGGAACCATGAGACTGGGTGCATATAAGTGCAAACTCAAAGAAGACTCTATTGCCTATGATGCTTACAAAATGCAGGAGATTAGTGAAAGGCACAGACATAGACTTGAATTTAACAACAAATATAAAGAAGCTTTTATTAAAGCTGGTTTACATATTTCTGGAATAAATCCTGATAGAGATTTGGTGGAGATAATTGAACTGAAAGCCCATAGGTGGTTTCTTGGATGTCAGTTTCATCCAGAATTTAAGTCAAGACCTTTAGAGCCGCATCCACTGTTTAGAGATTTTGTAAAAGCAGCGTATAAATATAAGCTTGAAAAAAAAGGAGATGCTGAGAGTTGAAAATGATTATAATTGCAGGCCCATGCGTTTATGAAAATGAGGATGTTGCTTTTAAGACTTGTGATTTTTTGATGAATTTATGTGATAAGTATGGTTTTGATTATTTCTATAAAACATCTTATGACAAAGCAAACAGGAGTTCTGTGCATTCATACAGGGGACCAGGTATTGAAGAAGGTATAAGGTTTTTTGAAAGGCTAAAAAAAGAGTACGGTGTTAAGATTTTAACCGATTTTCATTCTGAAAGAGAAGCTGAAATTATAAAAGATTATGTGGATATACTACAGGTACCAGCCTTTCTTTGTAGACAAACTGATATTCTAAAAGCAGCAGCAAAAACCGGGAAAGTAGTTAATGTGAAAAAAGGGCAGTTTATGGCACCATGGGATATGAAAAATGTTGTAGAGAAATTGAAGTTTTTTGGTGCTAAAGATATTATGTTGACAGAGCGGGGTTACAGTTTTGGATATAATAATTTAGTGGTGGATTTTAGAAGTTTTCCAATTATGAAAGAATTTTGTGATACTGTAATATTTGATGTTACCCATTCTGTACAGTTGCCCGGTGGTAGAGGGGATGCTTCGGGTGGAGAAAGGAGATTTGCACCATATTTGGCAAGAAGTGCAGTGGCCTGTGGTGTGGATGGTTTGTTTATGGAAATTCATCCTAATCCTGACATCGCTCTTTGCGATGGAGCTAATATGTTAAATTTTGATATGGCAGAAAAACTTTTTGATGAGATTAAAAGAATTAGGGATGCTTTATGGATGTAAAGGAGATAGCTAAAAGAGCATTAAAGATAGAGGCTGATGCAATTTATAAGTTGATTGATAAAATTGACGATAATTTTGTAAAGGCTGTGGATATTATATTTAATTGTAAGGGTAGATTAGTTGTTACAGGTATGGGCAAGTCTGGTTTGATAGGTAAGAAGATAGCTTCTACCTTTGCTTCAACGGGTACACCTTCACTTTTCATGCATCCTGCTGAAGGTGTGCATGGTGACCTTGGAATGCTTGTCAAAGGTGATGTTGTATTAGCGATATCAAATAGTGGAGAAACGGATGAAATTGTATCTATATTGCCTATTATTAAAAGACTTGATATCCTCTTAATTTCTATAGTTGGTAAATTAGATTCAACCCTTGCAAAAAAGAGTGATTGTGTTTTGGATGCTTCTGTGGAAAAGGAGGCTTGTCCATTAAACTTAGCTCCTACTGCAAGTACTACTGCTGCTCTTGCTATTGGTGATGCTTTGGCAGTAGCTCTTTTAGAAAAGAGAGGATTTAAAGAAGAAGATTTTGCAATGTTTCACCCTTCAGGAAGTCTTGGCAAAAAGCTGTTATTAAAAGTTAGTGATATATACCATACAGGTGATAGAGTTCCTATTGTTAATAAAAACGTTACTGTAACTGACGCTATTCTCGAGATGAGCTCTAAAGGGTTTGGTTGCACAGCTATTGTGGATGATAATGGTAAATTGATAGGTATTGTGACAGATGGTGATTTAAGGAGAGGACTTGAAAAATATAATGACCTTTTTACAAGAAATATAATGGACATAGCTTCTAAAAATCCGAAAACTATAGAAGAGGATGCTTTAGCTGCAAAGGCACTGCAGGTGATGGAAAAATATTCTATTACTAGTTTGCTGGTTGTGGATGAAAAAGAAAGGCCTTATGGTATTATCCATTTACATGATATATTAAAGGCTGGGGTTGTATGATAAAATATATTTTTTTGGATGTTGATGGTGTTTTAACTGATGGAGCTATAATATATGGTGAACATTGTGGTGAAATAAAGAATTTTAATGTGAGAGATGGATTAGGTATTAAACTTGCAATAAGACTTGGATATGAAATATTTGTGTTAACTGGTAGAAATTCTAATGTTACTAAACAAAGATGTAAGGAACTTGGGATTACAAATGTGTTTCAAGGACTTGATAATAAAGTAAAAATATACGAAGAGATTAAAAGAAAATATAATTTCAGCGATAATGAAGCTGCTTATATTGGTGATGATATAAATGATATTTCTTTGCTAAAAAAAGTTGGATTTTCAGCTACCGTCAACGATGCTCCTGATTATGTTAAGGATGTAGTCGATTTTATCGTGCCTGTGGATGGTGGTAAAGGAGCTGTGAGAGTTTTTATTGAGGAAATTATAAAGAGAAATGGGCAGTGGGAAAAGGTTTTAAGTTTTTATTGATTTCTTTTTTATTTATATTACTTATTCTTTCTTTTTATTTTAAGAGTAAAGTAAAGTTTAAAAGCGTTGAGATTAAAAAAAACAGCGTTACTGTAAGTGATTTTGATATGTCCAAGAGGGTCTCTGAAGATGAATACTATAAAATTAAATCTTCTAAAGCTGAATACAGTAAGGATCTTAATAAAGTAAAAATGGATGGTTGTAATATTGTGTATAAAAAAGGAAAAAACGAGTTGGAGTTGAATGCTGATATTTGTGAGTATTTAGTTGATAAAAAAGTGATACTTTCAGGGAATATTTTTGGTTATTACAATGATATTGAGTTTAAAACAGTAAATGAGGCTAGCTGTGAATATAGTTTTGATAATGGAAGCGGTAATATTGATGGTAGGGTTGTTTTTCATCAAAAATCAAACTATATTAGAGCAGATAAAGCGATGTTTTTTAGCAAAGCTAATAGAATTGTATTTATAGGAAATGTTGAGGTAAATTATGAAATGGCTGATTAGTTTGTTAATACTGTTAATATTTACTTTTTCTGTATATGCTGCAAATGCTATAAAAATAACATCTGATAAGTTAGTTTACAACGGTCAGAAAAAGGAATCGGTCTTTGAAGGTAGTGTGGAAGCAATTTATGATAACACTACAATTAATAGTGATAAGATGGTTGTTTATACAGATGAAAATAATAAGCCTATAAAAATTATTTGCACAGGAAATGTTAAAATTGTAAGGGATAATATAGTATCTTTGTCTGAAAGTGCTGAGATGGATATTAAAAAAGACATAGCGATTTTAAAAGGGAATGTAAAAATTTGGCAGGATAAGAATTACTTGGAAGGGGATGAAGTATATATTTATAATAAAGAAAAGAGAGTAGAAGTGAGAAATATTAAAGATAAAAAAGTAAAAATTATTTTTTATCCAGATGAAAAGGTAAAATAAATGGTTTTGGAAGCTAAAGGGTTAAAAAAAAGATATAAAAACAGAAATGTTGTTGATGGGGTAGAAGTAGTCTTAAATAAAGGGGAGGTAGTTGGACTTCTTGGTCCGAATGGTGCTGGTAAAACTACAACCTTTTACATGCTAGTGGGAATAATAAAACCTGATGATGGAAAGATTTTTTATAAAGGTGAAGATATTACGGGATTGCCTATCTATAAAAGAGCGGCAAAAGGGATAGGGTATCTTCCTCAAGAAATATCTATTTTTAGAAAACTTACTGTATATGAAAATTTATATGCTGCAATGGAGCTTAAATATAAAGATAGAGGATTTATAGAAGAAAGAATAGAGCAGTTGTTGAAAGATTTTGGGTTAGAGAAAGTAAAAAATACAATAGGATATTCGCTTAGTGGTGGAGAAAAAAGAAGAGCTGAAATTGCTAGATGTCTTTCCATTGAACCTGAGGTGATTCTACTTGATGAACCATTTGCTGGGATTGATCCAATATCTGTTCAAGAAATACAGCGTATGATTGAAAGGCTGAAGAAGATGAATATAGGGATTTTAATAACAGATCACAATGTAAGGGAAACGTTACAGATTACTGATAGGGCATATATTATGCACAATGGGAAAATATTGACTCATGGTACACCTGAAGAGATAATTAAAGATGAAAAGGTGAGAGAGACATATCTCGGAGAAGGGTACAGATTATAAAATGAGTAAATTAAGTGTTACATTAAAGAACAAACTGTCTCAAAAACTCCTTATTACTCCACAAATGAAGCAGTCTTTAAATATTCTTCAGCTTCCGATGTTTGAGTTATCACAAGAGATTAATAGTATTTTGGAAGAAAATCCAGTTTTAGATGAAATTGAAAAAAAGGAAGATTTGGCAGAGGATGATGTTAACGTTGACTCTTATATTGAAGAATTAAAGAAAGTGGATTGGGAATCATATTTTGATGAAGATGATGAGTTTAAATATTATATTAAAGAAGATGAAGATGTTAATTTTGAAAAATTTGTGAGTAAAAAACCTAATCTATATGAGCATCTACTTTTCCAATTAAACATTTCTGGTTTAAAAGGTGATGATTACAGAATAGGGGAATATATAATAGGGAATTTAACAGAGAATGGTTATTTTAGATTGGATATTGATACATCAGCCAAAGAATTGGGGGTTTCAAAAGAACACTTCTTACAAGTTTTGAAAAAGATTCAGGGGTTTGATCCTTCTGGTATTGCTAGTAGAAACTTAAAGGAATGTTTAAATATTCAGTTGAAAGATTTTGAAGTAAGCGATGAAGATTTGAGTTATATTAATGTTATTCTCGATAAGTATGAAGCTGAGCTGATAAATGGGGATTATGAACGTATATATAAAGGTTTGGGTATTGATAAAGATTATTTTGATTATTTGATGGGGTTAATTAAAAAAGTTGATCCAAAGCCTGGATTAAAGTTCAATTATGAGACGGTTTATGTAATTCCTGATGTATATGTTTTTAAAAAAGATGATGTTCTGGAAGTTAAATTGAACGAAGAATATATCCCTTCAATTAAGTTAAATAGTTACTATATTAAATTAATTAAAAGTGAAGGACTTGATGAGAAGACGAAAGAATATGTTGAAGAAAAAGTAAAAAATGCTTTATGGATATTGAAGAGTCTAAATCAGAGAAAAAAGGCAATTTTAAGAGTGGTGGAAACCATTGTAAAACATCAAAGACATTTTTTCCTATATGGTGATAGGAAATTAAAGCCTCTTAAATTAAAAGATGTATCAGCCGAGACTAATCTTCATGAGTCTACAATTAGCAGAGTTACATCAAATAAATATTTAGCATGTGAATACGGTGTGTATGAGATTAAAAGTTTTTTTGTAAAAGGGATTGAAACTACTGATGGTACAATGAGTGTTGAAGCTATTAAAGATCTAATTAAAGAAATAATAGATAATGAAGATAAAAAGAAGCCTTATAGTGATGAAAAAATTGTGGAAATTTTATCAAAAAAAGGTATAAAAATTGCAAGGAGGACTGTTGCAAAATATAGAGATGAATTAGGAATACCATCTACAAGTAAAAGAAAACAAAGATAGGAGGTTTTATGAATATTCAAATCACTGCCAGAAATATTGACTTAACGGACCCAATAAGAAGTTATGTAGAAAAAAAAGTATCCAAAATAAAGAAATATTTTGACCAGATTATAGATGTGCACGTTCTTTTAGAAGTGCAAAAGAATGTGCATATTGCTGAGATTTTAGTGGATGCTAAAGGTGTATTTTTAAAGGGATTAGAAAAATCTGAAGACCTATATGCATCAATTGATTTAGCTGTTGATAAAATTGAAAAACAGCTTGTTAAGTATAAGGAAAAGCTTAAGAGTAAGAAAATTATGGAAAATGTTCCTGGTGCTTCTTTAAGGCTCAATGTTATTGATATTGAATCTATTTTTGAAACTGAAAAACCTAAAACTATTATTTCTAAACAAATACCTGCAAAGCCTATGACAATTGAAGAAGCAGTAATGCAAATGGAGTTGTTAAATAAGAACTTTTTTGTATTTAGAAATGCTGACACAGGCGAGATAAATGTTGTTTATCAGAGAGATGATGGAAATCTTGGATTGATAGAGCCTTAAGGGAAACATGATGAGAATTGCTGATTATATTGATGAAAATCATATCCTTTTCTTAGATGGTAAATATAGTAAAGATGAATTGTTAAAAATTTTTGCAAAAAAGTTTAAAGAAGTTGGCTTAATTGAGAATGAGGATGTTGTTTACCTGGCTCTTTTGGAAAGAGAAAAGTTAAGTTCAACTGCAGTGGGGGAAGAAGTGGCTATTCCCCACGCTAAAATTACTGAGATAGATCGAATTAAGATACTGATAGCTATTTCAAAGGAAGGGCAAGATTTTGATGCAATAGACAAATTACCTGTAAAACTGTTTTTCATTGTTATTGCGCCAGCTAATCAAATGCAATTGCATCTCAAGACGCTTGCAAGAATTTCGAGATTGATGAAAATGACTAATTTTAAAAGTAGAGTTTTAGCAGCAAATAATTTTAAAGAAGTAATAGATATTTTGAAAGAAGAGGAAAGCAAATTGTAATGAAAGAAATACCAGTTTCGGAGCTTTTAGCTCCAGAAGCTGCAAGTCTTAAATTAAAGTTAATTTATGGAAGAAAGTTACTCGATAAAAAGTTTATTAATAATCATAGAATTCAAAAACCAGGATTAGGGCTTGCTGGTTATACTGAACATATCCACGAAGGAAGAGTTCAGATTTTAGGTAATACTGAAATCTCTTATTTAAATACATTGCCATTTACTGAAAAATACAAATCTATATCAAAGTTATGTCAAAAAAATATTTCCTGTTTTGTTGTTACCAAAAATTTGCATATTCCTAAAGTTGTAATTCAAGCTTGCAAAGAAAATCAGGTTCCAATTTTTAGGACAGAATTGGTTAGTTCTGTAGCTATTAGTGAGATATCCGCATATTTAGAAGAAAAACTTGCACCGATAGCGAATTTGCATGGTGTTTTGGTTGATGTACATGGAGTTGGTGTATTAATTATGGGACGAAGCGGAATTGGTAAAAGTGAGTGTGCGTTGGAGCTTGTTAAAAGAGGACATAGACTTGTAGCAGATGATGTTGTTATTATAAAAAGGAAACAGGGTTATTTGGTGGGTAACAGTGATGATATTTTAAGAAATCATATAGAAGTGCGTGGATTGGGGATTTTAAATATTAAGGAAATGTATGGTATTGGTTCTATAAGGCTTAGAAAAAAAGTAGAAATGGTAGTAAATTTGTTGGATTGGGATAAAGAAGATAATTATGATAGAACAGGTTTGAATAAAAATTCTGTGGATATTTTGGGGGTAGAATTACCCCTCCTTAATATACCTGTTTCACCTGGTAGAAATATAGCAATTATAATTGAAGCTGCAGCTAGAAATCATCTTTTAAAACTTATGGGGTTTGATGCAGCACATGAGTTTAGCGAGAGATTAAATAAGATTATTAAGAGGAATGAAGAAAAAGTTATAAAGAATGTTATGTTTAAAAAAGGGATCGAATGAAAAAGGATTTATCTATTGTTATTGTCACTGGACTTTCAGGTGCTGGAAAATCTACAGCTGCTAAGTCATTGGAAGATCAGGGATATTATACAGTAGATAATATCCCTCTTTTTTTAGCAGAAAAGTTTTTTCAATTTGCTTATGATTTTAACGTGGAAATTCCAAAAATTGCGTTTGTAATTGATGTTAGGAACAAAGAGTTTGATAAAGCATATAACTTTATAAAAGAAATAAAAAATAATTATGATGCTGATATTTTGTTTCTTGAGGCTACTCAAAATGTTTTACTAAATAGATATAAAGAAACTAGAAGAAAACATCCTTTAGGGGATGATCTTTTAAGAGCTATAGAGAAAGAGATCTCACTTTTAAGTAAAATAAGAGATTTGTCAGATTTTATTATAGATACTTCTAATTTGAATGTAAATGAATTGTCAGCAAAAATAAGTGAGTTATTTTCTAAAAGACTTCAAACAAATTTAGTAGTAACTGTTCAATCATTTGGTTTTAAATATGGTATTCCTCCTGAGTCGGATATGGTTTTAGATGTGAGATTTTTAAAAAATCCTCATTATGTTGAAAAGTATAGACCATTGACTGGATTGGATGATGAAGTGAAAGATTATATCTTTTCTGATAAGAGGAGTAAGGTATTTTTACGTAAATTAAAAAGTTTGTTAGATTTTTTAATACCAAATTATATGAAAGAAGGAAAAAAGTATCTTACGATTTCAATAGGTTGTACAGGTGGAAAACATAGATCTGTGGCGATTGCAGATTTCATTTATAAATATATGCTAGAAAAAACAAATTTAAATGTTAATATTAAGCATAGAGATATGGAAAGGTGAGGTTATGATTGGTATAGTTATTTTGACTCATGGTTCTTTAGGGCTTGCATTGTTGAAAACTGCAGAAATGATTTTAGGGAAAAAGGATAAAGTAGAAATTTTACCTGTGCAAAGTGGTTCTTCGTTAAATGACATTGCAGGAGTTTTGGAGGAATGTATTATTAAATATAGAAAGGATGGGTTATTAATACTTACAGATATGTTTGGTGGGAGCCCATCCAATATTGCTATGGCGTATATAGGTGAAGAAAAAGTGGACGTTGTGACAGGCGTTAATTTGCCTATGTTGATCAAAGCATTAACTTTACGTGAAGAAACTAATGATGTGCAGGAGATAGCAAGAAAGGTTGTAGAGAGAGGTAAGGATAGTATAAAAAGGCCTGGTGATTTATTAAATGGGTAAACGCATAATTTTTCGTGTCGATGATAGATTGATACATGGACAAGTTATTGAAGGGTGGATTAAATATTATAAAATTAAGGATGTAATTATCGTGAGTGATAATATCGTTAAAGATGAGCTTAAAAAAACTATTTATAAAAGCATAATACCTGATAACGTAAGCTTAAGTTTTTTTTCATTAGCAGATTTTAAGAAAAATTTTAATATTAAAAAAGTGAAAAATGATTTGTTGGTTCTTTTTGAAGATGTGGATACATTTATGAAGGTTTCAGATATTTTATCAGATGAAATATATATAAATATTGGTTGTGTTGCTAACAGAAAGCATAAAATTGAAGTCTCGGATACAGTTTATTTAACAAAAGAAGAAATTTTAGCATTGTGCAATCTTAGAGAGAAATATATGGTTTATACAAAAAAATTGCCATGGGAAACAAGTGTAGATATTAAAAACTTTCACTATTTGGTAAAATGAAGTATCTATTTTTGTTTTTTTTATCAGGATTGATTTCAGTTGATAGAAACAGTGCTCTTAATATTATGGTTTCACGCCCAATATTAATTGCTCTTATAGTGGGCTTAATTTTGGGTAATTTAACTATGTGCTTATTACTTGGTACAATATTTGAGCTTATAGGTTTAATTGATTTGCCTGTAGGCACACATGTTCCGCGTGATGATTCTTTCATGTGTTATGTTGGATGTTTTATGGTAAATTTTGGTAATATTGACAATATTTTCAAGTTATTTATATTGTTATTACTATTAATTGCGGCATCTTATCCTGTTACCTTTACTGATACCCTCACTCGTCGTTTAAACCAAAGCATTTTTCTAAAAAATAAAATCAAATGGTACAATTTTCCTATTACAAGGGTTTTACTCTGGGGAGTATTAATTTCGTTTTTAAGAGGCGTGATAATATATAATTTGTTGTTCTTTGTTATATATTTTGTGTATAATCAGATTGTTACTATCAACTTAAACTATATGTTTGATAGAAATGTTTTAAATTATTTAATATTGTTAATATGTTTTCTGTCTGGATATTTGATTAGATTTTTGAGTTTTAAGAGTTTAGTGAAATATATAATTTTTGTTACAGGTATCATTTTTGGGTGGTTGATTATATGAGTAAATTGAAAAGGTTTATTAAAAGTTTATTTTACCAGGCGAATTGGAATTACGAAAATATGCAGGGGACAGGGTTTGTTTATTTACTGGATGAGATAAATAAAGAAAAAGAATTCAATGTGCCCGATAGAATAATAAAAAAGGAACTTAGCTATTTTAATACGCATCCTTTTTTGTTTATGTTTGTGGTTGGAGTATGGTTTAGAGAGTTTTTAAATAATGGTGATCCTGAACAGTATAAAAGAATTTATTCTTCAGCATTTGGTGCTTTGGGCGACAGTTTTTTTTGGCATGCTTTAAGACCAGCGTCCTTTGTATTTGCAGCAATAATTGCATTTTATAATCCTGTAATTGCATTGATATTTTATCTATTATTTTTTAATTTTTTTCATTTTTTCTTTTTGTATAGAGGGTTTGATATTGGCTTTACTTATGGTAAGGAGACTATAAGCTGGTTCAATAAGATTCTTTTCAATAAATGGTCAAACTATTTTGATATTATGACATCTTTTTTTATGGGATTGTTTTTGATTGTTATGTTGCATAAGAGTGGATTTGAAAATAATGTTAATTTTTATATAATATGTTTAGGTTATTTTTTGACAGGGACTGCTCTAGCTAAAAAAGTTGATGTGGTATTTAGTTTAATGGTAGTTATGATTGTGACTTTTGTATTAAAAATTTCGGTGGGCATTTAGTTATGAAAGAGAAAAAGCAGATTGAAGTTGAAATTATTAATGAATTAGGTATGCATGCAAGAGCTGCAGCATCATTTGTTCAGGAAGCATCAAAGTTTAATTCTGAAATTTTCGTTGAAAAGGATGGTTTAGAGGTTAACGGTAAGAGTATTATGGGTGTTTTAATGCTTGTAGCCCCTAAAGGTTCAAAGATATTGATTAAAGCTAATGGTGATGATGCTGATGAAGCATTGGAAGCACTCAGCAATTTGATTAAAAATAGATTTGGAGAGGATAAGTGATTATTTTAAAGGGGATTGGAGTAAGTGATGGTATTGCAATTGGAAAGGCTTTTTTCATAGATAGAAGAATAGTTAAAATTAAAAAATATAAAATATCTGATGATAGAATAGCTATTGAATTAAAAAAATTTAAAGATGCCGTAAAAAAATGTGAAGAGTATATCAAACATATAAAAGAGATTAGTGTAAGCGATATTGGTGAAGAGCATACGTTTATATTTGATGTTTATTTGCTTTTGTTGAAGGATGATATGTTAATTGGAGAGACTGAGAGAGTTATTAGAAATGAGAAAATAAATGCAGAGTATGCGTTAAAAAAGGTATCAAAAAACTTGATGGATATTTTTGAAAGAACAGAAGATCCATATATTAGAGAGAGAAAAAATGATATTAAGCATATTGTAGACAAATTAATGAGATTTATGACCAATGATGGTTTTGTCTTTAATGAGACAACTGGAGAGAAGAGAATTGCTATTGCACATGATTTATCTCCTTCTGAAACAGCGTCTTTATTAAGGCAAAATATAATTGCTTTTGCTACTGATTTAGGTAGCAAAACTTCTCATACATCCATAATTGCAAGAGCTATGGGAATTCCTGCTGTTGTAGGATTGGAAAAGATCACTGATAATGTTGTCTCAAGTGATGAGACAATTATCGTGGATGGTTTTAATGGTGTTGTCATAATAGATCCCAATGAAGATGTTTTAAGAGAGTATGAGGAAAAAGAGAAAAAATATATAAAATATGTAGAAGAATTACAGAAACTTATAGATGTTGAAGTTAAAACAAGCGACGGGGTTGAGATTAATATATTTTCTAATGTTGAGATAAATGATGAGATTGAAGTATCCAACAATTATAACTCTAAAGGGATAGGTCTTTACAGAACAGAGTTTATATATCTTGAAAATGGGAATGTGTCTGAGGATGACCAGTTTGAAATTTTAAAAGATGCTGTGATGAAGAATGGGGATAAGCCCATAGTAATAAGGACATTTGATCTTGGAGGTGAAAAACTTTCAAGCTTGTTACCACACCCTGAGGAACAAAATCCAGTAATGGGATTAAGGGCAATAAGATATTCTTTAAGATTTCAAGATTTTTTCATTTCACAAATTAAGGCTATACTCAGAGCTGCAGTTTATGGGGATGTAAGGATTATGTTTCCAATGATATCAGGGGTGGAAGAGATAAGGCTTGCAAAATCAGTTGTTAAGGATGCAATTAAAGAGCTTGAAGCTGAGGGGAAAGAATTTAGAAAAGATGTTCCAATCGGTGTTATGGTGGAATTACCAGCTCTTGCCCTCATCACTCATCTTGTTAATAAGGAAGTGGACTTTTTTAGCGTAGGAACAAATGACCTTATTCAATATACAGTTGGTATTGATAGGAATAATGAATACGTCGCTTATCTTTACAGACCTACACATCCAGCTGTGCTACATTTACTTAAAAAGATATTAAAAGATGCAAATAAAGGAGGGATTGAGGCTACAGTTTGTGGTGAAATGGCTGGGGATCCGAAATATATACCTGTGCTTTTAGGTCTTGGATATAGAAACTTAAGTATGTCTCCAGCTTCTATACTGAAGGCAAAGATGATAATTAGGCGAGTTAATATTTCTGATTGTGAAAAATTAGTGAGAAGTTTAAAAAGGTGTAAACTTGCAAGGATTGCTGAAGAGAAGTTACAAAAGTTTATTGAAAAACATGCCTCAGATTTGTTCTTCCATTAAAAATAGAAATTGTAGATTTTGTAAAATAATGTTTGACTTACTAGCCTTAAACTGCTAATCTTCATTTAGGGGTTTGATGCCCTGTAACAAATTTTTGAGGTGAGTTTATGAGTAAGACAGGAACAGTTAAGTGGTTCAACGATTCTAAGGGGTATGGTTTTATTACCAGCTCCGAAGGTAACGATGTGTTTGTCCATTTCACAGCTATTAAAATGGACGGTTTTAAGAGCCTTAAAGAAGGTGATCAAGTTCAGTTTGACATCGTTGAAGGGCCTAAAGGTCCACAGGCCTCCAATGTTGTAAAAATATAAGCAACATAGGGTAGGTTGAAAATTACACCCGGCTCACTTTTGTGATGCCGGGTTTTTTTGTGCCTATTTTCTGAAAAATATGTTTAAGATCAATGTTAAAATTATGCTGATGATTATTGAAGAGACTATTGGGAAATAAAATGTAAAATTCCCTTTCTTGTAATAAATATCGCCGGGTAATCTTCCAAGATTGAAAATATTTGGTATTTTGTTAGAAAAAATAAGAATAATGCCAATGACTATAAAAATTATACCAAAAATTAGCAAGCTTTTACCAAGCTCACTTAGTGGGTTCATTGTTCACCTCACACAGTTGTATTTCTTTTAATTTATTAAACTTTCTTGAAAGTTGTTTTCTGTATCTATCCTCTTCACTGTATATACATCCACAATACTGTTGCCTATAAAGATTTAATTCTTTTGATTTTTCAATCCCTTCTTTCCACCCTTCTCTAAAATCATAATAATAAAATTCAATTTTGTATTTATGTGATAAATCTTCACAAATATCTTTAATCATTTGGTGATTTTGATATTTACTGTATAAAAGTGTGGTGGTAAAAGCATCAAACTTACCATTTTTTGCGATTTTTACAGTTTTTTCAATTCTCATATAATAACAGTAGTTACATCTTTTTGACTCTCTATATACTACATTTTGTACAAACTCTTTTAAACCATAGGTTTCATCTATGATAGTTTTAATACCTTCTAAGTTGTTTAAAAACCAAACATTCTCCAGTCTTTTGTAAAATTCTTCCACAGGGTGAATATTCGGATTGTAAAAGAATCCGTATATTTCAAAGGGTTCATTTTTTAAAATTTTCAATGGATACAGTGAACAAGGAGCACAGCATTGATGTAGCAAGAGCTTCATATTATTCATCTTTATCCTCTTTTTTTAGGAAAGGTTTTATTATTTCCATTGGAATAGGGAAAAGTATAGTGGAATTTTTTTCTGATGCTATTTCATTCAGTGTTTGTAGATATCTGAGCTGTAATGTAATAGGGCTTCTGGACATTATTTCACTTGCCTGAGTCAGTCTTTCAGCAGATTGAAGTTCACCGTCAGCATGAATGATTTTTGCCCTTCTTTCCCTTTCAGCTTCTGCCTGTCTTGCCATTGCTCTTTGCATTTCCTGAGGTAAATCTATATGTTTTATTTCCACAGCACTGACCTTTACTCCCCAGGGGTCAGTATGTTTATCGATTACTGATTGAAGCTCCATATTAATTTTTTCTCTATTAGATAACAAATCATCGAGTTCAAACTGTCCTAAAATACTTCTGAGGGTAGTTTGTGAAATTTGGCTTGTAGCATAGTAAAAATCTTCCACTTCTAAAACAGCTTTTTCAGGATGTAAAACCCTGAAATAAACCACAGCGTTTACCTTTACTGATACGTTATCTTTTGTAATAACATCTTGAGGAGGCACATCCATTACAAAAGTTCTAAGATTCACTTTTACCATTTTTTCAATAACAGGGATAAGTATGATTAAACCAGGACCCCTTACACCTACAAATCGACCCAATCTAAAAATAACGCCTCTTTCATACTCTTTTAAAATTTTGATTGTGTTTGCAATTAATAATATAATCAATATAAATATAATCGTAATTAAGTTAAACATATTGACCTCCGGACATTTATCCATTATATACTCAACTTTAATATATAAAAAATGATTATAAATAAAAAGGGTTTTTTCAGTTTAGGAGTAAACAATGGTAAAAAGTATGACTGGATATGGTAAAGTTTTAGTTTCTGATGATTTGTGTGATGTGAAAGTAGAGATTAAAACTTTAAATAGTAAGTTTTGTGATATAAACATGCGACTTCCACGTCAATACATGTTTCTTGAAATAACTTTAAGAAATTTAATCAAAGATTCTTTAAAAAGGGGAAAAGTGGATATTTTTATTGAAATAAGTCCAAAAAAAGTGGTCAATGTTCCTGTTTTGAATAGAAACTTGCTTTCTTCTTATATGGCAATTTTAAGACAGCTGCAAATGGAGAGTGAAATTATAGATGATATTAGAATAGATCATATTTTAAAATTTCAGGATGTTATAAGTTATGAAGATAATGAGGAATTATATAGTGAAATAGGAAATTTAATAGTCAAAGGGGTAGAAGAGTGCCTTGCTAAAGTCAATGAGATGAGAGCTGTTGAAGGGGAATCTCTTAAAAAGGATATACTTGATAAGGCAGATGAAATTAAAAGTATTGTGAGTAATATTGAAAAGAAGGCGAATGAAAATTTTGATATTCAGTATAAAAGACTTGTTGAAAGGTTAAAAGAATTAGAGATGAATGTGGATGAAGACAGATTAATGCAAGAAGTTGCAGTAATGGCCGAGCGATCCGATATTAATGAAGAAATTGTGAGGATTTATTCTCATTTAAATCAGATTAAAAGTGTATTAGATAGCGAAGAAGAGGTTGGTAAAAAGCTTGATTTTTTAGCTCAGGAACTGCACAGGGAATTTAATACTATTGGTTCAAAAGCATTGTTGTCAGAGATAAAGAATAATGTTATAAAAGGCAAAGTGGAAATTGATAAAATAAGAGAGCAGGTGCAGAACCTTGTCTAGAGGAAAGCTTTTTGTTATAAGTGCTCCAAGTGGAGCCGGCAAAACATCTTTATGTAATAAGTTGCTTGCAAAGTATCCAGAAAGATTGCGATATTCCATATCGTTTACTACAAGGGAGCCAAGGGTCGGGGAGGTAGATGGAGAAGATTATTTCTTTATTAGTGAAAGAAAATTTAAGGAAATGATTGATAATGAAGAGTTTTTAGAGTGGGCTGTGGTGCATGGAAATTACTATGGCACGTCAAAACAAGTTATAGAAAAACATTTAAATGATGGTTATGATGTAATTTTAGATATTGACCCTCAGGGAGCCAGACAGATAAAAAATAAGTTTCTTGATGCCGTATTTATTTTTATTGTGGCTCCAAGTATAAAAGAGTTGAAAAACAGGTTGATAAATAGAAGAACTGAAAGTATGGAGAAGATTAATTTAAGATTGAAAAATGCCCTTGAAGAGATTAAATTTTTTAAAATGTATGATTATTTGATTATAAATAGATTTTTGAATGTTGCTTTTGAAGAGCTTGATGCAATTTATAGGGCTGAGCATCTTAAAACGAAAGACATAGATGATATAGAAAAAATTGTAGATTTGGAGGTCTAACATGGCACTTTTAAATATCGAGAAAGCTATAAAAAGAGATGATGTGGCAAGTAGATTTAAATTGTCAATTATTGGTAGTCAGAGGGCAAGAGAGCTTTATGAAAAAAAAGAGGACACTCTTCCTCCTCAGGTAGAAGGATATTATAAAAATATCACAATTGCGTTAGCTGAGCTTGTAGAAAATAAAATAGACTTTGAAGAAGAGGATAATGAGTAATTTTCTGATTTGTGTAACTGGTGGTATTGCTGCCTATAAGATACCTATACTTTGCAGGATATTAATTAAAAACGGTCATAATGTAAAAGTAGCTATGACCGAAAATGCTGCAAAGTTTATAACTCCATTAACCTTTGAAAGCTTAACTAAAAACAGGGTATACATTGATGATTTCCTGACGGATGTTGAACCTAGCTCAATTGATCATATTGATCTAGTAAATTGGGCAGATAAGATTGTTATTGCCCCCTGTAGTGCAAATACCTTATCAAAAATTGCAAATGGTATTGCTGATAACCTTGTTACATCTGCTATGCTTGTGGTGAAAGATAAGCCTGTTTATATTTTCCCCTCAATGAATAGTAATATGTATGATAACTATTTTGTTCAGGAAAATATTAAAAAGCTTAAAAAAGTAGGTTATTATGTTTTTGAACCGGCAGAAGGGGATCTTGCCTGTCAAACTGAGGGGAAAGGAAGACTTATTGAGCCAGAAGAAATTTATAGAATTGTCGCAGAAGAAAAGTTTAAAGGTTTAAAGTTTATTGTAACTCTTGGTCCCACCAAGGAAGATATTGACCCTGTAAGATTTATAACTAACAGATCAAGCGGCAAAATGGGGTATCAGATTGCCAAATATATCAGGGAACAAGGCGGAGAAGTATTAATTATTGCAGGTGATACGTGCCTTGATTTAAGTGGATATAATGTGATTCATGTTAAAAGTGCTGAGGACATGTTAAAAGCTGTATTATCTCACTTTAACGATTGTGATATTTTGCTAAAGGCAGCTGCTGTGGCTGATTACAGGGTAAAGGATATTGCGGGGCAGAAAATAAAAAAAGATTTAGAGTCTTTTCAAATTGAGTTGATAAAAAACAAGGATATTCTTTTAGAAGTTTCAAAGATTAAGAGAGATGATCAGGTAGTTGTTGGTTTTGCTGCAGAAACTCATGATATTGAAAAAAATGCAATAACAAAGCTTGAAAATAAAAAGCTTGATATGATTGTGGTTAATGATGTTTCAAGGAGTGATATAGGTTTTGAGTCAGACTATAACGAAATAAATATATTTCTAAAAAGTGGTGAAAAGATATTTGTTGAGAAAAAAACAAAAAGTGAGATTGCAAAGATTATTGTAGATAAAGCTGTTGATATTTACAGAGATAAAAATGAGAGATAATAGTTATTTATCAGAAGTTTATGGTATCGAGGAAATTCTTTTAAAAGATGATTATAATTGTGAAGATAGCCTTTATCAACTTTATGAGGAAAGTGTAAAAAGTTGTGAAAAATGTAGGCTTGCAAAAGGTCGTACAAACATAGTATTTGGAGAAGGGAATCCCAAAGCTGAATTAATGTTTGTGGGGGAAGGCCCCGGTGCAGAAGAGGACAAGCAGGGCAGACCTTTTGTAGGGAGAGCAGGCCAGCTTTTGACAAAGATGATAGAAGCTATGAAGTTTAAGAGGAGTGAAGTATATATTGCAAATATTGTAAAATGCAGACCTCCTAATAATAGAGCTCCTTTTCAGGATGAAATAAATATATGTATTCCTTATTTGCATAAGCAGATTGAAATTATTTCACCAAAAGTGATTGTATGTCTTGGAAGTATAGCTGCAAGTTCCCTTTTAAATACGACTAAAGCAATCAGTAAAATTCGCGGAGAGTTTAGAGATTTTAGAGGGATAAAAGTAATGCCCACTTTTCATCCTGCTTATCTTTTAAGAAATCCTAAGATGAAAAAGCTAGCTTGGGAAGACCTTCAAAAAGTTATGAAACTCCTTGGTAAATTGTAAAAAAGATCACACAAATTCCTAGTTCTAGTTTTAAATAGGTTCAGGCTTAGGTCGAGGTTTAGTGGATAGGAAAATGATATAAATATTAAGATGTTAGAACGTTTAAACGTTGGAACTTTTATTCCTCCCCATTTATCTATTTCCTTACTTTAATTTTTATTTTATTTATCTGAGTTGCCAGGCAATCTATTAAATGATTTTTTCAGAGGAAACGTTTTAACATGTAAAAATTTCAACATTGAACCTCAAACCTTGAACATTGAACCTCAAACCTTGAACCTTGAACATTGAACATTGAACATCGAACTAAAATATTTTATAAAATATTTTGATTGAAAATTTTATTGAAATGTCTAGATTAATAATACTATGAAATTGGTCAGAAAAGAAAAGTTCATTTATGAGATACCTATTGATAAAGAGTTAGGGATGAGAGTCCCTGGACTTGTCTTTGCATCTGAGGATATGATAGAATCTATTGAGACAGAAGGAGTGCTTCAACAGGTTGCAAATGCTGCTACACTACCTGGTATTCAAAAGGCATCAATTGCTATGCCGGATATTCACTATGGTTACGGTTTACCCATAGGTGGTGTTGTGGCTACAGATGTGGATGAGGGGGTTATTACTCCTGGAGGAGTGGGGTTTGACATCAATTGTGGTGTGAGACTCATTACCTTTGATATCAGTATTGATGATCTGAATGTGGATTTGGAGTCATTAGCTAAAAAGCTTTACAGAAATATTCCTTGCGGTGTTGGTGAAGGTGGAAAAATTAAAGTTAAGAAGCAAGAGTTAAAGCAGGTTTTGAAAAAGGGGGCGAGATGGGCTGTAGAGAACGGATTTGGTAATGAAAGGGATTTAGAGGCTACAGAATCATATGGCTTCCTTGCCAGTGCAGATCCTGAAGCAGTGTCAAATAAAGCTTATGAGCGAGGCTATGATCAGCTTGGAACTCTTGGAAGTGGAAACCACTTTGTTGAGATTGGATGTGTAGAAACTATTTTAAATAAAGATGTAGCTGAAAAATGGGGGTTATTTGAAAAACAACTGACTTTACTCATACATACAGGCTCAAGAGGGCTGGGACATCAAGTATGCACAGATTTTCTGGGGATTTTTGAAAAATCGCTTTTAAAATATGGGATAAGCGTTCCAGATAAACAGCTTGCCTGTGCTCCTGTGAAATCTCCTGAAGGAAACAAATATCTTGCAGCTCTATCCTGCGCAGCAAATTTTGCATGGGCAAACAGACAGATATTAATGCATCTTTCTATTGAGACAATTATGGAAGTGTTAAATATATCTAGAAAATTGCTGAATCCTCGTTTGGTATATGATGTTGCTCATAATATTGTAAAATTTGAGCGTTATGAGATAGATGGTAAAGAGAGGCTTCTTGCCGTTCATAGAAAAGGAGCCACTAGGGCGTTACCTCCTAATCATGAAGAATTACCAGATATGTATAAAGATACTGGTCAGCCCGTAATAATTCCTGGTGATATGGGAAGATATTCATATCTACTTGTTGGTGGCAAAAAGGCTGAGGAGTTAAGTTTTAATTCCGCCTGTCATGGTGCAGGTAGAAAACTTAGTAGACATAAAGCAATCAAAATGGCTCAAGACAGGAACATAGCTGAAGAATTGAAGTTAAAAGGGATTTTTGTTATAAGTAGAGGTAAAAGGACATTAAAAGAAGAGATGCCTGAAGCTTATAAAGATGTGTCAGACGTGGTGGATGTGGTGGATTATTTAGATATTGCTAAAAAGGTATTAAAGTTAAGACCATTATGTGTAATAAAAGGGTAAATGAATGGAAAGGTGGATGGCTGTTTTTGATAATATGAGATTTGAAGAGGTTTCCTTTAATAAATTGAATGATGGTAATATTGAAATTACATTTCTCAAAAGAAGAGAGATACATACTGGTAAGATTGTTAAAGAGAATAGTTTTACAAAGGTATTAAAGATAGAAACTGATGATGGGCTTGAATTTGCGGTGGTGGATTTTCATGAGATGGATTCATTTTTTGAAAATAACAATATCCTTTTTCAAAACAGAAAAGGGCTTCATAAAGAAATAAAAAGATACATAGAGTTTTCACTTTCGTGAAAAAAATCGGTTTTACTACCACAATTCCTGTAGAAGTTATTATTGCCGGTGATTGTTTGCCGGTGGATTTGAATAATGTTTTTATAACTTCAGAAAAACCGTATACTTATATCGAAAAAGCGGAAGAGGATGGGCTGCCTAGAAATACTTGTAGTTGGATTAAAGGGATATATACTGCCGTGATGAATAAAAGTGTTGATGAAGTAATTGGGGTAGTGGAAGGGGACTGCTCAAATACCCATGCTTTAATGGAAATTTTTAGGGACAATGGAATACCTGTTTTGTCCTTTGCATACCCATATGGTGAGAAAGAAAAGTATGCTTTATTAAAAAAACAGATTGAAAAATTAATGTTACATTTTGGTCTAGATTGGAAAATACTGGAAAAAACAGTTTCCAGAATTGATAAGATTCGTGAAAAACTGATAATGCTTGATAATTTGACGGTGGAAGGTTATGTGAACGGTTTTGAAAATCATTTATGGCTTGTGTCTTCTACCGACTTCAATTCAAATTATATTAGATTTGAAAAAGATTTAGAACAGTTTCTTGATGAAGCGAAGAGTAGAAAAAGAAAAGATGCAAAGGTACGACTCGGATTTATTGGGGTTCCAACCATATTTTCGGATATATATCAATTTGTGGAAGAGAGAGATTGTGCTGTGGTTTTTAACGAGGTGCAGAGACAGTTTTCCATTCCATACCTTGAATATGATTACGTAGAGCGGTTTGTAAGATACACTTATCCGTATGATATAACTTATCGTCTTGCAGATATTAAAAAAGAGATTGTAAAAAGAGAGATAGATGGCATTATTCACTATGTCCAATCTTTTTGTTACAGGCAAATTCAGGATGTAATTTTCAAAAAAGAGCTTGATGTGCCAGTGATAACCATAGAAGGTAATGATCCTGAGTCTATTGATGCAAGGACAAAGATAAGATTGGAATCTTTTATCGAGATGTTGATTGGAAAAAGAGGCGTGTAGTGTGTGTTCAAAGTTCAATGTTCAAAGTTCAAGGTTTAACCCGTGTAATATAGCTATTGACCAACTCATGTGAGTCTAATAATATAAAAGATATCAAAAGCTACATTATGTTTATATATATTTATTACACGGGTTAAAGGTTGAGAGGAATAGGAAGATGATAAATGTTAAGATGTTAAAACGTTGGAACGTTAGAACGTTGAAACGTTGGAATATTGATTTTTTTATATCTCCCCATCCTCCCATCTTCCTCATTTACTTTTTGATTAGGATTATTTGCAAAAATTGGTGTGATGCTAGTGGGTGTGCGGTTGCAAATGGATAAACTTGGAATAGATATTGGCAGCAGATTTGTAAAAATTGCTTATTACCATAAGAATGACCTTATTTTAAAGCGTATTGATACAATACAATTTTATAAAAATTGTGTTGGTCAAAATAATGGCGAAATGGTAGTAAATTTAGAAAATTTTGTGGATGATTTTCAGTTTAAAGATATTGTGGCTACCGGTTATGGTAGGAATGTAATGTCATTTAAAAATGCAAAAATTATTTCAGAGATAAAAGCTCACTTTAAGGGAACTTTGAATCAGATGAAAGAGGAGAATTTTACATTAATTGATATAGGTGGGCAGGATTCTAAGGTTATTTATGTAAAAAATGGGTATATCGAAGATTTTGTGATGAATGATAAGTGTGCAGCAAGCACAGGTAGATTTCTTGAAAATGCAGCAAATATCCTTGGTATAACCCTCGAAGAGCTTTCATCTGAAGTGAGAAATCCTGTTAAGCTAAACAGTACATGTGCAATTTTCAGTGAATCTGAGATTATAGGAAAAATAGCAGAGGGGTATAGAATATCTGATATAGCTGCTGGAATAAATGAATCAATTGCAAAGCGTATTTTTCCTATGCTGAAAAGATTTAAAAATCAAAGATATTTTGCATCGGGCGGGGTTGCTTCTCTTTACGGAGTAATATTTTTTCTTGAAAGATTACTAGATAATAGGATTGAAATAGTTGATAACGCTCAGTATAATGGAGCAATTGGCTGTTTATTTTACTGAGGGAAGCTTGCAATGAAAGTTAGTAAAAGTATTGTAAAGGATGATTTCCCTTCTATTCTGGAAACTTTTAAGGTTGCTCTGGAAACAGTATTTTTTAATGAAAAAGCGTTAATAAAATTGATTTTAAACAAGAAACATAGTTTAAATTTGATTTCTCTATTTATTCTGGTGCTTTCTTTACCTGTGAAAGGTATTGATGGTAAAATAAACTATCATATCGGCAATATAATTGAGGCTATTTTACTTACACTTTTTTTTATACTATTTTTGTATCTATTATCACCAAACAAAAAGTTACCTATAGGAGCATTTTTCAGGATTTTTTTGGCTTTTGAAGTAATCGATATATTGGCGCTAATTACAATAGCTTTGCCAGCTAATTATTTGAAATATTTTTATGCGTGTCATATTGCCTGGTATTTGAGTTTATCTGTATTTGCATTTAGTAAAATCAATAGGATAAATTATGTATTATCGACCTTTTTTGTGATAATTACTTTCTTTGTTGTGAATCTTCTACCTGCAGTTCTTTAATACGATTGACAATTTTTTCTAGATAAATTTTATCTTTATCAAAGAGAAGGTACTGGATAGTTTCTTTCATCTTATTATCAGGTATTTCTACAAAGTATCCTTCACCTTCAACAAGAATATTTTCATTTTTATCGATTATTTTCCCTTTTACTGTAACAATACCTTTTTTTTCATCAGTAAAATTAGTCACCACTTTGTAAGAATGTTCAATATAAAGTGACTTTTTAAATTTTATCTGTAACTTTCTTGTAAAATAAAGATTTTTGCCATTACCGAACACATAGGCACACCATCCCATGGTTTCATCTAATAGTGCTGTTGCTATTCCTCCATGAACAATCCCTTTAAATCCGTTATATCCATCAGGGATAAAAATGTCAGAGCATACAAAATCATCTTCAACATAAAAAAGGTGTTTCAGGCTTACAGGGTTTTTTCTGCCACAAACAAAACATTTAGTAGAATGTGGTAAATACTTTATTTTGTTCATATGAAAAGTTTATCAAAAATTTTATCTTTTTCAAACATTTTTTAATTATTCTTGATAAATATTATAGGTTTTGTTAATATCAGCCAAAAATAAAAATTATGGAGGTCATCTGTGGAAAAGTTTAAAGTTTTAATTACTGATCATATTGCAGAAGAAGGGGTAAAAATCCTCCTTGATAGTGGAGATATAGAAGTAGAAGAAAAACCTGGGATTTCCCACGATGAGCTTAAAAAAATTATCGGCAATTATGATGCAATAATTACAAGAAGTGGGACTACTGTGACTGCTGATTTATTAGAAAATCCAGGGAAACTAAAGATTATTGGTCGTGCTGGAGTAGGGCTTGACAATGTGGATATAGAGGCAGCGAGTAAAAAAGGGATAATTGTAATGAATGCTCCTACTGGAAACACCCTTGCAGCAACTGAATTGACAATGGGTATGATGCTTGCAGCTGCAAGAAAAATTCCTGCTGCC
Organism: Deferribacter autotrophicus; assembly: GCF_008362905.1. Classification (NCBI taxonomy): domain Bacteria; kingdom Pseudomonadati; phylum Deferribacterota; class Deferribacteres; order Deferribacterales; family Deferribacteraceae; genus Deferribacter; species Deferribacter autotrophicus. The sequence goes on from NZ_VFJB01000005.1 coordinate 319,865, forward strand.
AATAATTCTTTAAAGAATGGTGAGTGGAATAGAAAAAAGTTTATGGGGATTCAGCTTTTCAATAAAACACTTGGTATTGTGGGACTTGGTAGAATCGGTAGTAATGTGGCTATTAGAGCTAAAAGTTTTGGAATGAAGGTTGTTGCTTATGATCCATATATTAAAAAAAGTAAAGCAGATTCTTTGGGTGTAACTTTGCTTGAGAAATTGGAAGATTTACTGAAGATTTCAGACATAATAACATTCCATACTCCTCTTACAAAAGAAACTAAGAATATGATTACTAAAAAAGAAATTGAGATGATGAAGGATAGAGTTATCCTTGTAAACTGTGCAAGAGGTGGAATTATAAATGAGAATGATTTATACGATGCACTGAAATCAGGTAAGGTATTTACCGCTGCCATAGATGTCTTTGAAAAAGAACCTCCCAAAGATAATAAGCTACTTGAGCTTGATAATCTTTTTGTGACTCCTCATATAGGTGCAAATACAGAAGAAGGGCAAAAAGGGGTAGCTGTTATTATTGCTGAGCAGATAGTAAATGCTTTACACGGCAAATCATATATGAATGCTGTCAATATACCTTTTATGAAATCCCAATTGCCTTTAGATTTGCAGGTTTATTTCGAGTTAATTGAAAATATTGGTAAGTTAGCAGCTCAAACTATTAAAGGAAGACCTGATGAAATTAAAGTTACTTTGGTAGGTAAAAAGTTTGAAGAAGATATTTGTGAAAGGACTTTTGATACTCCTTTTAGTTATCAACCATTTACCATTGCTGCTATAAAAGGATTTTTAGAAGTAAGTATGCAGGAAACCGTATCTTACATAAATGCACCATATTTTGCCAAAGATAGGAATATTAATGTAATTGAGTCTAAAAGAGACATTTATGATAAATATAATGATCTTCTTGTTTTTGAAGTTATCACGGATAAAGAGAAAAGAGTTATTGCAGGAACTGTTTTCAATGATAATGAAGGACGTATTGTGATGTTTGATGATTTCAGACTTGATATTATCCCTAAAGGAACCTTTATCTATTTTAGAAATTTCGACAGGCCTGGAGTAATCGGGAAAGTAGGAACTATTCTTGGTTCAAACAATATAAACATAGCAGGTTTTGAGCTGGCTAGGCAAAATGGTGGTGAAGCTATTGCTTTTGTATCAGTTGACAATAAGATAACAGAAGAAGTTCTTGATGAAATTAAGAAAATTGATGGTATGATAGAGGCTAATGTGGTTGAGATATGATAGAATTATCTATTAGCAGTAAAAGACGAGAAGAGTTGATAGACATTACATCTGAAATTGAAAAAATTGTGGGAAAAAAGGGGTGGAATAGTGGAATATTACACATTTACACCCCTCATACCACTGCTGCTATTACTATAAATGAAAATGCAGATTATACCGTAAAAGAAGATATAATAGATTTTTTATCAAAACTGGTACCGTCTAGTTTCCCTTTTAAACATTTGGAAGGGAATTCGGATGCGCATTTAAAATCGTCAATTATTGGATGCAGTGAAAATGTAATTGTTGAAAATGGTAGATTGGTGCTTGGTACTTGGCAAGGGGTATTTTTCTGCGAGTTTGATGGACCTCGTAGAAGAAAAGTTTATTTAAAATTTATTAGTAGTTAACAGCCTTTATATGTATAAACACTTAAGAATTTTGCAAGAAAAGTTATTTAAAAAAACTGTTATCAAAGAATTTGATAAAAATATTAATCTTGCTGCCGGTATTGATGTTTCTTTTTCTAAAAAGGATAATTTGGCATTTTGTTCAATAGTAGTGGTTGATAAGGATTTTAATATTGTTGAGGTGCAAAATTCTCATAAAAAAATAAATATGCCTTATATCCCAGGATTACTTTCATTTAGGGAATTACCGGTTATTTATGATACATATAAAAAATTAAGGGTGAAGCCTGATATTTTTATTTTGGATTCTCAAGGGATAGCTCATCCTAGAAAATTTGGACTAGCTACTCATTTTGGAGTTGTTTTTGGAGTACCCTCGATTGGGTGTGCTAAATCAAAACTTGTGGGTGATTATGTTGAGCCGGAATTAGAAAAGGGGAGTTTCAGTTATCTGTATTATAAAAATGAGAAATTAGGCGTTGTTTTAAGGAGTAGAACAAAGGTAAAACCAATTTATGTATCACCGGGGCATTTAACAGATATCGAAAGTAGCATGAGAATTGTTATGCAATTTGTAAATAAATATAGATTGCCTGAGCCTACAAGGCATGCTCATATTTATGCAGAAAAGTATAAAAGGGCGATTATTGATTCAAATTAGTTGATTTTTATGAAATTATGTTTTATTTATAGTGTATAAATTCTAAAGGTCTAGAAGATGGTTGATGAGTTAAATAGGTTATGTATTGAATATAAACGTAAAATTTATTCTTCGGATGATATAAAACGGTTTTACGAAAAATCCAAAAACCTAAAGCATTTTTATGAAGAATTAGCCAATGAATTATTAGAATGGGAAGAGAAATTTTTTACTTGCTGTTATGATGAAAATAACTTTGAAACAAACTGGTTTTTAAATGGTAAAATAAGCCCAATAAAAAATGTATTAAAAGTTCATTTAAAAAATGGTAGAAGAAATAAATCTGCCATTATATGGCGAGGAGCTGATTATTCAGAAAGGATTCTTACCTATCAGTCTTTGTATTCAGATGTTTCCAAATTTGCATCGGCTTTAAAGAAATTAAACTTAAAGAAAAATGATTATGTTTTGATTTATATGCCAAATATTCCAGAGCTAATTATTGCTATACTTGCATGTGTTAAAATCGGTGTAGTACATACTGTATATCATCCCAGTTACTCGCCTGAGAATTTAGCTAGTAGATTTGATGATTGTAAATATAAGGTTATAATAACTGCTGATGGATATTATTCTAAAAATACAGTTAACTTGAAAAAAAAGGTTGATGAAGCCATAAATCTCGCAAGACATAAACCTAAATTATGTATAGTTGTTAAAAGATTAGGACAGCGTGTTCATATGAAACCTTTACGTGATTTATGGTATCACGATTTAATTAGTGATGAGGATTATTCAAGAGCTTTTGCAATAGAAGAGGCTGTTTATGATGCAAATGATACTTTATTTACATTAGTTACTTCAACTCACCTTAAAGAACCAAAAGCGCTAAGATATAGAGTTGCTGGATTTTTGTTATGGGCAAAGTTTTCTTACTCTCTTTTGTTTGACCCATCTGATGATGATGTGTTGTGGAATACGGCTGATATTGCCTGGATTACAGGTCATGTCTATAAAATTTATGGGCCATTACTGAATGGCCAAACAGTTTTTATTTATGAAGACACTATTGATATTGATAATGCACATAACTTTTATGAGTTTTTGGATAAATATAATATTAATAAATTCTATACAACTCCAACAATCTTGAGCCGATTAATGAAAGCCGATGAAAAAAAGGGGGTTTTTAGAAGGCAGAATCATCTAAAGCTTATTGCTACAGGTGGTGAGAAAAGAGATGAAGAAAGTCTGAAATGGGCATTTGTAAAATTGTTAAATAAATCTAACCCTATTATTAATATCTTGACTATTACTGAGGCAGGGGGAGCTGTAGCTGCTCAAATCCCTGGCTTTAGCGAGATAAGTGATTTGTATTCTGTAGGTAAGTCTTTACCAGGGATAAATCTTGAGCTTATTGATGGTAAGACAGGAAGTCTAGTGAAAAAGTGTCACACTAAAGGGGAACTGGTTTTTGCGTCACCATTTCCCTCCCTTACTGCAGGAATATGTGGTAATAAACAAATGCTGCAATCTATTTATATAAAGGAATATAATAAAATAAAGTATTTTAGAACTGGTGATGGGGGAGAATATACTGATAATAACGATATAAATCTTCTTGGTCGTCTTGATGATGTGCTTCATGTGGGTGGGAAGAGAATAAATCTGTTTATGATTGAAGATGCGATTAAAAAACATAAGTTTATAAAAGATGCTGCTGTGGTAAATGTCATTGATGAAAAGCGTGGTGAGACATTAATAGCTTTTTGTGTGTTAAATAAAAATATAGATGAGAGCTTATATGATGATATTTTTAGAGAAACTAATGAGCTTATAATTGATTCTGTAGGGGAAGTTATTTTACCCGATGTTTATAAGATAACCACTGTGATACCAAAGACACCAAATGGTGAAGTTCAAAGAGATATATTAAAAGAAGTAGCAACACAAATGCTTTAAAATATTGTTGGAGGTATGTTTGATTATGAAAGTTAAAGATTTTATGACAAAAAAAGTAATAACAGCAAATGAAAATGAAAAAATTAGAGATGTGGTTTTGAGGTTAAGGGAAAGGAATGTTTCTGGTGTTCCTGTTTTGAACGATGAGGGTAAACTTGTTGGAGTTTTCTGCGAATCTGATTTGCTTTCACAACTTCCTGATATTTTACATGAAGCTGAACAAATACCCCTTGTTGATGTGAAAGAACTCACAGACGCACCAGTAAAGACAATTATGGGGAAACCTCCGATTACAATAGGACCTGAGGATTCATTGAAAAAAGCTGCAGAACTTTTTTTAACTAAATTTATACACAGATTACCGGTAATAGAAAATGATACGCTTGTAGGGATAATTTCATTAGGAGATGTGTTAAAAGCATTTATTGAAAATGATAAATGTGATTAAAAACAGGAGTTAATTATGTTTGAAACATTTTTAAAAACTTTAGAAAAAACAGTTAAACCCCTTACCCTTCCTGTTGCCACGAAGTTTATAAAAGATGGTAGCTTGCTTACAGATGCAAAGATTAAACTCAAAAACAGAAAAATTGCCATTTGTCAGCAGATTGCCTATTCAAGATATTATGGATGGTCTACATATGTGGAGGGGCATTACAGCTACTGTGTTTTAGGTGCAAGTAATTGTGGATTGATAAAGACCCCTGAAAGAGTGTTGGAAGGGCATGTAAACTGTTCTATTTATCAAAAAGACTTGGATGCTGCAAAAAGTATGCAGGCTTCAATGCCTAGAGTTAAGGAGAGATTTCAGGGATTTTTAACATACCCTCTAACTCGACCTGTGGAAGGTATTGAGCCAGATGTTATTGTTGTCTATGTAAATACAGCGCAAGCGATGAGGTTTGTTCAGGCTTTTCTTTATCATAGGGGTGGTGAATTTATTATTAAAAGTAGTGGTGATGCAGGCGTATGTTCAAGATGTGTTGTGGAAGCATTTAATACCAAAGAACCAAAGATAGAAATTCCTTGCCTTGGCGATAGACGTTTTGCTATGACTCAAGATTTTGAGCTTGCAGTGGGGATCCCTTATGTTAAAATTGATGAAGTTATTGAAGGGCTTGAAGCAACACATAAAGCGGGCATTAGATATCCAATACCATTTGATTTAAAAGAGGAGTGCAGTTTACCAAAGGATTATACAACTTTTGAAACTGACTAATCTTAAAATAAGTCATTTGTAATCATGTAGTTAGCACTGAAAAAGTGCTAACTACTGTAAAGACATTTTTTAGAAAAAGTTTCAATAAAAAAGAAATTTGAACAGTAAAAAAAATGTGCTAAAATAATGCATGAAAAGCAATTTGAATTTAGGCTTATTTGTTTTTTTCTGTTTTTTACCAACTGATTTGGCTCAGGTAGTTAAAATTTCTCATTTATTACCTTCTACATCGGAAATCAGAAAAGTATTTGACTCTTTAGAATTGAGGAAGCCTATAGACAGGCTAAAAGAGGAAAATAAAAAATATTTAAAATATAGTGTATGTATTTTACTGACACATCAAGGGGTTAATTAATGAAATTTAATTCAATTATTTTTAGAGTTTATTTTATTTTTATATTAATTTTTATATTGATAATGGGTGCGGCTTACAAAAGTCGTTTGTTTGTCAATAAAATAAAAGATGATGCATCAATAATTAATAAAACTGGGCAACTTAGGTATAAATTTTATAAAATGATGTGGTTGTCACATATGATAGTTAAAACAAATATGGAAAATTCAAAAACAGATAAGGATGTAATTAATAATCAAAACCTTAAAAAAGAGTTACAAGATGAGTTAAGAAATTTTGAGTACTTGGTTCATAACGTAATATTTAAGTATTTAAATGAGGAAAGTGAATTATTTAATTATATAAAAAATATTGACATAATTTGGGAAAAAGACTTCAAACCGTTGTTTATACAAATCTCAAAATCTAATTATAATTCATCGTTTAAAAATATGGAAGAAATATTATACGATTTAAACAGTAAAGTTGAATCTTTATTTAATAAAATTGACTTGTTTGTGACAAAATTAGAGAAAAATTATGATTATAAAATTAGAAATTTTATGAAAATTCGTGTTTTAGTATTAGGTACTATTTTATTAATTTTTATATGGTCTTTGATATACATTAATAAAAATTTGTTAACTCCTATAAGAAAGCTTGTTAGAGAGTTGGAAAAGATAAAAAATGATAATTATAATGTTGATATAGACTTTAAGGTGAAAAATGAAATTGGAGAGTTGGCTGAAACAATTGTAGAAATGGCTGAATCAATTAAGGCAAATATAGAGAATAGAAATAAAATAATTGATATAAGTAGTGAGTTATTAAAAATAAAAGGTGATGATTTTTATAATAAAATTTGTGAAATATTATGCAAAAACTTCAATTTGGATCTTGTATGGCTTGGTTTTCCTAATGATAATGATAAAACAGTGAGAATAGTTGCAAGTAGTGGCAAGGCTCAAGAATATATTAAAGATATGATTGTAAAGTATGATGAAAGTGAGTATAGAAACAGCCCCACTGGGAAGTCTATAAAAGAGAAACGTATCGTAAAAATAGACAATCTGGAATTATCTGATGAATTTTATCCCTGGTTAAATAAGGCTAAAATTTACGATTTAAAATCTTTGATGGCGATTCCGTTATTAAATGAAAACAATAATGTTGTAGCAGTATTAAATTTATATAGTTGTAAATCTTCATTTTTTGATGAAAAATTGATAAAAGATTTGGAAATAATTATAAATCAGGTGACATTAGCAATAGAAAATAAACTGATTTTAGAAAACTTAAATTATTTAGTAGCGGAAAGGACTAAAGAGTTAGTTTATGCAAAGGAGCAAGCTGAAGCAGCAAATAAAGCAAAATCAGAATTTCTTTCAACGATGTCTCATGAGCTCAAGACACCTCTAAATTCAATTATCGGCTTTTCAAATATTTTATCAGTAGCTGATGATTTAAAAGAAGATTATAAAGAGTATGTTAATTATATCAAAAAAAGCGGTGATCGTCTTTTGTCTCTTATAAATGATATTTTAGATGTATCAAGAATAGATGCTGAGCATCAAAAGCCATTTTTTGAGGATGTGGATATTAGGGAGATTACTTTTAATGTTCTTAATTTGTTTAAAGAAAAAGAGATGAAAAGAGAAAATAAAATTAAAGTAGAAATAGATGAGGACGTTTCAGTAATTAGAGCTGATAAAAGAATGCTCAAACAGATACTGTTTTATTTGCTTGATAACGCAATAAAGTTTACACCTAATGAAAAAGATATAGGGATAAAAATAAGAAAATATGAAGAAGATAATGAAGATTTTATTCTTTTTGAAGTATGGGATAATGGTATAGGTATATCTGATGAAGATCAGAAAAAGCTATTCAAAGCTTTCTCTCAAGTAGATGCTTCTTATAAGAGAAAATATGAAGGTATTGGGATTGGACTTTTTTTATGCAAAAAACTAGTAGAATTACATGATGGTAAAATATGGGTAGAGAGTAAAGTTGGAGAGGGTAGTTGTTTCAAATTTATAATTCCTGAAAATGGAGAGATACGTGGAAAAGGTACTGATAGTTGATGATGAAATATTAAATATAAAGTTATTATAAGCTTTATTAAAAGATTATGTGTGTGAAATGGCTCAATATGGTAAAAAACTATAGAAAAATCAGTTTTTTTTGCCAGACTAGATTTTAATGGATATTGTGATGCCAAATATAGATGCTTTTTAAGCTACTAAAATTATCCAAAAAAAATTCTTCAACAAATGGAACACTTATTATAATGTTGACAGCTTTAAACGACAGAGGTAGTAAGGTGAAGATGCGTGAAGTTGGTGCTAATGATTTTATAAGTTACCCTTTATTCATATTAAAAAGGTAGGTTAATATGCAAGATATATATGTAAACAAATTGGTTTTAATGATGATGACACAGGCTTGAGGCTACACAGTCAGCACCATGCATCATGATGTAGTGAAAAAGGGAATACTAGATAATATTTTGTTAAAAACCTAGTAAATTAACAGAAGGAGAGTTTGAGATAATAAAGATTCACACATCAATTGGATATAAAATTTTAGAAAATTCTCCATTTAAATTACTAAAAATAGATAAAGAGTTTGATAAAATATATGGAAACTACAATGATTAACTATAACAATAATTTAAGCGAAGTCTATATTGAAATAGGCAAGTGTGAAGTTGTAAAGAGTATTCCGTGCAGGGTGAAGATTGTATTAGGCTCCTGTGTTGGGGTTTTACTGATAGACAGAAACAGAAATGTAGTTGGAGGAATACATATTTTACTTCCTAATTCTAAAAAATATAAATTTGAAAATGAAAATGTTACAGCTTATGCTGATAAGGGGATAAAATATTTAATAAACTTAATGAAAAAATATGGTTGTGTCGAATCTAATTTGGAAGCTATTATGGCTGGTGGTGCTAGTATAGGTGGAGCAGATTATTTTGATATAGGTATGCAAAATTATATAGCTGTAAAAAAGATATTAAATGAATTTGATATTAAAATAATACATGAAGATTGTTTAGGTGAGAAACCAAGAGTTTTAGTTTTTGATACAACTGATTACAAATTCAATGTTTTTACTCTTGGAGATAATGAATATTATGATAAATCTAATTTATCAGATGTGAACTTTAGTGAGTTTTTAAAAGAGATTGATAATGTCAAAATTGAAGTGCATCCACGTGTTGATAAACTGATTAAGTTAATAAAGTTGAGAAACAAAAATATTGATTTTGACTATCTTGAACAATTAGTAAAAAGTGATGATTTGCTGACATTAAGCCTCTTAAAACATGTTAATTCTGCCTATTATTCGCCAAGAGTGAAAATTACGAATGTAAGATACGCTTTATCGTATTTAGGGATGAAAAATTTTTATAAATTTGTCTCTTCTGAATTATTAAAGTCTTTATCAAGTGATGAATTAAAATTTTACTCTACTGATTTAAAAGCTTATAGAATTCATGTTTTTACTGTTGCTCTATTTTCTGATTATATTGCTGAATATACTGATTTAAATTCGGAAGATGTTTTTATAGCAGGTCTCTTTCATGATATTGGTAAGATTATTTTGGATAAATATACTAGTTTAAAATACGATACTTCCCATAGAATAAAGATTTTGAGGTTTGTAGAAAATTCTTTTAAAACAACTTTACATGCAAAAGTGGGAGGTGATTTTCTAAAAAGATTGGGTTTTCCAAAGATTATTTGTGAAGCTGTTTATACTCATCATACGCCACATTATGCATCTGACGAGTATAAAAAATTTGTTTCTATTATAGCGTTTTCTAACGCTATTGTATCAAACTATATCTTAGGGTCAAGCATACATATTTCAAAACTTCCTTTTAAAAATTCGTCAGAGATTGTGGATAATCTTGGAATTGATTTTAGCTCATTAGAAGTTATTATAAACCAGGTAGGATATTTTTTTTCGATAGCAGAGGAAATAGTAAATGATTAGCGATGAGCAAAAAATTGTAGAAAAAATTCTTAAAATTATACAAAATGAAAAAAATATCGATTTTACAAAATACAAATTTAATACAATTTTTAGAAGGATTAATCACAGATTAATAATGTTAGGTTTTAAAAATATTTTGATGTATTATAATTATCTGATAAAAAATGTGGATAAAGAAATTGATGTTTTGGTGAATCTTTTTTTGATAAATACCTCTGAATTTTTTAGAGACCCATTATATTTTTATATTTTTGATAATTTAGTGAATACGTTGTTAAAAAAAGGTGAGAATTACATTAAAGTATTAAGTATTGGCTGTTCTACGGGAGAAGAAGTTTATACAATTTTTATGATACTTAATGAGTATCGAGAGAAGAATAAAAATTTTGAATTCAAAATAGTTGGAGTTGATTTAGATGAGGATGCTATAATACAGGCTAATAAAGCTACATATTCTAAAAGTTCAATAAAAAATGTGCCTCATAGTTTTGTTGAAAAATATTTTATCAAAAAAAATGATAGTTATATTTTTAATAAAGAATTAATTCCGAAGGATTGTATAACATTTATAGATGAAAATATATTAGAAGGTAAAACACGTAAAATTGTTGGTGCATTTAAGTATGATTTTGTATTTTGTAGAAATTTATTAATATATTTGGACAAAGAACTGCAAAATGAATTGATTAAAAAGATTACTGAGATTTTGGCCACAAATGGTTATTTTATACAAGGCAAAAGTGAATATATTAATAAAAAGTATAGTAAATATTTTAAAGAAATATCTAGTGGTGTAAGAATATATAAGTATTTAGGTGAGAGGTGTTAATTAATGAGCATTAAAGAAACAAATGTTATTTTAAGAACCAAGAATATTTTTTTAATTTATTTGTTGTTTTTATATCCATTAGTGTACTTATTACCTATTTTATTTGTAAAAGATTTTAATAAAACCCATACTTTTTTACTACTTTTTTTCTCAAATGCTATATTTTTAGGTATTGTTATTAGTGTTATAGTTTATAGGCAGTGGAAAAAATCTTTAGAAATTGATAAACGGTTAGTTCGGTATGAGCTTTTAAGTAAAATTAATATAAAAATTCTTGAAAATATCAATAATTCATCCTCATTTGAAGAAGTATTTGCCGGGATTTTTAACATATTAATAGAGAATAATTTTATATTCGGTGGTTCGGGATATTTATACGAAAAGAACGATAATAAGTTAGTTTTGAAATATGCAAAATGTAGCTCAACAGAATTTGAGCCTGAGATGGAATTTAATTTGGATCAATTTATTGGTAGCTACTGTGTTTACAATAAAAAACACTATTCATTATTTTTAGAAAATCCTGAAAATAACACTCTCTTTATATCAAACTTTATTAAAGTAAATTCATTTTATGTAAACTATTTTCCAATACTTTCTAAAGATGAGGTTGTTGCAGTATTAGAGTGTCTTTCTTTTAAGAAAATGGATAAGGATATGGTAGTTATTTTAAAGGATGTAATAAAGCACGTAGGGTATGCAATTCAACAGTTGAAGTATACAGAAGCACTGGTAAATATGGGAAACCAACTTGAGGAAAAAAATAAAATTTTAGAAGCTCAATACAAAGAATTACAAGCTCAAAGTGAAGAACTAGAAGCACAAACAGAAGAGCTTAGGGTTCAAAAACAAGAATTGGAAGAATATAGTAAAAAGTTAGATAATGCCCAAAAATATAAATCAGAATTTATTGCTAATATGTCACATGAGTTAAGAACCCCATTAAACTCTATTGTAGGGTTAAGTGAGTTACTTTTAAAAACTGAAAATATTGATGAAGATATGTTGGAAAAGCTGGAAATTATAAACATTAGTGGAAAACAGTTATTAAATATAATTAATGATATTCTTGATATGTCAAAGATTGAGTCAGGAAAAATTGACATAAATGTAGAAGAATTTAATGTAAGAGAGATAATAGATTATGTTTCAAAGATAATAAAACCTCTATGTGCAGAGAAAAATTTAGATTTTATTGTAAGTTGTAATATAGAAAATGATTTAATTGAAACGGATAAATATAAGGTGATACAGATATTAATTAACTTATTGTCAAATGCTGTGAAATATACAGAGAAAGGGAAAGTAGAATTTTCTGTTTTTTCTCAAGATCAATATGTTGCAATGTCTGTAGCAGATACGGGCCCTGGTATACCAGAGGAATTTTTAGCCAATATTTTTGAACCATTTACTACTGCTAGGAAGAAAGCTTACATACAAGGGACTGGGTTAGGTTTGGCACTGACGAAAAAACTGGTTGAAATTTTGGATGGTAAAATAGAAGTGAGCAGTAAAGTAGGAGAGGGTAGTGTTTTTACTGTATACCTACCTGAAAAACAGACTGTTAATAGAGGTGGATCTCAAGATTTTTCAAATAAAGAGGACGTCTTAGCTTTTTCGGAGTTTTATTATAAGGATTCTGATAGTGGTAGTAAAAAAGCAAAAGTGTTAGTTGCTGATGATGATGTGCTTGTTTTAAATGAAGTTAAGAAGCTATTGGAAGAAGTTTCTTTAGATATAGAAATTCTGGTTGCTGTAGATGGCCTTGAAGCAAAAAATCTCATTGAAAAAGAAGTTCCTGATATCATTTTACTTGATTTGGATATGCCTAAGATGAGTGGTTTTGAAATTTTAGATTATATGTTAACAAATAACCTAAAAATAAATGTTATTATAGTTACAGCCATGGATTTAGATGAAAGTAGATTTATTGGGTATAAAAATTTGATTAAAGGATACTTTATTAAAGGTAAAGATAATAGGCATTATTTAAAAGATTTATTAAATAAGTTTTTAAACAATTATGATGAAAAAAAGGTTTTCGAAAAAGAAGGTAAAGATTTAAATGATAATTTGGGTGGATTCGAGGATACAAAACCTATTATTGATAAGGATATTTATGAGATTTTGCTGGTGGAAGATAATTTTGCTAATAGATTTTTAATAAAAGAAATTTTGAAAGATTATAATGTAAAAATTGATGAAGCAGAAAATGGATTGGAAGCTATCAATAAATTAAAGAACAAAGAGTATGATTTGGTTTTACTTGATATTCAAATGCCAGTTATGGATGGATATGAGACTATTGAAAAAATTAAAAATGATTTTAACTTTAATGATTTGTGTGTTATTGCTCTAACAGCTAAAGCGTTTAAAGATGAAGTAGACAATCTTAAGCAACTCGGTTTTGATGATTTTTTAACAAAGCCTATTAATATTGAGGTTTTTATCAAGACACTAAAGAAAAGATTTTCGTTGAAAAAAATAAAGTAGCATACAAAGATATACCTGTGGGTTTTTAATTATTAGAGCCTGTCAGTTGTTATAAACCTTATCAACCTCCTTTTAGTATTCTTACTTCATCTATCATTATGAGGTTGACAATTTCATAACAGCTGACACTATGCTATCAACTGCTGGTGTTTAGTATATTTGCAATATTTAATCTTGTGTTGATTTAAATGTTTTAATATAAATCCATCTTTAATATAACAAGCAGTTGACAAACATTCATATGTATGGATAATTTAGTCAAAATTATATGGAGCTTATATGAAAAATAAATTTTTACCAGTTTCTATTATTAGCCATGAGTTATTAAATTATATTTGTTCTATAAGTGGTTTGCTACAACTTCTTGAAAGTAAAGATAATTTAAGCACATCTAATGAATATTTGAGATATGTTTTTGATTCTTTAGAAAAATTGCAATTATCAATAGAAGATATATCATTGTTATCTAATATAGAATCAGGAAGAATTCAAAAAAAAGTAAACGAGATTTGTGTCTATGATGAATTGAGATTTGTAAAAGATACTCATTTTTCTGAATTTCCAAACAACATTGAAGTTATAAAAAATGAAGATGAAATTATTTTACATAATGATGAAAAATTTTTTAATGAATTGATAAAAAGAGTTTTTTCTTTAGCTGTTAATAATAGTAGTATAGTGAAGGTGCATGTCGAGCAATTAAAAGATTACGTAAAAATTTCATTCTATTTTAATAAAATAAGTTATTTAAAAGAATGTTTTGATTATAAAATTGATAAAGTAGAAAATAGAATACTTTTTTTGAAGGTTTCAGTAATAGAATCATTAGTTGATTTTTTAAATGCACATATTGAATCTAAAGAGACTGATAATGCTTTTATATTAAAAATTATTTTTAATTCAAATAGTTCAGAAACAGGTTAACTGGCTATTGGGGTAAAATAACTTAGAATCTATTTTATATTTTCCTCTAGTTTTTCAAGGTTGTTTTCAGAACTCAGTAAGCTTGTATTTTACTTTTAATGCTCAATCTCTAATATATGTTTGTTTGACAGTATCTTATCTAATTTTAATATTTTTTTTGGTAAAAGTTTTAATCTCTAACTTGTTCTTAATAAATAAAAAAATATGTATTATTGTTATTTTTTGATGAGTTTTTGTTTAACATATTGTAATTTAAGTTTTGATAATATATTCATTAATTTTGTCGTAGGTATGTTTTAATTCTTCAGATAACTTTATTAAGTTTTCTTTTATTTGATCTATATTCTTTTCTAAAGCATAATTTTCTATTTTTTGTAATATATTTACAATTTTTTGAAGTTCTAGATATTTAGCAGAACCTTTCATCTTATGAGCTGTGTCTTTTATCTTTGTGTAGTTACTTTGTTCTATAGCATCTTTTAACTCTATAAAATCTTTTTCATTTTGCGATATATAATTTTGAAGAATATTTATAAGCTTGGATTTATCCTTATAAATTTCTTCCAATAAAGGAAATGATATTAAATTTTCATTACCAACCATAACTTCATTTTGTTGCTTCTATCCCATCCATTACTGGCATATGATAATCCATAATTATTGCATCGAAATCATTGGTTAAACATTTATTTATTGCATCAAAGCCGTTATCACTTGTTTCAACATTTACTTCATAATGTATTAAAAAAGATTTTATTATATCTCTGTTTAACTCATTATCATCTACAACTAAAATTTTCTTATTTTTGAGCTTATTTATTATTTTGTTACCTTTGTTAATTTTGAAATTAACCAAATTTTTCTCAAAATAATTATGTCCTATAAGAACATTAAAGAGTTTCGATAGAGTAAAAGGTTTTTGTATTAGATAGAGATTGTATAGCTTTATAATTTTTATTAAACGTTCATTTATTCTTTTTGCATATAGATAAATATTTGTAGATTTCTTATATTGGTATAAGAATCTTATAGCTTCGTTATTTTTAGTTTTATCAAATAAAATATCTTCATCAATAATTATAATTTTCTTTAGGGTTTTGCTAGATTTTTCGGCTTCTTTAAATAGAACACTCATATCATCAGAAATTGTAAAATTTTTAACATTGTAAAAATTAAAAATGTCTTCATAGATTGGTATCATTTCATGTTTTTGAATTATAAAAAAGATATGATAATCTTTTAGAAAATCTTTTTGATTGATAATTATATCACCACTTTTCTCAAAACTTAATGTAAATTTAAAAGATGTCCCTTTATTTTCTACACTATTTACTTTAATATCTCCGCCAAGTATATTAATTAAATTTTTTGTTATCGCAAGGCCTAACCCTGTACCACCAGATTTTCTGATTCTGGTTTGTTGAATTTGATAAAATGGATTAAAAATTTCTTCTATATTTTCTTTTTTTATACCAATTCCAGTGTCTTCCACGGAAAAATCTAGAACTACGTTGTTGTTAGCTTCGGCTTTTTTAACTACTGAAAGTTTGACATGACCTTTTTCTGTAAATTTTATCGCATTACTAAGCAGATTATACAAAATTTGCTTAAGCTTACCGTAATCTCCTATTAATACATTAGGAATTGAACTGTCATACTTCAAGATAAGTTCTATATTTTTTTTAGTAGCCTCTAAAACAAACATGTCAATGAGTTCAATGATTTCTCTTTCCAAACAGAACTCTTCTTTTGTTATTTTTATTTTATTGTCTTCAATTTTAGAAAGATCAAGAATATCATTGATTATCATTAAAAGTGATTTTGAAGCGTTTTCAAGTGTATTAATTAATTCTTTTTGTTCTGGAGGATAATTAAAATTTTTTAATAAATTTGTAATTCCGATAATACCATTTAAAGGAGTTCGTATTTCATGGCTCATTGTAGATAAGAATTGTTGTTTTGTTTCAAGAGCAATTTTGCTTTCTTCTATTTTTTTCTTTAAAAATTGATCATTATAATTAATTCTTTTAATTATAATAATATCAGTGATGATTACGTAAATAAAAATAATTATAATTATAGTAATTATTATAAGTTTCCTATGATAAAGTAGTTTATTAATTTTACTTGATATTGATTTTTCTTTTAACAAATAATCCTTTCTTATTAATTCTATTTTATTATGAATTAAATCAATTTGTTTTCAATTGATTTAAATATTTTATCACAATGTTTTAACTGTTTTTCTGAGATATTTGTTTCTGTTTTATGATTATTAAAGAGTTTAAATGCGCAATATTCGTATTTATTTTCAATTTTTGCTAATAGATATAATATCTTACGGTTTAAATTACTTTGATTGTGAGCTCTTACTATGGCTTTATCACTTTTATTTAGTATAAAAAATCCAAAAGAAGCAATTATTAAAGATATTATTGCAACTGATAAAATTATATTTTTTATACTTTTGGGAGTTGGTAAATTTTTATCATCCATTTTTTATAATAGCAGAAATTTAATATTTTTTAAACACTTAGTCACTAAAATGTAATATTAATTAAAATAAATTTAGATATATGAGATTTTTGCATGGCAAAGTTTATTATAGAGTGCATAAGGCGCTGGTTTTTAAGGGTAAAATGTGGTACTTTAATGATTAAATAAATTTAGTGAGGTATTTTTGTGAAAAATATATTAATTTGGATATGCAGATTGGGAAACAGAGTATAGATTTTATGAGCTAACATATATTGATAAAATAAATTAATTGATAGGTTGGTCACCAAATTATAGGTTTAGCGATGAGAAAAAGAAAGTATTTTTAAGAGTAAAAAGATTATTTAGGTTTCGTAAGGTAAAAATAATCGGATAGAAAAGCTGATGATATAGGAAGATTTTTAAAAGACGGTTCAAAGTTGGCACTGTACAATTGAAAAAATAACTTGACTTTTGGTGAGCCTTTCAGTTATGCAAAGATTTTATACGATAAGTTGAAGTAATAATATACATTAAATGAGAATATTGATAAAAATTATTAGTTTCGCATTTGTTATTGGTCAAAGCAACCGCTAACAATGTCGAAACTCTTTGATTTCATTGCAGAAAATATATGTATGAGAAATGGTTATGAATATTAAAAGTATTAAAGAACATATTGAGAAAAAAAACTATAAAATTTTAAATGGATGTAAGATATTAATAGTTGATGATAATTTTGTAAATAGAATTGTTTTAAAGGATATTCTGAATATGTATGGAGTAGAAGTGATAGAAGCTGAAGATGGTCTTGATGCTTTAAAAAAATTATCTAAAGATATTGATCTTATTATTATGGATTGTCAAATGCCTAAAATGGATGGTTATGAAACTACAATGAAGATTCGGGAAATGGATGGTTTTAAAGATTTACCTATCTTAGCATTAACTGCTAGTACAAAAGAATTTGGAGGAGAAAGGGCACTTCAAGTAGGGATGAATGGATTTTTACAAAAACCAATTAATTCTGATGAGTTGATACATACTATTTTAAAGTTTTTAACTAAGTATTGAAGTTAATTATTTATGTTATATCTTTGATTATTATTCCAGGTGGATTTTATCATGAAGTTATCAAATGCAGTAAAAAAAGCTAAGATATTAATAGTTGATGATCAAGTTTTGAGCCAAAAGATAATGGCTGATATGTTGAGAAATTATGGTTTTCAAAATGTTATGACTGTATCAAGTGGGGAGCAGGCAATTGAGCTTTTTAAAACATCTAAATTTGATATATTATTAGTTGATTTGAATATGGAAGGCATGAGTGGTGTAGAGTTGATAAAAAAAATTAGATCAGAACAGTCTGATGTAGTTTTAAATATACCTATAATAGTTATAACAAGCTTTACGGATTTGGATATAGTGAAAAATGTAATAGCTTTTGATGTTAGTGATTTTATTGTCAAGCCTCCGCGACCAACAATATTATTTGAAAGAGTAGTAAATGCTATAGGAAAACATAAGCAAGTACAATCTCCTTCATTCTATGAAGAGTTAGATGTATATGTAGATATAGAAAACAAAAAATTCAAAAGTGGAGAAAAGAAAGATTTTGAATTTGATTTAGAAATTAGGAGTGAGGAAATAGTAGAAGAACAATCTGAAGTTAAATCATCAGACGGTGTGAAAGAAATGGTGATTGATGATGTAAAACCAGGTATGACTTTGGCTGAAGATATTTTTAATCGAAATGGCAAATTACTATTAAAAAATGGTACTTTATTAACACAAACATATATTAACTTGTTGATGGATAAAAAGTATTTATTAAATATGGAATATGTTAAAGTGAGATACAACGAGGTAAATAATGAATAAAGATATTAGAGTATTTATTTTAGAAGATGATACTTTGCAGTTTGATATAATTAAACAAGTGGTTGAGAATGCTGGTGTAAATTTTATTGATGGTGCTTATAACGGTAATAATGCTATTAAAAAGTTAAAAGAGCATAAATCTAAAGGTATTAAATATGATATAATTATTACTGATTTGAATATGCCTGGTATGGATGGTATAAAATTTTTAGAAGAAGTAAATAAGTATGAGTTAGCAAACAATGCTGTTGTAGTAAGTGGTATGGATAGTTCAATATTAGAGAGCGTTGAAAACCTTGTAACGCATTATAAAATACCGGTGTTGGGTATTGTTTCAAAACCGTTTAGTTCTTCTGCATGGTATGATTTGATGGAAAATTTTAAAAATGGATCATTAAAGAGACAAAAATCGGATAGTTGTTTAAATGGGAAAGTCGAAAAGTCTTATAGTAAAGAAGAGATTTTACTTGGTATAAAGAATAAAGAGTTTATACCTTATTTCCAGCCACAAATAAATTTATTAAATGAAAGAATAGATGGATTTGAAGCTTTAGCTAGATGGATTCATAAAGAGGATGGTATTGTATCACCTTTTAAGTTTATTCCTATCATAGAGTCCGATATGGAAATACAATTTTCTTTTACAATGCTCATGTTTGATAAAGTAATTGAATTTATGAAATTGTGTCAAAAAATAAATCCAGATATTTATGTATCGATGAATATATTTGTCAATTTGTTGGAAGATGAAAGGTTTTATGATGAACTGATTGAAAGAGTGAACAATAGTGGTATATCTCCTAGTCATTTTGTTCTAGAAATCACAGAGAGTGGTTTGGCTACTAATATGGATAAAGTTTTAAGTTCATTGGCGCGATTCAGGTTAAAAGGATTTAAACTTTCCATTGATGATTTTGGAACCGGATATTCATCATTAGCTCAATTGAGAGCAATTCCTTTTACAGAGCTGAAAATTGATAGAGTTTTTATAAGAAATATTCATAAGAATAATAAAAATCAAAGCATAGTACTTTCTACTAAATTATTAGCTGAGAAATTAGGACTTTCTATTGTAGTTGAAGGATGTGAAATTAAAGAGGAAATTGATTATTTAAAAGTGTCTGGATGTGATACTGCACAAGGATTTTATTATTCTAAGCCTTTAACATTTGAAGAAGCAATAGAGTATTTAAAAGCTAATTTATAAAAAACAATAATTATATGAGTAATTTTATAAAGATTTTTTTATATACAGTTGTCCATCCAACACCTATTCATTTATTTTATAAAAAGTTGATGAGTTAAATTTAGGCTAATAGTCAAGATAGAGTAATCTGCAAGTATTCTTTTTTCTTGATCATGTTAAATTTTTATTTCTTTTATCAATTAATTCAATTGAAGTGCTCATACACATAAACAAAATCTTTTAAATTTAATTTAATAACAATTTTATAATGTGGTATAATTTTATATGAGATTAGCAATATTTCTTTTTTTAATAATTGGGTCTTATATTCAATGTCTCAATGCAGAGATAAAAAACATAATCAAAGTTGGAGTGTATTTTAATAAACCATTAATATTTGTTAATTCAAAGGGTGAGCCTGATGGTTTTTTTATTGATATAATAAAAGAAGTTGCAAGAGAAAATAATTATCAATTGAAATTTATAAATGATAAATGGCCTATATTATTTAATAAGTTGAAAAATGGTGAAATAGATATTTTACCATGTGTAGCATATGGCAGAGAAAGATTAGAGTTTTTTGATTTTAATAAAGAAACCATCTTTACCAACTGGGGAATGGTTTTTGCAAGAAAAGAAAATGCTATTTTTACCGTATCGGATCTTCAAGGTAAAAGAGTGGGGGTGCAGAAAAACGATATTCATAGCAAAGCTGTTATTGATATTATTAAGAACTTTAGTGCCGATGTAAAATTTGTGTATTTTGATAAATATGATGAAATAATTAATAATATTAAAAACTATAAAATTTATGCTGGCGTTGTTAATAAATTGGTTGGTTATTATCTAAAAGATAGAGATATTGTTCCAACACCTATCATATTTAATCCTGTTCAAATAAAAATTGCTTCTACAAAAGGAAAAAATGAAGATTTTTTAAAATCTATTGATAAGTGGATAAAAAATAGTAAATCAGATGAGGTTTCAAAATATTACATATTATACAATAAATTGTTTTTTAATGAGATAAACTCTGAAAAAAATTATTGGATTTTCATTATTATCATTATTGGATTGATTACAGTATTTTCTGGTGTTTATCTTATTTTGCAAAGAATAATTTATAATAAAACTGTTGAGTTAAGTAATGCTTATAATAGCGTCAATACCATTCTAAACAGTATTAAGGATGCTATATTTATACATGATCCCGATGGTAAAGTGCTTGATGTAAATGAAGGTATGTTAAGAATGTACAAAGTAAATAAAGAAGATGCTTTAAAGTGCACAATAGAGGATTTTTCATCGGGTCGTATGAATATGAATAAAGCCAGGGAAATATGGAATGAAGTTGTTGAAAAAGGTTATGTGGAGCCATTTGAGTGGGAAGCAAGGAGACCGTTAGATAATGCATTATTTGATGTTGAGGTTCTTTTAACGAAAGTGACTTATTTTGGTAAAACATGTATTTTGGCATCAGTTAGAGATATTAGTGAGCGAAAAAAATTACTTAGGAAAATTGAAGAAGAGAGTAGTAGATTTCAAAAATATATAAATTTGGTTCAGGTAATTGTTTTGGCATTGGATGTTAATGGTAACATTATTTTTATCAATGAGAAAGGTGCCGAGATATTAGGTTATGAAATATATGAACTTTATGGGAAAAACTGGCTTAACAACTTTATTTTGCCCAAAGATAGGGAAAAGGTTAGGGATAGTTTTGATAAAATTATAAATGGAGAGTTGGTATTAATGGAGTATTACGAGAATTACATAATTGATAGATATGGAGAAAAAAAACTTATTTTATGGCACAATTCATTGATAAAGAATCATAAAGGTGAGATTGAGGCTATTTTGAGTTCAGGATTGGACATTACTAATGAAAGAAAATTTTTAAATGATTTAATATTAGAAAAATCAAAATTTAACATTATGCTTGAGTCGATTGGTGATGGTGTAATAGCGATAGACAGACAGAGAAAAATTATACTTTTTAATAAGATGGCGGAAAATATTACGTTCTTGAATTCTGAAGAAGCAATAGGGAAGAAACTTGATGATTTTTTAATATTTGTAGAATCAGAGTTAGTTTTAGATGAGCTTTTTAATAAAGTAGAAAAATATGGAAGATACCACTCAGAAACTAGATTAAAGAACAAACAAGGGAAAGAGATTACTATTGAATATGTAATTACAAAAATGCAGGATGAAAACAGTAATGTGACAGGTTATATGTTGATCTTTAAGGATATTACAAAAGAGAAAATGATTGAAGAAGAGATGCTAAGAATAGAAAAATTGAAAAGTTTGTCATATTTGGCAGCTGGAATTGCTCATGATTTTAATAACTTGTTAGCTGCTATTATTAATAATATCCATCTTATGGAAATATATCTGAAAGACAAAAAGATAAATGAAATTGATAATATAATTAGTAGTGTTAAGAAGGTATTGGATAATACCAAGGGGTTAACAAAACAGCTTTTAACTTTTTCAAAAGGAGGAGAACCTGTTTTGAAAGTTGAATCTATTAAAGAGTTAATTGAGCAAACAGCCACATTTCTTTTAAGAGGGAGCAAGGTTAAGTTAAAAATCATATGCAATGATGGTATATATTACGTAAAAATGGATAAAGATCAAATCAGTCAGGTTTTACAAAATATCATAGTCAATGCATTGGATGTTATGAAAGATGGGGGAATAATTGAAATATCATGTCAAAATACTATAATTAATGATGATATTTATCCCGTGAAAAAAGGTAAATATGTTAAAATATCTATTAAAGACAGCGGCCCTGGCATACCTAATGAAGTTTTAGATAAGATATTTGATCCTTTTTTTACGACAAAGGAAACTGGAAATGGACTAGGACTTGCTATAAGTCACTCAATAGTTATGAAACATAAAGGATATATGAGCGTTGAGACAGAATTAGGTGTAGGGACAACTTTTCATATATATTTACCAGCAGCTGAAGAAAAAGAAAATATGCAAAGTAAGGAAGAATATATTGATGATATTGATGGAGCAGGTAAGAGGATTTTAATTATGGATGATGAAGAAAGTATAAGAGATTCCTTCAAACTGATACTAGAATGTTATAATTTTACAGTTGATTGTGTTAGGGATGGTGATGAAGCATTAAAATTATTAAGACAATCTTTAGAATTGAACAATCTTTATGACACTGTGTTTTTAGATGTTACTATACCTGGAGGAAAAGGTGCGAAAGATGTAATTGATGAGATAAATAAATTGTCAAGAAAGCTAAAGACAGTCGTTATAAGTGGATATTCAGATGATCCAATTCTAACTAATTATCAAGAGTATGGTTTTGATTTTGCCGTTGCAAAACCTTTTGATTTAAATGAAATCGAAAAAATATTAAATGAATCTAAATATTAGATTAGTCATAATTTATTATTGCAGCCAAAACAAAAAAAGATAAAATTGTGGAGCATTGATTATCAGGTAATGCAATTTTTATGTAATTAAGAAAAAGGAGGTTGAAATGTATAGAATTAAATTAATACTGGCGTTATTGATATTAGTTTTCACAATTAGTTGCACACAGACTCAAAAAAAGAAACTAAAAGATTTCAAAGCTGAGACAATTGGAATTGAAAGGGAAATTATACTTTATGCAGATAATGGCCAGGTTATAAAAAGATGGGAAGGGAGATTCAATATAGAAAGAAAAGGTAGCAGTCTTTATTTTATTGATGAAAATGGTAAATCGGTGATTATTAAT
This sequence comes from Deferribacter autotrophicus, assembly GCF_008362905.1. Classification (NCBI taxonomy): domain Bacteria; kingdom Pseudomonadati; phylum Deferribacterota; class Deferribacteres; order Deferribacterales; family Deferribacteraceae; genus Deferribacter; species Deferribacter autotrophicus. Next base: position 343,219 of record NZ_VFJB01000005.1, read on the forward strand.
GGTACATACATTGTTCAGGAAAAATAGTTAATGTCATTAATTCATTTAGAATAGTAAACTTACCGAAATTTATAATTTGGATAAGTATGTCAAATTCTATGAGTTAAACTGTTATGCTGATCCAAATTGATAGATCGTGTTTTCTGTAGTCTAAATCTGCAAAATTTCATGTAAAATTGGATCTTCATTCTTGTTGTCTTCAGCCTAATCGTTGTCCCTTCAAACAGGGTAATCAATTTCAATAACCCTATTTTTTAATAGTAAATTATCAAAAAGTTGATAACACAATTTAGGGTTGCCAGTTCTATTTTATATTTATCAGTCATTTAGTTTTCTATGAATTGAGGAAATACATTTTTCAATTTGTGAATAGTTTTTTGTAAAAATAAGGTGATGTCAGGTAAAATTTAAGATTGACAAGACAAGCAATTGGAGCTATTGTCATTTGGACAAAATTGGACAATAAGGATAACAAATGGACAAAACGTTTATTACTGTAAAAGAACTTGCAGATAAATTAGGTATATCAGAGAAAACTGTCTATAGGATGGTAAATGATAACCGTATTCCCTTTGCTATTAAAATAGGTGGGCAGTGGAGATTTAACGTTGATAAAATAGAGAAATGGATTGAGTCTCAACAACAGGGATCTGATTTTAAAATCAATTATCAGATAAGTGTTATAGAAGCTATAATGCAGGGTAGTATTTTCTACAGGCTACATGGGAAAAACAGGGAAGAAATCCTGAGCGAACTTCTGAATATGCTTCCTTCAATATATGAAATTGATATTCAGCAGTTGAAAGCATCTATTCTTTATAGGGAATCTATTGTTTCTTCTACTTTAAATGGAATAGCATATATGATGCCTGATTTTGAGAAACCAATTTTTTTTGAAAAAACAATGATAATCGTTGCTTTCCTGGAAAAGCCTAAAGATTTTAAGGCGCTTGATGGTACTAAAGCTGAAGCTATTTTTCTTGTTTTACCTGCAAATAGAATTGAACAGGCAATAATTGATATGAAGCTTAGGAGACTTTCAATGGATGAAGACTTTGTTGCAGGTATCAAAAAGCAGTTTACCAGACAGGAATTGCTGGATTTTATAAGAGATTTTGAGAATAAAATTTTTGGAAGGTAATCTATGAATGTCTTCTTCCTACCCCTTTTTATAATTTTTGTTGGCGGTGTTTTGCCCCTTTTTCTTTATAGAAAATTTGTCGTAATGAAACTCATGAGCATTGCGCTAATTGGTGCTGGAAGTTTTATGGGAGTGCTTAGTGCTTTAATAATGCTAATGCATGGTGACAAATATATTCTATTATATAAATATTTCGATATTTTTCCTATCTCATTTAAAGGAGATAGCCTTTCAGCTTTTTTCATGGTAGTTATTTATTCGGTATCTGTACTTTCTGTAATATATAGCTTTCATTACATGGACAAGCCGGAAAAGGCATTTAGAACTGCTGTTAATTATTTTTTCTACAGTTTGCTCATTATTTCTATGGTTCTGGTTGTTAATGCAAACAACATCATTACATTTGCGTTTTCATGGGAAATTATGTCACTATCTTCATATTTTCTAGTGATTTATGATTATCAAAATGTAGAAACGAGAAAAGCTGGATATACATATCTTATTTTTACCCACATTGGGGCAATGCTTATTTTTGCTGCTTTTGGCGTGATATATGCATTTACTGGAGAATTAGGATTTGAACACATATCTTCTATTCCATTTACCGCCAAGGTTGTAGTATTTTTACTTTCATTTGCAGGTTTTGGTTCTAAAGCAGGGATATTTCCGCTTCATACATGGCTTCCATATGCTCATCCCGCGGCGCCAAGTCACATATCTGCTGTTATGTCAGGCGTAATGATAAAAATGGGAATATACGGTATTGTTAAGATGTATTCATTGCTTGATACAAGTGCCGCTATTTTTGGATATATTGTTCTTATATTTGGAGTTACTTCCGGTGTGCTGGGTGTTGTTTATGCTTTGGGTCAACACGATTTGAAAAAACTCCTTGCCTATCACAGTGTCGAGAATATTGGCATCATTCTCGCAGGTATCGGGATTGGTATGATAGGTGTGTCAATTGGTAATTCTGCAATGTCAATTTTAGGTTTTACCGGAGGTTTATTGCACGTTTTAAATCATTCAATTTTTAAGTCACTTCTTTTTATGGGGGCCGGATCTGTTCTTCATAAAGCCAAAACAAAATCTATTGAGCAGTTAGGTGGTCTTTTAAAAAATATGAAAATTACGGGTATAACCTTTTTGATAGGTTCTCTTGCGATATCTGGTTTGCCTCCTTTCAATGGGTTTATTAGTGAATTTCTTATATATATTGGCAGTTTTAAAGGTATAAGTCATAATGGGATATCTTATATTTTTTCCATTCTTGCAATTATTTCTCTTGCTGTAATAGGTGGATTGGCTTCTGCTTGCTTTACAAAAGTTGTGGGAATTGTTTTTTTAGGTGAACCGAGGAGTCAAAATGCTTCTAAAGCTCTTGAAAATGGTTTTAGCATGCTTATTCCAATGGTTATTTTGGCAATTATTTGTATTGGTATAGGTGTTTTTCCGGAAGTTTTCGTCAACATGGCTTTTAAAGGAGTGCAATCTCTGCAACTTGTTTCAGAAGATATTCAGATAAATGACTTTTTGAGTATTACCGGAAGAATATCATTTATAGCAGTTTTATTTTTCATCATACTTATATTTATTCTGATATTTAGAACCTTAGTTTATAAAGGAAAAAATATCATTAAAACTCCGACCTGGGACTGCGGTTTTAGCAAACCAACTTTTAGAATGCAATATACCGGGTCTTCCTATGCATCTTCAATAATAAATTTTTATAAGCCTTTTGCTCCAATAAAAGAGGATTTTAATGAAATTAAGGAACTATTTCCTAAAAAAACACATTACCATTCAGAAGTAATTGATATTGCTGAGAAGTATATTATCCAGCCGGTCGTTAAACAGTCTTTGATTTTCTTTGATAGGCTAAGATGGATACAACATGGAAACATACAGCTTTATATAGGATATATTCTTTTAGCCATTGTAGTACTGTTATTACTTGTCTAGAGGTTTGGAGATGAAATCTATTATATTGTTTATTGTTTCGGTACTTTTAGCGCCATTTTTTTCTGCCGTTATTTTAAAGGTAAAAGCTTTTTTTGCAGGGAAAAAGGGGCCATCTCTCTTAATTAACTATTATACTTTATTGAAGCTTTTTAGAAAAGGGTCAGTATACAGCTCCAGTACAACTTTTATATTCAGATTAGGACCTGTTATTGCGTTATGCACAACTTTTATTGCTCTTTTATTTATGCCTTTTGCTGGATTACCATCTGTTTTGTCTTTTAATGGGGATATTATTGTTCTTCTGTATTTGATGGGTCTTGGTAGATTTTTTACCATAATTGCTGCACTTGATACGGCATCGTCATTTGAAGGGATGGGGACAAGTAGGGAGGCGTATTTTTCAGCTTTAGCCGAAGCGACTATATTTATGATTCTTATCATGTTTTATGGGTTGACTGGTGAATTAAGCCTTTCATCCTATTTCACTGGAGAAAAGGGGATAAATCTCTGGAGTGCTTATGGTTCATCCCTGTTACTTGCTACAGTGTCTTTATTTTTGGTACTTCTTACTGAAAATTCAAGGGTGCCGGTAGATGATCCGGCAACACACCTTGAGCTCACAATGATTCATGAGGTAATGGTACTTGATCACAGTGGCCCCGATCTTGCTTTCATACATCTTAATTCATATTTAAAACTGCTATTTTACGCAAGTTTTATAACACTATTGATATACCCCCATTATCTTCAAAATACATTCATTAGTATAGTTATCTTTTATCTGATACTTAGTGTTGTTTATATAGTTGTGGGGATTACTGAATCAGTTATGGCAAGATTTAAAATGAATAAAGTACCGAAGTTTATCCTTACATCTTTTGCGTTGGTTTTCTTTGCAACTATACTCATTATGGAGTTCATAAAATGAATGATTTGGCTAATGTAATTTTATCTTTAGTGCTTCTATCTTTACTATTTTGTCTTGGTTCGAGCAGACTTGTTGCTCTTGTTTACATAATGTCTTTTCAAGGATTTGTGGTTTCTTTGCTCCCTTTATTTCTAAGTGAGAAAATAACAATTGGCAATGTTACTTTTGTATTATTAACAATCCTTATCAAGGGAATTTTAATTCCGATTTTCATATACTTTGCAGTTAAAAAGGTTATTGTTAAAAAAGAGCTTGAGCCTATTATTGGATACCATGCATCAATTTTTTCAGGTTTATTAATAATAGTTGTTTCTACCTTGATAAGTGACAAGTTCAATCTGCCTGTTAATCACAGTAATTTACTTTTATTGCCAACAGCAATAACTACCATATCAAGTGGTATTTTTCTCTTAATGGCAAGACGCAAAGCAATTACACAGGTTATTGGTTACTTAATGATGGAAAATGGAATATACCTCGTTGGAATTACACTTACTAATCATAACCATTATATTGTAGAATTTGGAGTTCTTCTCGATATTCTGGTGGGTATAATGATAATGGGTATAATTTTACATAATATAAATAGAACTTTTGAAGATGTAGATACAAACTTATTAAGAACATTGAAGGATTAGGGTATGGTTGAGTTAGTTTTTTTGCTTCCATTGCTGGCAGGTATTATAGTATTAGGGTTAAAAAAATACTGGGAATTTATACTATTATTTACAGGATTGTTTCATTTTCTTTTCACACTGATATTGTGGTTTAAACCGCAAAAACCGTTTTTCAATTCCTATTTTGCTTTGACCTCAGAAGGATTATTAGTACTGCTTATTACTTCTTTTCTGTTTTTATTTATTTCGATGTATTCAATATCTTATTTAAAAGATGTCGAAATTGGAAATGAGCAAATTTTCATTGGTTCTATGTTACTTTTTTTATCAGCGATGAGTGCAGTGGCTGTGGCTGACCATATTATTGTTATGTGGATTGCAATTGAAGCTACAACTCTTGCAAGTGCTCCACTTATTTTCATTCATAAATCAAAGAAATCACTTGAAGCTACATGGAAATATATACTTATATGTTCTGTTGGAATAGCACTTGCTCTTCTTGGATCATTTCTTGTCGCTCTTTCAATGAATATTAAAGGGATTGATGTTCCTCTTTCTTTTACAGAGCTTAGCAATATTGCTACTAAACTTGATAAAAAATGGCTCAAGGCTGCTTTTGTATTTATATTAGTGGGTTATGGGACAAAGATGGGGCTAGCACCTATGCATACATGGCTACCAGATGCGCATAGTGAAGCACCAAGTCCAGCTTCAGCCCTATTGTCTGGTGCTCTTTTAAATTGTGCTTATTTGGCCATTTTTAAAACTAATAAAATTCTTCATCTGGCAGGGATTGGAAGTTTTTCTGACAGGATACTTATAGTTTTTGGCCTCATATCAATTTTTATCGCGGCTACTTTTGCTCTTAAACAATCTGATTATAAACGATTGCTAGCTTATTCAAGTATTGAGAATATGGGTATTATTGCATTTGGCACAGGGATAGGTGGTATTGCAGCGTATGGAGCAATTTTACACCTTATACACCACTCACTTATTAAGTCTTCCTTATTCTTAACATCAGGAAATATTTTACTTGCTTATGGTACTAAGTTGATAGACAAAGTTGGTGGAGCCGTAAGACTTTTGCCAAAAACTTTTGTTTCTTTTTTTGCTGGATTTATAGGAATTGCAGGCTTTCCACCTTTTGGGATTTTTATAAGTGAATTCTTTATAATAATTGGTGCTTTTAAGAAAGGTTATTATGTAAGTGTGGGAATATTTATTTTTAGTCTGATTGTCATTTTTGCAGGTTTTTCCAGGTACTTAATGAAGATGTCTTTTGATGATTTTGATTATGATATTAAAGTAGGAGAAAAAATAACAAGGATCTTTCCTCAATATGCACTTTTGTTGGCTTCACTTGTATTAACTTTTTGCAATATTAATTATTTAAACAAAACCATCCTTAATGCGATAGCTGTATTTGGGGGAATACATGGATAACAAGTTACTTAAAATAAATAATGGCCAAAAAATAAAACTAGCTGATATTCCGCATTTTTCCTTTGATGAGTTTTATGAAGAGATTCTGTCATTAGCTTTGAACGATTACTATATTGTTCATTATTTTGCTTACGAAGATAAAGGGAAAATTAGATTAGTTGCTGTATTGAGGAGAAAAAATTGGCTTTTTGTGGGTATAAGCGATACTCCGGAAAAATACCCTGCCTTAACTTGCAAGTGCACAAAATTTCACATGTTTGAAAGAGAAATAGCTGAACAGTTTGCAATTAAACCAGTGGGACATCCATGGTTAAAGTCCGTTCGTTATCATGCTAACTATCTGGGAAAAGAAGATATATTTGGAAACGATTACTCTGAAGACATTCCAGGAAGATATGAGTATTATTCAGTGGAAGGAGAGGAAATTCATGAAGTTGCCGTTGGACCTGTCCATGCAGGTATCATTGAGCCTGGGCATTTCAGATTTAATTGCGCTGGGGAAAAGGTTTTACATTTAGAGATTCAACTTGGCTATCAACACAGAGGAATAGAAAAACAAATATTAAATGCAAATAAAAAACAGCTTCCAGTAATAATTGAATCTATCGCTGGCGATACAGCAGTTGCTAACAGCCTTTGTTTTTCAGAAGCTGTTGAGGCACTGGCTAATATTCAAGTAGGTATGGAAGCTAAAAAGATTCGTGGGCTTGCTTTGGAATTAGAACGTATTGCCAATCATATAGGTGATCTTGGAGCATTAAGCGGTGATATTGCATTTTTGCCTCCTGCTTCTTATTACGGAAGAATTCGGGGTGAGTTTCTAAATATGCTTCTTGCAATATGTGGAAATAGATTCGGAAAAGGGCTCATCAGACCGGGAGGAATCAGGTTTTCAATAACGGATAAGCAAAAGGAAGAATTTGTTAATCGTATAAAAAAATTAAAAAGTGAAATTGTCCATATTGGAGATATGCTCTTTAATCAGGCTGGTGTACTTGGAAGATTTGAATCAACAGGTATTGTTGGAACTGAGATTGCACAACAACTAGGTCTTGTTGGTCCCGCAGCCAGAGCATCTGGGATACTTTATGATGCACGTTACGACTTACCAGCTGGGGTTTATCAAGAGATACCGTTAAAGGTTGTCACTGAGCATACTGGTGATGTTATGGCAAGAGCTCTTGTTAGGTATAATGAGGCATTGCAATCTCTGGATATTGTGGAGACGCTGCTTACTGAGCTTGAAAATAATAATTCATATAAACATACTGAATTCGAATTGGAGCCTGATAATTTTGTAGTAACAGTCCATGAAGGGTGGCGTGGCGAGCTCTCTCATTGTATTATTACAGACTCTAAAGGGGATATATTGCGATATAAGATTAAAGATCCTTCTTTTCATAACTGGATGGGACTTGCTATAGCTATGAGGAATGAAGATATATCTGATTTTCCTCTCTGTAATAAAAGTTTTAATTTATCTTACTGTGGATTTGATCTTTAAGAGGTGATACATGCTATTTAGTATTATTAAAAACAGGATTGAGCAGGGATATAGAACCTCTAAATATCCAAATGAAGAGATTAAACTGCCAGAAAGATTCAAGGGAAAACCTGAAATAAACAGTAATTGTGAGCAGAAAATAGCCGAGTTATGTGCCTCAAATTGTCCTCAAGATGCAATAGATCCAAAAGAAAAAACTATTCATCTAGGAAAATGTGTTTTCTGTGGGTTATGTGAAGAGTTATCTAATGGCTCTTTTATTAAGTTTTCAAATGATTTTGAGCTTGCAGTAACAGATCCTGAGCAGCTTATATATGATGGAATGATTGAAAAATTAGAAATCCATGCAAAAAAACACTTTAAAAAGCTTTTTGGAAGATCTCTCCAGCTCAGACAGGTTTCTGCTGGAGGGTGTAATGCCTGTGAAGCTGACTTAAATGTTCTAAATACGCCGTTTTTTGATCTTTCAAGATTTGGAATCCAATTTGTCGCTTCTCCACGCCATGCTGATGGAATCATTGTGACTGGTCCTGTAACAAGAAACATGAAAAAAGCTTTGTTAAAAACATATGAAGCTATACCTGATCCAAAAATTGTTATTGCTTCCGGGAGCTGTGCTATTTCTGGAGGACCTTTTAGAGGCAATCCTGAACAGCTTAATGGAGTTGACGGTATTCTTAAAGTCGATCTTTATATACCAGGCTGTCCACCACACCCTTTAACAACTTTACATGCATTGCTTACATTTTTTAAGTGATATTGTAAATATATCAATGTATCTGCAATAGTTATATATTTTATTGATTATTGTAATAGCTAATGGATAGTTTACAGAAATTGTGCATAAGAAGGATTTAAAAATAGGCATACCTCTTAGAAGATATGTGTGAGTTATATGATAGTCCTTAGAATAGTAATTATACCAACCAATTACAGGAAAAGGATTAAAGCAAATTATTAGAGAAAAGGGTTTAATATGAGTAAAAAAGATTTCAAACATTTAGAAAGAGGAATAGAAAATCTAAACAACAATACTGCGTATATATACATAAATTGGAATAATACCCACAATGTAGATATGAAAAAGTTTGAAATTATGGGTATGGGTGGGATAGAATGAGTGAAAAAATGCGAGTATTTGTTAATAAAAACATTATATTTTTACCGTTCCTGATTCTGCTATTTTTCTTGATTATTCTGCATCCAGAGAAAGTAATGCATTATCCAAATTATGTTGATTGGAAAACTATTGTTGCTTTACTAGGATTGTTAATAATTACAACAGGAATAAAAGAAAGCTCTTTTTTACGGTCTGTAGCTCAAAAGCATCTTAGAAGAATAAATAACGAGAGAGAGTTGGCATTATATTTTATTTTGTTATCATCTATCCTTGCCATGTTTTTAACAAATGATATAGCATTATTTATTATCCTTCCATTAACATTGAGTTTTCAAGAACTTTTGCAGAATGATATTAAAAAAATCATTGTTTTTGAGGCAATATCTGTAAACGTAGGATCGTCTTTAACACCAATAGGCAACCCCCAAAATTTATTCTTATGGCATGAATGGAATATTTCTTTTATTAATTTCATTATAAAAATGATACCTCTTTTTATGATTCAATTCCTCATACTTATTGCTTTTTGCTGGATAATATTTCCGGCAAGAAGATTAATGCCCAAGCCGCATAATAACGATACTAAAATAAATAAAAATTTATTTATTTTTTCAGCGGTTCTTTTGTTGGGTTATATTTTGTCTATTGAATTTGAGATTTATTATACTATAGTATTTGTGCTTTTTCTTTATCTATTTCTTTTCAGAGATGTGCTTAGAAAAGCTGATTATGCCCTAATCGTGCTATTTGTGGTAATGTTTATTGATTTTCACTTGTTCAGTGAATTATCTTTGATTTCAGATTTTATCAGTCAATTTAATTTAAAAAATCCATCTTCGGTTTTTATGTTATCATTGCTTTCTTCGCAGCTAATGAGTAATGTTCCTGCAAGCATATTTATGTCCAAATTTTCTCATGAATGGTTTTCTATTGCTTATGGTGTAAATGTAGGTGGTAACGGAATAGTTTTCGCTTCTCTAGCTAATATAATTGCATTGAGATTTATAAATAAAAAGAAGATGTACTTAGAATATCATAAATACTCATTGCATTATTTGGTTATAACAGGAGGTTTGATTTATACTTTATTTTTCCTATAATCCCAGCTGAACTTCATACATATAACAGTTAGGTATGCGGTTTACTACCGCTCACCAGAGTATAAGAAAGCGTGTGGAAACGGCAAGAAAGATACAGATGGCAAGGTTTAAGGAAGAAGGGATGTTGTACAACACAACTCTCAAATGAATGAGAAGCAGATTAGAAAGTATTGCAGACATGATGATGAATCAAGTTTGTAGTTGATGGAACAGGCAGTGACGAAAATGGGCTTATCGGCAAGCGCCTATTCAAAGATACTGAAAGTGGCCAGGATGATTGCAGATGTGGAAGGATTAAAAGAAATTCTGTCAGAGCATATTTTGGAAGCAGTTCAATACAGAATCCTCGATAAACTATAAATATACTTTATCGAATTGATGTTAATTTCGAATTATTTAAAGGCAGTAAAATTTTTTTAGTAATTTTTTAAAAGAGGCAAATATATACACAAATACTTAAAATAAATAATTAAATTTATTGACATAAAATAAGTTTCAATGTAACTATACAAAGGTTTGGTTAAAATAAAAAATTTTTATTAAGTAACTTTTAATGGATAATTTAATTGAAAGCCTATCGCATAGATATCTAAAATTTGAGGATATATTTTTACACCATTCTGCAGTTATGCTCATTATTAATCCTGAAACAGGAAAGATAATAGATGCAAATAATGCAGCAGTTCAATTTTATAATTATACCATAGAAGAATTTTTAGAACTTACAATCTTTGATATAAGTTTGCTTTCAAAAGAAGAAATTTTTAAAAGGATGGAAAAAGCTAAAAATAAAGAAGATAATCGATTGGTATGCAAACATAAATTAAAAAATGGTGAAATTCGTATTGTTGAAGTTTACCCAAGCCTGATAACGGTAGGAGATAATAACTTTCTTTTAACAATAATTAATGATATTACTGAAAGTTTTCAAAAAGATGAAATAATTAAGAAAGAAAGAGAAAAATTTAAGATAATTGCAGACTACTCTTATGGTTGGGAATACTGGTTAGATGAAAACTTCAATATAGTTTATATGTCAAAAGGGTGTGAAGAGATAACTGGATACTCATCAGAAGAGTTTATAAAGAATAAAAATTTATTATTTGAGATAGTTCACACAGATTTTAAATCCATGTATAAGAAACATGTAGAAAAAACACATTTAAAAAAATCCAAAGATAATGAATTTATTGAATTTAAAATAATTACTAAAGATAAAAAGACAAAGTGGATTTATCATGTATGCAGACCTGTATACAGTGAGGATGGTAAATTTTTAGGAAGGCGAGTAAGTAATAGGGATATAACGAATAGAAAATTACTTCTTGAAACTGTTGAAAAGGAGAGGGATCTTTTTAACGAGGGGCCTGTAGTAAACATTATATGGAAATATGAAGAGGGCTGGCCAGTCAGCTATGTTTCTAATAATATAAAAGATATTTTAGGATACGATAAAAGTGAGCTTTTGGCAGATGATTTTAAATATGCTAATATTATTCACCCTGAAGATCTAAAAAGGATTAAAAATGAGGTTACATATTACATTTCAAATAATATAAATACTTACCAACAGGAATACAGGTTAAAACATAAAGATGGGCATTACCTCTGGATATATGATTTTACAAAAATAGTCAGAGATGAAGCAGGCAGTGTTGAAGAGATAAGAGGATATTTTTTCGATCAAACTCATATTAGAGAATTGCAAGACACTTTAAACAAGGAAAAAGAGAAGTTATCTCATATTATTGAAGCTGCAAATATTGGGACTTGGCAATGGAATTTAAAAACAGGTGAAATAGAAGTTAATGAAAGATGGGCTGAAATTATTGGGTATAGCTTAAAAGAAATATCTCCTGTAACTATAAAAACACGGGAAAAATTCTGTCATTCTGAAGATTTGAAAAAATCCAATAAGCTTATCAATGATCACTTTGTAGGAAAATCAGAATTTTATGAATGTGAAATGAGAATGAAGCATAAAGATGGACATTTTGTCTGGGTTTTGGATAAAGGGAAAGTGATTTCATATGATGAAAATGGTAAACCACACATTTTATATGGTATATGCATTGAAATTGATAAAATTAAAAAGTTAGAAAGTAAACTAAAGACATATTTAGATTATTTAAACCGTGCTCAAAAAGTAGCAAAAGTAGGAAGCTGGTATTTAAATATAAAAGATAATAAACTATGGTGGTCAAAACAGACTTATAAAATGTTCGGTATTGAAGAAAATAAGCCTGTTAGTTTTGAGCTATTTTTAAATAGAGTGCATCCTGATGATAAAGAATATGTTTTAAATTCATGGCAAAAATCATTAAATGGAGAAAAATACGACATTGATCATAGGATTATAGTAGGTAACGATATAAAATATGTTAATAATAAGGCAGAAGTATATTTTGATGAAGATGGTAACCCTATAGAAGCTGTTGGAACAGTTTTAGATATTACAGAGAAGAAATATCTGTATCAAAAAATAGAAGAAGAATCTAATATTATTAAAAAACTTTTTAATTTATTGCCTGGTTATTTGTGGTTCATTAAAAAAGATAGGACTATTTTAAGACAAAATAAATTAGCTGAAGATTTTGGATCAAGAGTTGGAGAAAAGTGCTGGAAAAGTATTTTTGGTTGTAAGTTTTTACCTGAGAAAGAGAGGAAAATGTTTTTTGAAGAAGGTACTGAACCGGAAAATATAAAATGTGAATTTTGTCTTGCAGATGAAGCTTTAGAAAAAAAAGAATCAATTAATGTAGAATTAGAGGACAATGGGAAATGTTATAAAACATGGTGGATTCCAGTAAGCGAAAATGAATATATGCATTATTGTGTCGATATCACGCATCTTAAAGAGATAGAAAATACTTTAAGAGAAATGTCTGTAACTGATCCACTCACAAAAGTTTTTAACAGGAGATATTTTGCTGAAAAACTTGAAAGAGAGATAGAGTTAGCAAGGCGGACAAATAGGACATTTTCTTTAATTATGTTTGATATAGATCATTTTAAAAAAGTAAACGACACGTATGGACACGATATAGGAGATAAAGTTTTAAAAAGTGTTGTAAATGCTGTGAAGAATAGAATTAGAAAGGTAGATATTTTAGCTAGATGGGGAGGAGAAGAATTTTTAATACTTTTGCCAGAAACTAAACTTTTAAATTCATCTTATTTAGCTGAAGAGTTAAGGAATATTATAAGCGAACTTGATATTGATAAAGTAGGGAATGTGACTGCGAGTTTTGGAGTTACTGAATATAAAAAAGGTGATACAGTTGATACTATTACAAAGAGGGTTGATGATTTAATGTATAAAGCCAAAAACTCTGGCAGAAACTGCGTATGTTATGGATAATAGCCTGGATAGAACCCTGTAAATTGTTTTAAACATTGTCAACCTTGAAATAGTAAAAGATATAAATTTGCAAAATTGTAAAATCTAAACTTCTTAATATTATCATTTAAATGCAAGTTAGTGTTGTATTTGTGCATCAAAGTATTAAACTACGTGCCCATTATTTGCATTTAATAGGTTTCTTGGATATTGTTTTTCCAAATAAGTTTATGCAAGAAATCGGCAAAAATGAGTTAACTGTAGTAGAAGTGTCTAATATCGTAACTTATAACGCCCGGTTAGACAAAAGTTAGACACAAAGCGGTTATTCCTTTTCTTATGTATTGAACTGGGATGTGTAATTTATTGAAAATAAATGCCCGGGGCCGGACTCGAACCGGCACGGGCTGAAAGGCCCACAGGATTTTAAGTCCTTTAATTTTAAAATTATCATAATTAACTAAAAATTATAAATAATAATATTTTATCTGCTCTATCAATAAGTTATAATTATATCTTTTTGTATTATTTTTTATAAGTTTTCAAAAAAATCTTGATTTTTTTATTCCAAAAGTGTAACCCAAAGTGTAACCCTACATCCCGCAGGACTCCGGAGAGGATAATTTGAAAGGCTTGTATTTTAAATGTAGCAAATGTAAAAAATTTATAAGTCTTTATAAGAAAGATTTCAAGAAAATAAATTACTGTCCAAAATGCAATGAAAAACTTAACAAAATCTTTTACATCAGAATCAAAAAGAATAATAAAACAATCTTTAAATCCACAGGCACCAGCAAAAAAACTGAGGCTGAACGATTTCTACTAAAAATATTAAACGAGGATAAAGAATTACTAAAAATACAACAAAAGATAAAAAGTTTAAAATTCAGTGAATTTCTTGATAATTATTACATCCCTTATTACAAAACAAAAAATAAAAGTTATGAAATTGAGAAATATCGTATCAACATAATAAAAGACTATTTTAATGATAAATTATTAGAATCTATTAAACCTATTGACATAGATACATTTTTTCAGTTTTTGAAAAACGAAAAAAATGTTAATAACCTCGATAGGTATATATCAAGACTTAAGAATATGTTTAACTATGCAATTAAAATGGATTTTATTAATTCAAACCCTGTAAAGGCTAAACAATCTCAACGAGTAGAAATAATTAATAACATTTTATCGTTAGAAGAAATTGAAAAACTGCTAAAAGTAGCGAAATTGAACAAAAATAGGCAACTTTATTATATTATATTGATTGCCGTTTATACAGGTATGCGTAAGAGCGAAATATTATCATTGAAAGTAAATAACTTTGACTTTGATAATGAAATAATCACCTTAGAAAGCAAAAACACAAAAAGCAAGAAAACAAGGTTTATTCCTATATTATCAAGGCTAAAGGATGAAATTCAAGAGTACATTAAAACCACGGGTTTGAAAAAAAATGATAATTTATTTACCGTTAAAGATATTCAGGGTTCTTTTAAAACATGTCTAAAATATGCTGGCATAGATGAAAATTTTAGATTTCACGATCTACGACATACTTTTGCAAGCATTTGTATCCAGAACGGACTTAATTTATATGAAATAAAAGAAATTCTTGGGCATAGCGATTTCAAAGTTACACAACGTTACGCTCATTTAAATCAAAGAAAATTAATTGATAAATTACAACAAGTATTTCAATCTGATTAAGCTTTTTTCTGTTTCTTTATAAAATTTAACAAATCCCTTTTATCAAAATATATTTTGCCAAACAATTTATAATAAGGAATCATCCTTAAAGAGGTATATTTATAAATCGTATGTTTCGAAATATTAAAAATCCTACAGAAATCGTCAAGTGTAATAAGATTATCCAGGATTTCTAAATTCATTTCTTTTATCTCTTTTTGCATCTTTTTTCCTCCTATTTTTATCTATTAATTTCTATGAATAAATATAGTTAAATTTTTGAATGAAATTTGTGGTATTTGCAGAAAAAAATTATTCAAAAAAGCACACTTGAATACACGAGAACACTTTTTATTATTCTCCCTTTAATTTCAATGTTTACCACACATCTCTTATCAACAAGCAATACATAGTTAGAATTATTTAAACTGTTACATATTCTTTCGATTTCTTTTTTCCTATCAGGTGAGCTAACGTCATAAAAGCCCGTTTTTTCAGCAATAAAATCAAAACCCTGCGGATATTTAATTGCAATGTATTTTTGTTTGTTAATTGTAGTAATAAATATAGGCTGTTCAGAATTAGTGGTTAATTCAATCACATTACCTTTAATCATGTTTTTTAATGTCAATATAAGCTTTTCATATAGAGGCAACTTTTTCTTTTGCTTTTGCTTAGCAGATGTGTTCTCTTGCTCATGTTTTTGTTCTTGCTCTTGTATTTGATTATTCTCTTTTGGCTCATCATTTGATGAGGTTGTATTTTTATCGGATTGATTTTCCTGTTTTGTTTCTTGCTTTGGCGTTTCTGGAAGTTTTGTTTTTTCAGATTCAGTTTCTTTTACTTCTTCATCCATATCTATACTAATAAAATCTTTTAATTTTATTTCACCTGCGAAATTTTCAGGTTTAGAACAGCCCCATAGGAATTTATTTTTGATGATGATGAAATTAAGAGTTATTTTTTTGCCATTAGGAAACAATATATCAGCATGGAAAAAAGTTTTGCCTGATTCATCTGAGATGATAACATTCTTATCTTTTAAAATTGAAATTATGTGGTTTTTAGTTGTTTTGTAGTTATATTTTTTCCTCATGTAAACTAATGACTTTTCAATAACTAAAGGATTAACTACAAACGTAACAGTATCTAAAACAAAAAGCTGTCCACCGAGCCTGTTTATTGCAAATGTGTTTTGATTTACTAAATCCTGTAAAGATTTAAGAAAATAGTTTGTAAGTAATATTGTTTCATCTTCTTCTTGAATGTAATTGCCTTTTTCTGTTTGCTTTGTAACTTTTTCTTCTTTTTTAGAAGTAGAAGTAAAAGTTTTTGTCACGCTCCTAATATCAGCTTCTTTAATCAATTCCTGTAAAGTATCTTTTGGATCGTAACCAAAGAAATCATCAATCAGTTGGAGGAAGTTAACAGCGGATAGATATTTTCTGTCCTGCTGGGTTAAAATATCAAAAAGGAGAATAATATTTCTTTTTTCATGCTTTTTAGTTCTATTTGGTTTCCATATCAGCTCACAATTTGGATATTTGAGTTTGAAATCAAGCAGATTATCCTCAAGAGGATCAAAAACAACGTTACCATCTCTAATGATGAAATCAAACATTTTTCCTGCGTCGTGAAATAAGGCGCTAATAGCGGTTCTGTAAAGGACTCTCTCTTTGTTTTTTAAATTAAATTGACTGTCAAGATTGCCATGAGTGTCGTATTTCAATTCAAGTATTTTATGTTGTTCTATTAGTGCGTGTATAACAGTTTCAAGTGAATGTTTTAATAATCCAAAAGGTTCACTATGATGATGTTTTTCTGATGCAGGGGCATCGTATATTTTACGAATAAATCTCCTGATAACGTCATAAAAGAGCTTATAAGCCACATCTTTATAAGAGGGTAGCAAGTTATCTATTTTAACAAAAAATTGCTCGTGAGAGGCTATTATTTCATTTATAGAAGTTTCTATATCATTTTTTTGATTTTTATTTTTAAAAAAAGAAAAAATCATATCAATCCTTCCTAAAAATATTTTTTAATAAAATATTAAATGCTATAATTATATTGTGTGGTATTTTTGTATAACAGGGGGAATGATGAAAAAAGACTTTAAAAAATTCAAAGAACATGATGATTTAGATAGAAGAACAAACAACTTAAAGGAGTTTAAGAAACTCGCTGAATTTCTAAAAGATTTTAGAAATGATGACGAAGAGCCAGAATTGACTGCTATTAAAATGGAAGAATTTTTTGAAAGAAAATGGAAGGAGCTAAACTGACAATATTCTATTTTACTATTATCTTGTTTGTTATGTTATTAATTTTTGGCTGCAACGGGTCATCTTCAGATAGGGCTGAGAATAAAATTATTTTATGGTATAAACCAACAATAGATACTACCTGGTACTGGCAGTTACAGGGGACTTTAATAGACGTAAACGCTAAACTTTTTGATATAGATTTATTTGATACGCCAAAAGAGAAAATTACAGAACTAAAAGCTCAAGGAAAAAAGATTATATGTTATTTTAATGCGGGAGCATATGAAGATTGGAGAGAGGATAGTTATGAATTCAAAGAATCTGAAATAGGTAATCCTCTTGATAAATGGGAAGGAGAAAGATGGCTTGATATACGAAGTGAAAATGTAAGAACAATTATGACAGAAAGACTAAATCTTGCAAAAGAAAAAGGATGCGATGGAGTTGAACCAGATAATATTGACGATTATACCAACGATACAGGTTTTTCTATAACTTATGAAGATCAAATAGCATACAACATTTTTTTATCAAATGAAGCGCATAAAAGAGGACTGGCTATAGGGTTGAAATCGATTTAGACCAAATTGGCGATCTCTTACCATATTTTGATTTTGCTATTAATGAACAATGCCATGAATTTGATGAGTGTGATTTATTAATGCTGTTTATTAACTCTGGTAAACCGGTTTTTAATGCAGAATATAATACAAAATATATCGATAATGAGTCAGATAGAAAAATTTTATGTGAAGATGCTTTAAGTAGAAATTTTAGAACAATTGTTTTACCGCTGGAATTAGATGGAGCATTTGTATTAAGTTGTGATTATTGACTTTATTTAATACTAACTTATTGTGATTTAAAAGAATTATAAATTAGATAACTATAATATTAGTGGTAATCCCCGAAACCAATTATTTTATCAAAAAGTTTTTCTTGACATCACGTAAAAATTGTATATGAATAAAACTAACGAACCCGCCAGGCCTCTGTTCTATAAGAACATGCTCACTTGGCGGGTAACCCTTTTTTAAAATGCCAAACAACAATTATAATAAACCTCCCTTAGATTCGCAAGAACATATAGATTTTTTGAAGAAGAGAAATCTATTATTTTCAGAAGATGATGAAATAAGGCGAGCTCCTCACTATTTGAAGCATATTGGATATCAGCGCTTAAAAATTTATTTTCATGATTTTGCTACTAATAGCAGTGAAACCTTTGTGTTTAAAGATAATATTAGCTTTAGCGATATCATAAATCTTTATAATTTCGATAGGCAGTTAAGATTAATAATCATGGATGCAATAGAACGGATCGAAATATCAATCAAATCTGTGATTTCCAATAAAACATGTTTAGCTTATAATGACTCTTTTTGGTATTTAAGTTGCATAAATTATAAAAATGTTAAGTTTTATAAAACTTTTATGGAAATAGTAGCAGACAAATTAAATGATAAATTTCCTGATGAAGTTATAAAATATTATAATGATAAATATTCCAATGATTATCCTCCTTTTTGGAAATTAAAAGAAATTTTAACTTTTGGTGAAATATCTCAACTATATAAAAATTTACACAATAACATAAAAAGACAAATTAGTGATGAATATAATCTAAAACCTATAATATTGGAATCTTGGCTGCATTCAATGGCTCATTTAAGGAACCTATGTGCTCATCATTCTAAAATATGGAATAGATCTGATTTTAGTATTAAACCCAAGAAACCTAGAAAAATGTATAATATGGAAAAATACTTCAAAGATAATAAAAAGCTCTTTTGTATTATATCTATACTTGCTTATTTTATGAACCTGATATGTAGTAATTCTGATTGGAAAAAAAGAATTATTGAGCATATTAAAAAAGATTCTTACAATTTTACAACTAAAAATGGATTTCCTGAAAACTGGGATACCTATGAATTATGGAAAACTTAATTAATATTGGTTTTTATTTTTTCATTTTCATACATCTTACTATCAAGTTCAATGTATATTTCTTATTATTACTTTTTTCTTAAGAGTAAATTTTTCTATACCTTAAAAATTAACATCTATGTTATTTTCGCTACATGCAATTTCTATAAATCTTCTTATTATTCCTCTTGACGCCCATTTTTTACCCAGTAAATGATGTACCCACTCAAGTATCTCTTCCGCTGTCTTGCACTTTTTTAGTGGTATATCATATTCATCAACCGTTTTGATTATTATATATCCATCTTTTACATAAACAGAATCATAATCCTTTTTAACTTTCTCCAGTACTTCATTCATATTTGCTATAGTTATGTAATTTTTATCTCTCATAATACCCTCCCATTATTTTATTATTATTGCACTCCTAAACACCATATTTAAAACCGTTTTCCAAGTATTATTGTAAAAGCAAGTATCGATACTGCAAGAGTTAAAAATATTCTAATCGTTGTTAAAATAGCCAATTTACTCCTATTTATCATTTAAAAGATTTTCACCTTTACCTAAATCAGTAACAGTATTTAACCTTTCTCCATCCCAATAGTAAATTAGTAATTTAACAACTTTACATGGCGGAATTGTAGCTTTTGGTCTTAAAACTGCAATATTTGTTCCTTTTGTATACCTCACACTTTTGTAAACAATTCCATCTCTATTTTCTTTTTTGGCTTTGATACCAAGTTGTTGTAATTTGGTGTAGTTACTTTCGTGATAGTATTCAGAAAAAAGGTTTTTATTTCTTATATCATAGAAATTGTTTCCTTTTACAGGTACAGAATAAACTCTCATGTGATAAGCACCTGGAGGAGCACTGTTTTGAGTGTAAAATTTTTCTCTATGATATACAGTTTCTCTGATAGCTGTAGTAAGTTCTTTGCTGGCATAGTATACGCCAAAAAAATCAGTGTTAAACCTTGCAGCTTTTGGATGTGTAAAAGCTGCCATAATTGGTGTGGTTCCTTCTCCGTAAACCCATTCGTTTTTAGGGACTATTTCAAGATTACCTAATTCTTCTCTTATTCTATCATTAGTTAAACTTTCTATATAATAGATATATTCAAGTTCTTCTTCGCTTTCAGCAAAATCAAATAATGTCCTCTCAGGAAATAATGTAGGTATTATCCTAAAACTTTCTTTCCAATTTATCGAAATTACAGGAATATCATTCATAAAGACTTCCTCTTTCAGCATCCAGATATCTTCTAATTATATACAAATCAGCAACTCTTCCCTGCAACATTATTTCCAATGGGGTTTTATTGTCAAAAATAGGATTCTTAGTTTTTATCCATTCGTTTGCAGAATACGGTAACAATATTTGCAATGCTTTATAAATTCCAAGTGCCTGTATCGCTGACATTCGGACAGTGATATCGTTTTTATTCGGACACCGTATCGGAAACATTCGGACACCATAGCGCTACTATTCGGACACCTTGAGTTAAGCGAAACTAACCTCTAAACTCCCCATAAAGTAAACAAAGGGGGAGTAAAAATGAAGAGGTTAGCTATGGCTATGGTAAAAGATGTTTTACGTTTAAGATTTCAAAATAAGTTATCGTATCGGGCAATTAGCCGTTCTTTAGGAGTTCCCAAATCAACGGTATTAGATTACTGTACACGTTTTCAAATAACGGGATTATCGATAGAAGAAGGGCTAAAGCTTTTGGATAATGAGCTTGAAGATAAGCTATTCCCAGAGCGTAAAGCAAAGTCAAGAAACAACCGTCCATTACCTGATTTTGCATACATAGCTGAAGAGATACGCAAAAAAGGTGTCACATGGTTACTATTATGGCAGGAATACAAAGAAAGACATCCGGAAGGTTACAACTATACTCAGTTTAAGAAATATTGCCAAGATTATATTCAAAGACTATCCCCTACAATGCGTCAGATATATTATGCTGGGGAGACGATGTTTGTTGATTATTCAGGATTAACGATGAATATGGTTGATGTAAGTACAGGAGAGGAGAAAGCAGTTCAAATATTTGTAGCAGTACTTGGAGCCTCGGGTGCGGTATTTGTTCATGCGACTCCTAATCAAAAGCAGTCTTCGTTTATATTGTCTCATACGTTGGCTTTTGAATATTTTGGAGGAGTTCCGAGACAAATAATTCCTGATAATTTAAAATCAGCAGTAATAAAGAATACTCGAGAAACCCTTGAATTGAATTCCAGCTATTTAGATATGGCAAGATATTACAATACAGTAATAATTCCAGCTAGACCTAACCATCCAAAGGATAAAGCGAAAGTGGAGCAGGCAGTTCAGGGGATACAGCGCTGGATATTAGCCAAATTGAGGAATAGGGTGTTTTACGGAGTAGAAGAGATAAATGCTGTTATAAAGCCTCTTATGGAGCAATACAATGAAAAAAAGATAAGGGGTATAGGTAAGAGTAGGTTTGAGCTGTTAGAGGAGTTAGAGCGTCAAGAATTGCTACCATTACCTAAGAAGCGTTACCAATATAGAGAGCACTTATTACGAACGGTTCATTTAGATTATCATGTGGAAGTTGCAGGTAATTATTATTCTGTTCCTTATCAATATATAAAATCAAAGGTTGATGTATGGTATTCCAACACTACCGTAGAAATATTTTTCAAAGGTAAATTAATAGCAGTTCATCCCAGGTTATTTATTAAAGGTCAAGCTTCTACTTTGGATGAACATATGCCACCTAACCACGTATTGAGTAAAGAAAGATGGAGTCCAAAAAGAATATTTTTTTGGGCATCTAAAATAGGCTTAAATACGACTAAGTTGATGAAAATGATAATGGAATCAAGGAATCACCCTGTAAATGCTTATAGAACCTGTATTGCGATATTAAAATTATCCGATGAATACTCTGCAAAGGAATTGGAATTAAGCTGTCAAAAAGCGATTTCAATAGGAGCGTTTACAGTAAAAAGCGTAAAAACTATCTTGAAGACCAAATCTTATCAGCAAAGACCGAAAAAAGATATCACCCCTTTAAATAAGCATGAGAATATAAGGGGTAAACAATACTACAAGGAAGAGAAGGAGGAAAAGTAATGGAACTTGATAATCTTTTATCACAATTAAGTTTAAAAGGGTTTAGTGCTGCACTTACCAAACAACAAGAAAACCCA
Source organism: Deferribacter autotrophicus (assembly GCF_008362905.1). Classification (NCBI taxonomy): domain Bacteria; kingdom Pseudomonadati; phylum Deferribacterota; class Deferribacteres; order Deferribacterales; family Deferribacteraceae; genus Deferribacter; species Deferribacter autotrophicus. Next base: position 365,451 of record NZ_VFJB01000005.1, read on the forward strand.
GTTTACAACGAAATGCCCTTTGAAGAAAGATTAATTCAGTTACTTCAAGCCGAACTATCGGAAAGGCTGAATCGAAAGATTAAAAGAAACTTGGCTGCCGCAAAACTGAAAGAGAAGATGGCAAGGGTGGAAGATATCGATTACGGTATTCAACGGGGATTGAATAAAAGTATAATGACTTCTCTGATAGGAGGTGATTATTTGAGAAGAAAACAGAACATAATTATTACTGGGCCTACTGGTACGGGGAAGAGCTATATAGCTCAAGCACTGGCAAACAGAGCAATTCTTGATGGTTATACTGCGAGATATTACAGGGTTCCCAGATTAATGGAAGAATTAAAACTGGCAAGGTTAGAAGGTGATTATATAAAAATGCTTTCCCGTCTTGCAAGGTTTAATCTTCTCATTTTAGATGATTTTGGTATCAGTGCGTTTGAGGCTGATGAAGCTAATGATTTATTAGAAGTAATAGAGGATAGAGTTGGCGTGAATTCAACAATAGTTACTTCTCAATTACCAATTGATAACTGGTATGATTGTCTAAAGAATGCCACTGTGGCAGATGCAATACTTGACAGATTGGTACATAGCAGTCATAAGATAAAACTTAGCGGAGAAAGTGTTAGAAAACTGAAATCAGAGGAGAATATAGTTTAGTGATACTAAAAAATACCGTGAGGTTAGTTTTGCATAGAAGGGGTCTTAAAATTAGTGTCTAAAGTGTCCGAATGATAGCGATACGGGTGTCCGAATAAAGCGATACGGGCA